>NZ_JBWYIR010000001.1:0-451164 GCF_056779855.1 Acinetobacter sp. ANC_7654 | reverse complement strand
ACACACCATCAGTTGAATTGGCAGATGGCGAATATGACGTAGTTGCAAAAGCAACAGATCAAGCAGGTAACACAGGTGAATCTCAGCCAGAGAGCTTCGAGGTTGACACAGTAGCGCCTGAATTAACCATCGATGAGCTTAAGCCAACAAACGATACTACACCAACAATCTCAGGTAAGACTGAGCCAGGTGCAACAGTAAAAGTTGAAATCTTAGACAAAGATGGCAACCCTGTAGCAACAGGTGATGCGACTGTAGATCCAGAAGGTAACTGGTCGTTCACACCGACTGAAGAATTACCAGAAGGTGAATATACAGTTAAAGCTGAAGCGAAAGATGCGGTGGGTAATACTGCTACTGAAACTGCGGATGGCAAATTAACTGTAGATACAACTGCACCATCTGATACCGATGTAACGATTGATCCAATTGCGGATACAAACGATACAACACCAGAAATCACAGGTACAACTGAACCAGGAACAACAGTAAATGTCGTTGTTAAAGACAAAGACGGTCAAGTTGTTGCAGAAGGTCCAGCGACAGTTACAGGTGACACATGGACATACACACCATCAGTTGAATTGGCAGATGGCGAATATGACGTAGTTGCAAAAGCAACAGATCAAGCAGGTAACACAGGTGAATCTCAGCCAGAAAGCTTCGAGGTTGACACAGTAGCGCCTGAATTAACCATCGATGAGCTTAAGCCAACAAACGATACCACTCCTGAAATTACTGGTAAAACAGAACCAGGAGCGATAGTTGATGTTGTGATCAAAGACAAAGACGGTGAAATTGTCTCTGAAGGTAAAGCAGAAGTTGATCCAGAAGGTAACTGGACGTATACACCGACTGAAGAATTACCAGAAGGTCATTACGATATTGAAGTAACTCCGACTGATAAAGCGGGTAACAAAGGTGATACTTCTAAAGAACAGTTAGAAGTTGATACAACACCTCCTTCTGACATTACTATTGATCCAATTGGTGGTGATGATTTCGAATCGAATGATCCTCAACCTGAAATTACAGGAACAGGTGAGAAAGGTTCGCTAGTGGATATCGTGATCACCGGTCCAGATGGCTTCGAAGAGAAGGCCACTGTTGAAGTTGGAGAAGATGGTAAATGGTCGTATAAACCAGAAGCTGAGTTGGAAGAAGGTGACTACAAAATCGAAGCTACTCCTAAAGATGAAGCTGGAAACGTAGGTAATCCAACTGAACAAGATTTTGTAATCGACTTGACACCACCAGATATCGATATTGATCCGTGGGAAGATGATAATGATCCTTGGTTAGATATCGATCCTTGGGATGATGAAGAAGCTGCATGGGATGTGAGTGAAGCTGCATCTGTACAGGCAGTATCATTAGCTGCTGAGCCTCAAATTGCTGCATTCTCTGCTTTCGCTGCACGCTCATTATTTATTGCTGAACCAGTAGTAACAGCATCTCAAGTAACGGCGGTTGATCCAAGTATTAATTATACTAATGATCCACAACGTACGATTAGTGGTAATACAGTAAATAATCCTAAAGAGGTTGCTGTAGAGATTAAAGATGCTAACGGTGCTGTGGTATCTAGTGGTTTAGCAGTGTTGTCTGCAGGCCGTTGGAGTTATAAACCAGCAGAACCTTTAGCAGATGGTATATATACACTTGTAGCCACTGCACGTGATGCTGCTGGTAATACTAGCCGTACAGTTTCTTTAAAATTTGGTGTAGATACACTTTCACCTGATTTGTCAGTTGAAGAGTTATATCCTACAAACGATACTACTCCAGCAATTTCTGGTTCAACTGAACAATATTCTAAAGTTCAAGTCGTGATTAAAGATAAGAATGGAAATACTGTTGTAGATGCACCAGCTTCTGTAGATAGCTCAGGCAATTGGACATTTACACCGCCAAGAGATTTAGCGGATGGAAATTACACAGTTGAAGTAACATCTACTGATTTAGCTAAGAACAAAAAAACTGAAACTCAGCAATTAACAGTTGATACTCAAGCTCCTGATGCTGTGATTATTAATCCAATTACAGATCCAAGTGACTTGAAACCAGTATTAACAGGTAAAGCTGAAGCGAATACTACTGTCGAATTAGTGATTAAGGACTCTACAGGTCGAATTATTGATTCTGCACTTGTTCCTGCTGATCAAAATGGTAATTGGACATATCCAATCAACAATAATTTACCAGAAGGTACAATTATCGTTGAAGCTAAAGCGATTGATGAAGCTGGAAATGTCGGTCCTTCATCAAGCATCGGCTTCGATTTGGATGTGACTCCTCCAGATGCGCCAACGGCAACATTTAATGCAGATGGTTCATTAGTAACAGGTACTGCACAAGCTTTATCAACTGTTAAAGTAAAAGATGCAAACAACAACGTGATTGGTACAACCACTGCGGATAGCAATGGAAACTACTCAATTAAGTTGATACCAAGTTTAAACGATGGACAAAATGTATATGTGACCGCTTCGGATGTAGCGGGTGAATCTGCACCACGTCAAGTGACTGCTCCAAACATTCCGTTGGATGCCATTGATAATGTTGCTAAAGCTGGTATTGAATACGAGTATCCTGTTACAGAGAAATTCATTAAAGATGCAATTTCTTATAATTGGTTGATTGGCTTCGCCGGTTTTGCGATTGGTAAAACAAGTGGTGCTACAGAGTTTACAATTGGTGCAAACAAAACTGCAGATGTGCAGCTTCAAGTAAAATCAGCATCATGGGGAACATTATTAGACTCAGTATCAATTGTTCTTTACCAGCAAAATAGTTCTGGTAAGTGGGTACCAATTGCCAATAATAAATCTGCAGGATTATTTGATTTCATCGGCTTATTTGGAGAAGTTGCTCATATCAATTTAGAAGATTTACCTGCAGGTAAATATTGCATAGAAATGAGTAATGGTAACCTTGCTTCTTTACCAGGTTATGTACAGACTAATTTAGTAATTAAAGAAACTAATACAAGTACAACGCCTGTAGTGAAGTCAATCACTGAAGCGAAGGGTAATGTGATTACTGATCTTGATCCTGTACATGGTAAAGATCTTGTAGTTGCTGGTGCTCTTGTGAAAGCTGTAAATGGTGTTGCGATTAATGGTGCAACAACAATCAAAGGTGAGTTTGGTACATTAACAATCGATGCAAACGGTACATACGCTTACAAACCAAATGCAAACCTTAATGCGATTGGTAAAACGGATGTATTTAAATACACGATTACTGATCCTGTAACTGGTAAGTCTGATACAGCGCAATTAGTACTTCAAATTGATTCTAAATCAGGTACACCATTGGCTTGGAGCAAATTCACACCAGAAGCAAACGCGAATGATGCTGATGCATTGGCGAATGAAACAGCTGGTAAGTTCAACTCTACTTACTTGAATGAAACAGTTTCTGCTAAAGGTTTGGATAAGTTGATCTTCAATGTGTTAAATGACAACAGCCATAACGGTGGTAACGGTGTTGACACAATCAATGACTTCCAATTAGGCAGCAATGTGAAGATTGATGTTTCTGAGTTGTTATCTGATAGTGCAACTGCTCAAAACATTGATAAATTCATTTTTGTCGAGAAAGACGGAAACAATACGAAGTTAAGTATTGATCGTGATGGCGCAGGTACAACTTATAACAAGGTTGACTTAATTACTTTCAACAATACTGATGTTTCACTTCAAGACTTGTTGAACAAAAATCACTTGTTGTTCTAATAGACTAATGTAAAAAAGAGGAACTTCGGTTCCTCTTTTTTTATTCTTGAATTAAAAAAAATGGGACATTTAAAATGTCCCATTCATTGTCTATAACTTATTTGAGTAGATTAAGAAAATTTAAATAATGTTGTACGAGGATTTGTTCTTGTTCCAATATTGGTGTATGACCTACACCTTTTAAGATGATAGGCCCTTGAGCATTTTTCAGTAATCCTTTCAGTTCAGCTGCAGCTTCTACATTAATAATTTGATCACGATCTCCCCAAATGATGAGTGTTGGTTGATCGATTGAACGAGCCGCTAGCGCAAATGTTTCAGGTGTAAATGATTTGGACATGAGAATAAGTTGCTCAACGAGTTTCGTGTTATTTGTAACATTGGATATCATGAGCTTTTCTTGTTCGACTTTCAGTTCGTTCGGTATAAATGGAGGTTGCTGCGTAGCAATTTTAAATAACCGATCAAAATCTCCAGGTTTAGAAACGATAAAATTTTTGAGTAAATTTGGGTCTTTTAAGTAAGGGGTATTGGCAGATTTAAATACACCTGCACTGTTAATGAGTAGTAATGATTTAGTATCGATTGGATACTGCGCAGCATAAAGTAATGCTACAGCTCCGCCCATGGAGTGACCGGCAACATTTAGATTTTGATCAACATGAATGGCTTCTGCAAAGCGACGTAATTTTTCTGTCAGATTAGGAATTGAATAATCAAAATCTGCAGCTACTTTACTATCACCTTGTCCAGGTAAATCAGGGATAATGACGTGATAATGTGGTGTCAGATAGCGAGCGACTCGGTTCCAATTATCCCGACTGCCTGCAAGACCATGCACAAGCATAAGTACTGGTTTGCCTTTGGTTCCACCTTCACTGTAAGCCCAATCGATGTCGGAGACTTTAATGCGCTTGGTATTCAGTCCAGCCCAAGCACGTTCTTGTTGTAAAATATTTTGTATATTTATACTGCTTGGCGCGGCTTGAGTCGTCGATGTAATAGAGATTGTACCGACTGCAATTGAAGCAGCAAGTAAGTGTGAAAATATCCTTTTCATTGTATTTCTCTGTGTATTGTTATTGTGCAAATTTAGATTAAGTGAGTCTGTTATGAAATGCATTTGCTCAAATCAATCATCCGATAAACTATAGGTCAATTATTGATGAATCGATCAGTATCAGCGGAAATGGCACAGTTGATCTTGGCCACAGTATCACAAATTCCTTATGGGAAAGTAGCCAGTTATGGTCAAATTGCTGCGATGTCAGGACTGCCTAAACATGCCCGTTTGGTTGGTCGTGTTTTGAATCAATTAGATGTGAGTAGCGACTTGCCTTGGCATCGTGTCATTAATGCACAAGGTAAAATTAGTCATCAGCGTTTGGATGATCAAGGTTTTAATTGCCAGCAAGCTAGATTGCTTGAAGAGGGGGTTGTGTTTAACAATGGCAAAATAGATTTCAAGGTTTTTGGATGGTTCGAGTAGCTCCGTATGACGATATACGGAGCTATCAGTTATTATTGCTTTACGACAAAAACAGGTACATTGACTTCAGTGATGAGGCTTTGTGCGACACTGCCCATAATTAATTTCTTGAATCCTGAGCGACCGTGCGAGCTGATAACAATCAGATCAATATTAAGCTCATCAATTGACTTCATTATGGTACGGTGAATACTTTCTCCTTCGAGTATTTTTGTCTCTACGTCTACTCCATATTCATTAAACTTTGCCTTAGCTTGAGCTAGGTTATCTTCAATAAATTTTCGTGCTCGTTCAATTAAAAGATTTGACTGCCCATCTGAGAGATATTCGGCTGCGATATAGGGATCGAGTGTCATCACTTGAACTACAGTAATTTTGCTATTAAATGCTTTAGCCAATTCAACAGCATGCTGAACGACGTTGAGTGCTACTTCTGAACCATCCACTGGAACGAGGATATTTTGATAACTCATGTTGTTTTCCTTTTTTAACCGTTTTAATTAAAAGTGTATAAGTTCATCATAGACCTTAATTGTTCAAAATAAAACCAAGTGTAAAACTATGGTTTTGTGTATTAAGTTATTGTTTTTGATTTAATATCTTAAAATTTTCGAGATATAAGATAGTAACGACTTATGAGAAAAAATTTGATCAACTGATTCATAAATCAAAAAATTTGAAAATATTGTGATGGGTAGAGATGTAATTAAGGGGGCGTAACATCTCTATAGAGTATGGAGTTGATGTTTAGAATTAAAAAAAGTATTAGTCTTAATTTAGACTCGATATTCTAAAAAAACCAACTCCGATTGAGAGTTTTTTTATGTCTTTAAGAATAATAATGATAAGATTTTTTTAAATAAGCTACTGAATTCTATATTTAATGAATAAGAAGTTTTTTGAATGGATTAAAGTAAATATTGGAAGTTGTCTTTCATGGGCTGTGACTATTGGTTGGCTAATTTTTATTTATTTTAAAATTCATAATGGAATTTTACCTACAGATTTAAATGAGTTTGGTGACTTTATCGCAGGTGCTTTTGCACCACTCGCATTCTTTTGGTTAGTTAGAGGATTTTATCAACAAGGTAAAGGACTTGAACAGAATTCTGAAGCATTAAAATTACAAGCGATTGAATTGCAAAAAACTAGTGAAGCCTTAAACTTACAAATAAAAGAAATGAAGGAAACAGTAGAACAACAAAAATTACTAGCAGAATATCAGCGTCTTGAGATTGAGGATAAACATCATTCAGTAAAGCCAATTCTTACAATAACTTTTACTGTTGAAGCACAATCATATAAACACTGCTTAGATTTTAGAGTTATTAATGCTACAGATAACCCTACCAAAAATTTAACATTATTTCCTGATTTAGAGAAAGATGTTGACTATGCTCCAATAATTAAACCTTACTGTGAAAAAAAATATATTCATATTACTGATGCATTGAGTGAGGCAGAAGAGGAATTATTTGATCAAGGTGCAGTGTGTATTAGAAACATACTTCTGACCTATGAAAATATATATTCAAGAAATTTTAGTGAAAAATATAAAATTTCTTTCCGTAAGGATGTAGACTCAAAGATATTGACAGAGGTCCATGTTATTGAATGAATCATTTTTAAACTTTATTTATGAACTTTATCAATAATTCAACATCATCCGTCTGCAATTGCTCACGCATTTTTAAAAACTGCTTTTCATCCATATCATAAAGTTTAAGGGAAAGCAGTTTTTCTATATCTTCTTCTGGGAAGCGGTATTTAATAATTTTCGCAGGTACGCCACCCACCACTGCATAAGGTGGCACTTCTTTGGTGACGACAGCACCAGTTGCCACCACTGCGCCTTCACCAAGTTTTACCCCTTGCATAATCATGGCACGACTACCAATCCAACAACCATCACCAATGACCGTGTCGCCAGCAGGCACAAAACTACGCGTATCAAAAGGAAATGCAGAAATCCAGTCGGTACGGTGTAACTGATTTCCACCCATCATGATGACACACTCAGCGCCAAAACAGACAAAATTGCCAATATAAAGCTGATCGATGGGTTTTTCTGGTGTCGAAGGTTTGTCATGTAGATAACGCACTACACAACGCTCAAAACCTTGATCCCAATAGGCTGAGTAATAACTGTAATTGCCTTTAATATGAATATTCGGATTTTTGACTGTTTTAGAGATAAATTCGAATTCGCACCAGTGATTGACAGGGGAGTTGATCAGCTTTTCAGACATGGTGAAATAAAAGGAGAATATTTTAGGGCATTATATACCAATTAAAACTTACATCCTGAATAAAAACTTTTATATTCATTGAGCATTAGAAGAATGGAAAAGCTATGTTTGTTGAAACAGAATTTAGAGAAGATAGACCTGAAGAAATATATAGAATAATAAAGGAGTATCCTCTTGCATCTTTGGTCGCACAGACCCAAACAGGGTTAATTGCTGAACATATCCCGCTCATATTAGTAGATGAACAAACATTGAGAGGACATGTTTCATTGCAGAATACACTATTCAATCATTCGATTTTGAATAATCAAATACTATGCATCTTTAAAGCAGAGGATGCTTATATTTCACCGAATTATTATCCTTCAAAATTTGAAGATCACAAAAAAGTACCTACTTGGAATTATCAAGTCGTACACATTAATGGTGAAATTCAGTTTTATCATGATCAGAAAACTAAACTTGCAGTATTAGGTCAACTCACCCAACAACATGAACGTATCACGAATGGTAAAAATGCTTGGAAAATGGCAGATGCACCAAAAGATTTCTTGATGGAAATGCTCAACCATTTTGTTGTATTTGAAATTAAAATTGAAAGAATCATTGCTAAATCAAAACTAAGTCAAAATAGAGAGGAAAAAGATTTTCGTAATGTTATTACGAAGCTTCATGAAGCTGGAAAAGTGCATCTAGCAAAAACAATGAATCAATTAAAATGAAAATAAAAAACCCCTCATCAGAGGGGTTTATAGCCTAAAATATCAAGAATTAAAGATATTCTACGCTCACAATTTCGTATTCAACTTCACCTTGAGGTGTCGTAATTTTAACTTCATCGCCTTCATTTTTACCCAAAAGACCACGCGCGATAGGGGAATTCACAGATATTTTGTTAATTTTAAAATCTGCTTCGTCGTCACCAACAATTTGATACGTTTTACGTTCTTCAGTATCCAAATTTTCAATTGTGACAGTCACGCCAAAAACAACGCGTCCATTTTGCTCAAGTTCTTTAACGTCAATCACTTGTGCAGCACCCAATTTTCCTTCGATATCTTGGATACGGCCTTCACAGAAACCTTGTTGCTCACGTGCAGCGTGGTATTCCGCGTTTTCTTTAAGATCTCCGTGTTCACGCGCTTCAGCAATCGCTGCTGTAATACGAGGACGATCTACAGTTTTAAGTTGGTGTAATTCTTTCTCAAGCGCTTCTTTGCCTTGAGGTGTCATAGGATAACGTTGCATAGTTGTCCCTCAAAAAAGTAAGTATGAAAAAATACTAAGTCTATAAATGAAAAAAAGCCCGCCACCAAGAGGTGGCGGGACTTCTTGGTAGTGTATTAACCTACTGTTTGTAAGTCTTGCAAACGATATACATCCATTGGCAATTTGATTGCTAAAGCTTGGCAAACTGCATCTGCACCATTAAGGGTAGTCGTATGATAGACCTTACCTTGAAGTGCAGAACGGCGGATTGAGAACGAATCCTGCTGAGCTTGTTTACCTTCTGTTGTATTGATAATGAGGTGTATTTCGCCATTTTTCAAGCGGTCCACAATATTTGGACGACCTTCAGTCACTTTATTTACACGTTCACATTCAATACCAGCCGCTTTGATGACATCGTAAGTGCCACCAGTAGCAAGTATTTTGAAGCCAAAGTCAGCAAGTTGTTTTGCAATACCAGCTGCACGTGGTTTATCAGAATCACGTACAGAGATGAACGCATGTTTAACTTCACCTTCCGTTGGAAGACCTGGTAAACGCTCATTTGCACCTAATACAGCTTTATAGAACGCTTCACCAAATGTTTTACCAACACCCATTACTTCACCTGTAGATTTCATCTCAGGCCCAAGGATTGGATCAACACCAGGGAACTTGTTGAATGGGAACACTGCTTCTTTAACAGAGAAGTGCTCAGGGATAATCTCTGTAGTGAATCCTTGAGATTCTAAAGATTGACCCGCCATACAACGTGCAGCGACTTTCGCTAAAGACTCACCGATACACTTAGATACAAATGGAACTGTACGTGATGCACGTGGGTTCACTTCTAAGATGTAAACGTCTTCGCCTTTAACAGCAAACTGTACGTTCATTAAACCAACAACACCAAGCTCTTTCGCCATCGCGATAGTTTGACGGCGCATTTCGTCCTGAATCTCTTTAGAAAGAGAGTAAGGAGGGATCGAACATGCAGAGTCACCTGAGTGGATACCTGCTTGTTCGATGTGCTGCATGATACCGCCGATCACCACGTCTTTACCGTCAGATACGCAGTCTACGTCAACTTCGATCGCGTCGTCTAGGAAGCGGTCAAGAAGAACAGGGGCATCGTTAGAAGCTTGAACAGCATCACGTAAATAGCGACGTAACTCTTCATCGTTGTATACGATTTCCATCGCGCGACCACCAAGTACATATGATGGACGTACTACAAGTGGATAGCCAACTTTCGCTGCTTCAGCCATACCTTCTTCAGCAGATTTTACAATGCTGTTGTTTGGTTGACGAAGTTGCAGACGTTGAATCATTTGTTGGAAACGTTCACGGTCTTCTGCACGGTCAATCGCATCAGGAGATGTACCAATAATTGGTGCACCAGCTTCTTCTAAAGCACGAGCCAATTTAAGTGGTGTTTGACCACCGTACTGTACGATGATGCCTTTTGGCTTCTCAATACGTACGATTTCTAACACATCTTCGAGTGTAATTGGTTCGAAGTACAGGCGATCAGATGTGTCATAGTCAGTAGAAACCGTTTCAGGGTTACAGTTCACCATGATTGTTTCATAACCGTCTTCACGCATTGCAAGCGCCGCGTGTACACAGCAGTAATCGAATTCGATACCTTGACCAATACGGTTAGGACCACCACCGATCACCATGATCTTGTCTTTGCTAGACGGGTTTGATTCACATTCGTCATCGTAAGTTGAATACATATACGCTGTGTCTGATTCAAACTCAGCAGCACAAGTATCTACACGTTTGTAAACTGGGGTTACGCCCAAGTTCCAACGATGTTTACGGAATTGTTTTTGTGAAATACCCATCAAGTTCGCAATGCGAAGGTCAGATAAACCTTTACGTTTAAATGAACGGATGTTGTCCGCATTTAGATCGCCAAAACCTAAAGTTTTGATTTGGTTTTCTGTTTTGATGATGTCTTCGATTTGGATCAAGAACCATTTGTCGATCTTAGTCGCTTGGAATACATCTTCTAATGTAAAGCCGTGACGGAAAGCATCAGCAACATACCAAATACGCTCAGGACCCGGAACACGAAGTTCTTGTAAGATTTTCTCACGCGCGCCTTCAGCACCCACTTCGATTTTTTCATCAAAGCCAGTTGCACCCACTTCAAGGCCACGAAGTGCTTTGTTCATAGACTCTTGGAAGTTACGACCAATCGCCATCACTTCACCAACAGATTTCATCTGTGTGGTTAAAGTTGCGTCAGCTTGTGGGAATTTCTCAAAGTTGAAACGTGGAACTTTAGTTACAACGTAGTCAATCGCAGGTTCGAAAGATGCTGGAGTTGTACCGCCAGTGATGTCGTTTTTAAGCTCATCAAGGGTATAACCAACCGCTAATTTCGCAGCGATTTTCGCAATAGGGAAACCAGTTGCTTTTGAAGCCAATGCAGAAGAACGAGATACACGTGGGTTCATCTCGATCACAACCATACGGCCAGTATTTGGACAAATACCAAACTGTACGTTAGAACCACCTGTTTCTACACCAATCTCACGTAACACTGCTAAAGATGCATTACGCATTAACTGATATTCTTTATCTGTTAATGTTTGTGCAGGTGCAACAGTGATTGAGTCACCTGTGTGTACGCCCATTGGGTCAAAGTTTTCAATCGAACAGACGATGATACAGTTGTCGTTTTTGTCACGAACAACTTCCATCTCATATTCTTTCCAACCAATTAAAGATTCATCGATCAATAATTGTTTGGTTGGAGAAAGATCGAAACCGCGTTCACAGATTTCAAGGAATTCTTCTTTGTTGTATGCGATACCACCGCCTGAACCACCCATGGTGAATGATGGACGGATAATCACTGGGAAGCCGAAACGTGCTTGAATTTCTAAAGCTTCTTCCATTGATTCAGCGATTGCTGCTTTTGGACATTCAAGACCAATTTTACGCATTGCTTGGTCGAAAAGTTTACGGTCTTCCGCTTTTTCGATCGCTTCTTTCGTTGCACCAATCAATTCAACATTGAATTTTTCTAAAATGCCATGCTCATCAAGGGCAAGGGCACAGTTCAATGCAGTCTGACCACCCATTGTTGGAAGAACTGCGTCTGGGCGTTCTTTCTCAATGATCGCTGCAACAGTTTGCCAAGTGATTGGCTCGATATACGTTGCATCTGCCATTGCAGGGTCAGTCATGATCGTTGCAGGGTTAGAGTTTACCAGAATTACACGGTAACCTTCTTCACGTAATGCTTTACATGCTTGTGCACCTGAGTAGTCAAACTCACACGCCTGACCGATAACAATTGGACCAGCACCAATAATTAAGATGCTTTTAATATCCGTACGCTTTGGCATTATTTGCTCCTCAATTACTTCTTAGATGCTTCAATAAGTTCGATGAAATGATCGAACAATGGTGCGCAGTCATGTGGACCTGGGCTTGCTTCTGGGTGACCTTGGAAACTAAACGCAGGCTTATCTGTACGATGAATCCCTTGAAGAGTTTGATCGAACAATGATTTGTGCGTCGCTTTAAGGTTTGCAGGTAATGTTTCTGCATCCACTGCGAAGCCATGGTTTTGAGAAGTAATCATCACTGTACCATCTTCGATGTTTTGTACAGGATGGTTCGCACCATGGTGACCATGAGGCATTTTCACCGTTTTAGCGCCAGAAGCGAGAGCAAGAATTTGGTGACCCAAGCAAATACCGAATACAGGTACGTTACGAGCATCTTCAACAATTGTTTTTACAGCTTCAATTGCATAGTCACATGCTGCAGGATCGCCAGGACCATTCGATAAGAATACGCCATCTGGATTTAGAGCAAGAACTTTTTCAGCAGGAGTTTGTGCAGGTACAACAGTTAATTTACAACCGCGGTCTGCGAGCATACGTAAGATGTTGGTTTTGACACCGTAATCATATGCGACAACATGAAATTTTGCTTCTGGTTGGGAGAAACCTTGACCTAATTTCCAAGAACCTTCAGTCCATTCGAAACCGTTTGGATCACAGCATTCTTTCGCAAGGTCTAAACCATTCAGACCGCCGAATGCACGAGCTTTTTCTAAAGCTTCTTCTTCTGTAATATTTTCACCAGCTAAGATACAACCGTTTTGTGCACCTTTAGCACGTAAAATACGTGTCAGTTTACGTGTATCAATGTCAGCGATAGCGACAACATTGTGAGATTTTAAGTATTCGCCTAAAGATTGCGTAGATCGGAAGTTGCTGTGCAATAAAGGTAGGTCACGAATGATCAATCCGTTTGCCCATACTTTATGAATTCGACCTGACTCAGCGTCTTCATCATTACAACCTGTGTTACCAATGTGTGGATAGGTAAGCGTAACAAGCTGTTGTGCATAACTTGGGTCAGTCAAAATTTCTTGATAGCCAGTCATGGCAGTGTTGAAAACGACTTCACCAGTCGTACTACCCGATGCACCGATTGACGTTCCTTTAAAGATCGTACCATCGGCAAGGGCTAAAATTGCTGGGGTGCTCAAACCAAAGCTCCTGAAATTTAGGCTGTAAAAAAGCGAGTAGACGAAAAAAAAGGAAGGCTACTTTAAAACCCACCCTCCTTACATCTGCTCGCTTGAACTTAACACGGCATTATACGCAAACACCTTGATAAAGTCCACGTAAATAAACCTGAATTCGTCAGATATATACCTTGTAATTTGTTTAAAAGTCTGCTTTTTAAACTTTGGACAAAAGTCTAAGAATGTAAGAATTGTTTAATAATTCAAAAGTTAAGTTTTATCACGATTTATCAAAATTTATGTAGACTTACAATTAATAAGCTAAGTTTCTGAAACAGAATAACAAAGCTTCTGAAAAGCTGATTTGTTAAATAGAACAAATGTTGAAGTTGCTCCAAATGCTTCCTAAAAGTTCGAAAAAAGTACTAATTAGGTCAATTTACAAGTATTTTAGAAAGGACTGATTAAATATGGAAAATAGAGGTAAATATTGAATTGCTTGTTAAAAGCGTAGGTTCAATTATTTAAAGATGAAATTGGTAGTTAGCATGTTGGGTTTTAAAAATTAAACCGAGATCGAATTTAAAGAGATTTGACGCTACTTCGGTGTTTGTGAAGAAATATTTAAGAGCAAATTGGGCTGTTCAAGTGATTAAGGACAATTTTGAAATTAGAAATGAATAACAGGAATTACAAATATAACTAGATATAACACGTTGAGATCAGCTGTATAAAACTTAACTCTAAAAGAGGTGGGAAGAGTCTACAACTATAGAACTGAAATATTGGGGTAAAAAAAATAGTGAGATTAAATCTCACTATTTTTTTTAAAACTGATGCAACCAATCGCGCTTGTTATGGAAGTCAGCCTCAGGACTACTATGCTGCATCGCATAATAATGTTTAGCTTGCGATGTGTTTAATACAGCGGATAAGCCAATAAAAATATCCTGCCATTTCAATTTATGTTTTAACATAAACTCCGTTAGATCAAGGCTCACATTTAAACCATAGTGCGTCTTTTTGAGTGAATTCAGTTCTATGTCATAAGCTGCTTGAGGTGGCATATCTTCAGGGTAACGATACTCTTCAAATTGATACGCTTGCCAAGCTTGAGAAGGGGAGAGATTGACTTCACGATAAAAGTCCTGATCTTTCACCCCAATGAAAATTTCAAAGCAGGTTTCTTCCCAAAGAAAATCTCGTCGTGGATGTCCAGCTACAATTTCCGGATAGACTAAGTATTGATTTGGGTCACGTAACCAATAGCCCACATTTAGTGTATATGGACTCACTTGTTCAATTGCACCAACCAGGGAGATATCAAAGTAACGGTCAAAAGAATTTAGTTCGTAACTTGCCATTCAATGCAACTCAAATTAATTAGAAAGATGTGCGTGGCGAACAAGATTCGAAAGTTTAGGATTTTGTTTTGCCGCTTTCTTATATAAAAGTGCAATCTTTCCAATGGTTTGAACAACCTCTGCACCAGTGACTTCGGCGATTTCAGTAATGACTGCTGCACGAGCATCACGATCTTCACCGCCAATTTTTACTTTAATTAACTCATGATCATTTAAAGCACGTTGAGTTTCTTCAATGACATTTTCAGTTAAACCTTGACCACCTAACATTACCACTGGGTTAAGTGCATGTCCGATTTGACGCAAACGTTTGCGTTCCTGAATTGATAAAGCCGCCATAAAGATAACCTAATTTTAAAAACGACTTAGTATAGCAAATCAAGAGATCAAACGCTTATGTTTCTCAGAAATAATCGATCAACTTAAATCAAAAAAACATAAACGATAATCTTGAATTAGATACAGATGAATACTGCAAGGGGGATAAAATTCACGTACAATAAAAAGTTAGATGATTACGTGTATTTAAAGAGTTATGGCAACACGCATTACCAATCAGAAGTTATCCAAAAGTAGTCGTGCGTGGATGAGAGAGCATTTAGATGACCCGTTTGTGAAAAAAGCACAAAAGGAAGGTTATCGTGCGCGTGCTGCATATAAATTGCTTGAAATCCAAGAGAAATACAAAATCATTAAACCTGGTATGACTGTCGTGGACCTTGGTGCTGCACCTGGTAGCTGGTCCCAAATCGCCGGAAAATTAGTGGGTGATAAAGGTTTAGTGATTGCATCAGATATTTTGGAAATGGATGCACTTCCAGATGTGACGTTCCTGCAAGGAGACTTTCGAGAAGAGGAAGTTTTCGAAAAATTGTTAAATATTTTAAATGGACGAACTGTAGACGTTGTAATTTCAGATATGGCCCCCAATACATCAGGTAATAAGGCCGTTGATCAACCTCGACAAATTTATTTGTGTGAACTTGCATTAGACTTTGCCAATAAAGTTTTAGGTCCGAAAGGACAGTTTGTTGTCAAAGTTTTCCAAGGAACTGGTTTTGACGAATTCCGTAAGGAAGTTGTAGACAGTTTTGAAGTATTAAAAACTGCAAAGCCTGCTGCTTCGCGTGCTCGTTCGAAGGAAGTTTTTTTAATTGGACAGGGCCGTAAAAAGAAATCGCAATAAAGTGACTTGCCAAGTCGCTAAAAAATGTGCATTTTGTACCTTTTGAATATTTTATTGCGAAATTGATTTACTCGCTTTTTGTTAAAGGTCACCCAATTTTGGGCATGATCAAATTAGATTGATATGGGAATAAAGCTTTGAGCGATCTCTTTAAGAATGCCGTTTTATGGCTTGTTATACTTGGTGTGCTGATATTAATTTTCAGCAACATTAGTGACCGTGATAAGCCTGCTGCATTGAACTATTCAGAATTTGTTGCAGCGGTTAATGCTGGTCAAATTAAACAAGTTACCATTGACGGTGAACGAATTAGTGGCGAAAAAGTAAATGGTTCTCCATTTGAGAGTATTCGTCCTGCGGTTCAAGATCCTGAGTTAATGCCGAATCTCATCAAAAATAATGTCGTTGTTGAAGGCACTGCTCCGCAACGTCAAGGTTTATTGATGCAGCTTTTGATCGCAAGCTTTCCAGTACTTTTAATCATTTTGTTATTCATGTTCTTTATGCGCAACATGGGTGGCGGTGCTGGTGGTAAAAACGGCCCGATGAGTTTTGGTAAGTCAAAAGCAAAAATGCTTTCAGAAGACCAAATCAAAGTCACTTTCACAGATGTTGCGGGTTGTGACGAAGCGAAACAAGAAGTCGTTGAAATTGTTGATTTCTTGAAAGATCCAACAAAGTTTAAGCGTCTTGGTGCGAGCATTCCTCGCGGTGTCCTGATGGTAGGTCCACCGGGTACAGGTAAAACTTTACTTGCGAAAGCGATTGCTGGAGAGGCTAAGGTTCCATTCTTTAGTATCTCAGGTTCAGACTTCGTAGAAATGTTCGTTGGTGTTGGTGCATCACGTGTACGTGATATGTTTGAGCAAGCGAAACGCCATGCGCCGTGTATCATTTTCATTGATGAAATTGATGCGGTGGGTCGTCATCGTGGTTCAGGTACTGGCGGTGGTCATGATGAGCGTGAACAAACCTTGAACCAGATGTTGGTAGAAATGGATGGTTTCGAAGGTAATGAAGGTATCATCGTTATTGCTGCGACTAACCGTGCTGACGTGCTAGATAAAGCTTTACTTCGTCCAGGACGTTTCGACCGTCAAGTGATGGTTGGACTTCCAGATATTAAAGGTCGTGAGCAAATCCTGAATGTGCATTTGAAAAAATTACCTTCAGTGACTGGTGTGGATGTCAAAGTATTGGCACGTGGTACTCCAGGGTTCTCTGGTGCGCAATTGGCAAACTTAGTCAATGAAGCTGCGTTATTTGCTGCACGTCGTAATAAAAATACGGTCGATATGCATGACTTTGAAGATGCAAAAGATAAGCTTTATATGGGGCCAGAGCGTAAATCAATGGTTCTTCGTGAAGAAGAGCGTCGCGCAACGGCTTATCATGAAGCAGGTCATGCGATTGTAGCTGAAATGCTTCCAGGCACAGACCCAGTACATAAAGTCACGATCATGCCACGTGGTTGGGCATTAGGTGTAACTTGGCAGCTTCCAGAGTTTGATCAAACCAGTCATTACAAAGACAAAATGTTGAATGAGCTTTCTATTCTGTTTGGTGGTCGTATTGCAGAAGAAATTTTCATTAATCAGATGTCGACTGGGGCTTCTAATGACTTTGAACGTGCAACAAAAATGGCGCGTGCAATGGTGACTAAGTACGGTATGTCTGACAAGATGGGTGTCATGGTTTATGAAGAAGATGCTCAACAGTCATTTATGGGTAGTCTAGGTGGTCGTACTATTTCTGAAACGACTCAACTTGAAGTTGATCGTGAAATTCGCCGTATCCTAGATGAGCAGTACAAAGTTGCACGTGATATCTTAGAAAATAATAAAGATATTGCCCATGCGATGGTAAAAGCTTTGCTTGAGTGGGAAACGATTGATCGTGATCAAATCCGTGACATTATGGAAGGTCGTGAACCTCAACCACCTAAGGTATATGTGGCTGAGAATCCAATTGTAGATGTAACCCCTACAGATGGTCCTTCAACGCCTCCACCTTTACCAGCAAGCTAAAATGAAGGAGCCTCTTATGAGGCTCTTTTTTTTGTGTTGAAATTATCCCTCATGTTTAAATTTTACTTGATATCATGTGAATAGATTTTCTAGGAACATCAATATGCAACTTATCTCTTTACCTAATCAGATTCTTAAATGTGGTGCATTGGAACTTGATTTGTCAAAGCCTCATGTAATGGGTGTGTTAAATGTAACGCCAGATTCGTTTAGTGATGGTGGTAAACACAATAGTGTAGAGGCGGCACTAGAGAGAGCAAAGCAAATGATTGCTGAAGGGGCGAGTGTTATTGATGTAGGTGGTGAGTCAACTCGCCCTGGCGCATCTGCTGTTGATGTTCAAGATGAAGTAGATCGTGTAGTTCCGGTCGTTGAAGCGTTGTCAAAATTGAATGTAGTGATCTCAATCGACACTTCTCAACCAGAAGTGATTAAAAAGGCGGTTAAAGCTGGAGCGCATATTTGGAATGATGTCAGAGCATTAACAAAGCCACATGCTTTAGAAACAGCTGCGGAATTAGATATTCCAGTCATTATCATGCATATGCGTGGTGAGCCAACCACAATGAACCAGTTGGATCAATATGATGATATTACTTTAGATGTGATTTCAGAATTGCAAACTCGATTAGATGCAGCATTAAATGCAGGAATTAAACCTGAAAATATCATGATTGATCCGGGTTTCGGATTTGCAAAAAATGCACATCAAAACCTGAAATTATTAAAAGAGTTGTATAAATTAAATGAGTTGGGCTATCCAATGCTTTCTGCATTATCTCGTAAGCGATTTATTGGTGAAGCTTTAGGTGGTGTACCTGCCCATGAACGTGCAGTGGGTTCGGTGACGGGGCATCTGTTAAGCATACAGCAAGGAGCATGTATGGTCAGAGCACATGATGTAAAAGAAATGGTGCAAGCTATTCAAATTTGGGTAGCAATGAATAGTGTTAGTTAAATTAAAGGCAGATTTAAGGCGGTTAAAATCATCAATGAAAATATTAGCTTAGTTATACTTTGATTAAAAGTGAGATTTACTCCTCGTTTTTATTGTTGGTTTAATGTCTAGCTTGTGTTATATAAGCTCGGTTTTTGTTAATGCTATTACTTGAGCTTTAATATGTTGAATGATGTACTTCTCCCGATGTTCGACGATGAATATTATCCTGATATTCTCGTGGCTGAAATTCAGCAACTCATTGAAAAATTCTCAAAGAAGGTATCTAAGGTGAATTCCGATGCTGAGATTTATCAAATCGCTAATGATATTGTGGCGGAAATTAATGAGATGAAACCTCAGTTCGAAGATCTTGATTCTTCTCTTGATGATGCAGCAGCAGACTATATTGCTGAGGCAATGATGATGGTCGTTCAGGAAGAGGGATTCTTAGATATCGAAATGGAAGAACTTGTTTCAAATAGAGAGTGGTAAATCGCTCTCTATTTTTTTGTGTTGTTATTGTTGTGGCTAAACGCTAGGCATAAAAAAACCAGCTTACGCTGGGTTCTTTATTTACACCATTATTCTCTATCAGAAGAATGGTGCCCGAGGCCAGACTCGAACTGGCACGCTTTGAGGGCGGGGGATTTTAAATCCCCTGTGTCTACCGATTTCACCACTCGGGCATGTGCGCAATAATAGAGGACACTTTTTAGCTTGGCAAGAGAAAATCGTATTATTTGCTTTCTTTTCAATCAAATTGCATTTATTAGATTAAAAAATATAAATTTTGGGGCGATGGTTTATGATATTTGTACATTAAATTGTCATCTGATTGCAATTTTAGCTTCATAAATACGGTTTAAGTTCGAAGTTAAAATAACTCGCCAATTCGTAAATAAAATGAAAAATAAAATCTCAAGACGCGCATTAATTAAAAATTCATTGGCTGGATTAGGTGCGATTTCACTGCCTGTTCTGATTACAGCATGTAATGGCGATGGTCAAACCAGCAATGAGCATAAAGTTGATTTTTTGCATGGAGTGGCGAGTGGAGATCCATTACAGGATCGAATAATTCTTTGGTCGCGAATAACACCTACAGATGTGGCGGCAACATATGAATTAGATTGGGAAATTGCACTTGATGAGAATTTTTCAAATATTGTTCAGATGGGGAAAATCAAGACTTCTGCTGCTAAAGACTTTTGCTTGAAAGTCGATGTACTTAATTTGAGTGCCGATACTCGTTATTATTACCGATTTAAATATGGGCAGATACATTCTCCAATTGGTCGTACGAAGACCTTAGCAACCAAGTCCAATGCGGTTAACTTTGCGGTATGCTCATGCTCAAATTATCCTGCTGGTTATTTTTATGTGTACCGTGAAATTGCGAAGCAGGACGTGGATGCTGTGCTGCATCTGGGTGACTATATTTACGAATATGGCAAAGATGGGTATGCAGCTGAACAAGCCGAAAAGCTTGGTAGAACACTCGATGTGGATAATCAAAACGAGATTTACCGTCTAGAAGATTATCGAAAACGTTATGCAAAATATCGAACAGATCCTGATTTACAAGCGGTTCATCAACGTCATCCATTTATTCTGATTTGGGATGATCATGAGCTGACAAATGATGCATGGAGAGCTGGTGCGCAGAATCATCAACCTGATTTAGAGGGAGATTTCGTAGCACGAAGAACAGCAGCCCTAACCGCTTATTTTGAGTGGATGCCAATCCGCGAAAAAAGCAATAACGATATTCTTCATATTTATCGTCAGTTTAATTTTGGTGATTTAGTTCAACTTAATATGCTAGATACACGTATGTTGGCACGTGATGAGCAACTGGCTTTTGCTCCATTTATGGATGGTGAAAATCTAAATGTTGAGCAATTTAGAGCGGCATTATTGAATGAGCAGCGACAGCTAATAGGGATAGATCAGTTAAATTGGTTGGCGAATAGTCTTCAGAGTTCTCGTGCAATATGGAATGTATTGGGTCAGCAAGTATTGATGG
Organism: Acinetobacter sp. ANC_7654; assembly: GCF_056779855.1. Classification (NCBI taxonomy): domain Bacteria; kingdom Pseudomonadati; phylum Pseudomonadota; class Gammaproteobacteria; order Moraxellales; family Moraxellaceae; genus Acinetobacter; species Acinetobacter sp. ANC_7654. The sequence goes on along the minus strand of NZ_JBWYIR010000001.1, from coordinate 430,430 downwards.
CGAAAATGTTGGTACCTGCTGAAGTATTGCAAATATTAAATGTTGCCAAAAGTGGAATGGTAGATGACAACTTTTTAATAGAAGCTCAAAAACGTCTGATGGAGTTGGTCGCGATTAAATTGCGTTATAAAAATAGTGACCCGAGCTTAACTGACGCTGAATTATTAAGAATCCTAACCGTGATTCCTTATAATTTAGACGCTTGGGATGGTTATTATGCTGAGCGTGAGCGTGTTTATGCTTTGTATGAGCAGTATCAGAAGAAAGTTGTTGTGTTGGCTGGAGATACCCATAATGCGTGGGAGTCTGCATTACATCAACAAAATGGTGAGAAGGTGGGGATTGAATTAGCAACAAGTTCAGTTTCTTCACCAGGTATGGAGAAATATCTCAATTTACCTGAGAACTTAATGCAACAATTTGAACAAGTGTTTATCCAATTGATTGATGAATTAAGCTTTTGTAATTTGAATCAACGAGGCTATTTAAAATTGAGCTTTGATTCTACGCAATTGAGTGCAGATTGGTTGTTTTTAACAGATATTCATTCACAGAAGTATCAAGTTGATCAACTCAGATTGCACTCAACAATGTATGATACCAATTTGAATATAATTAAAGTAATGCAGCAAGCAAGTTGATCGTAGCGCTACATGATGCTATCGATATATTTTTCTATATCGGTATGCTTGTAGCGCATACACAATTTGTTTTCATAGTTCATCAAATGAACATAAAGTTGCGCATTTTTTTGTTTTTGTTCAATCAATAATTGATGCTGCTTTGAGTTTTTGGATGAAAAGATTAGTTTTAAGTAAAGCTTAAAATTTTGTTTATAACTCCAGAAAGCCACTCTACGAATTTCTTGAATGTAGTAATAGTTTTCTTTAGAAGTATTTTCTCGGAATAAATTCTCTTTATAAAATTTAACGAAACCAAAATTCATAGCGAAATAAAACAAAATTCCCTGTAAGAACCAACTTTCCATAAAAGCGATATTTAAACTTTGTAAAAGAATGAGGATGGTCAGTTTGAATGGGGTATTTTTAAGTTGCTGGTAAGTTGAGATGCTACTATGCTTGATCTGTTTGAGGATGATTGGCGTAATCAGCATAAAAAATAACATGATACACAACACAGCACTCCCGCCAGATTGAAAGCCTTCTAAAAAAACAATGTGTTGTTTAAGCAAAAGGGTTAACAAATATGAGCAAGGGAGGAAAATCATTAATGCAAGTGCAAGCGGGATCAGTTCTTTACGCTCATCTAGAATCCCTTTGGTCTTTAACTGACTATAGAGCAAGAAGTTTTTTTTAAACGCTTGAGGATATTGTTGTTTTAGTTCTTGGAGATATTGAGCAACTTGCTGATTTTGATTCATTTGAATATGAAATTCTGAAGATGAGTGATTATAGCAGATGAGTTTAAAGAAAATGCAGACATAAAAAAACCAGCTTACGCTGGGTTCTTTATTTACACCATTATTCTCTATTAGAAGAATGGTGCCCGAGGCCAGACTCGAACTGGCACGCTTTGTGGGCGGGGGATTTTAAATCCCCTGTGTCTACCGATTTCACCACTCGGGCTTAACAAGATGGAGGCGGAGGTCGGAATCGAACCGGCGTACACGGAGTTGCAGTCCGCTGCATGACCACTCTGCCACCCCGCCATGTCTTGTTGATGCGTATATTAACAAGCTCTGAAAAAAAAACAATAGTGCTTTTATTCGTATGTGCAGAAAAACAGCATATAACGGAAATTATTTAAAATATTCATGTAGAATGTGCGAAATTGATTCATATCAACACTTGGGAGATGTGCCGTGGCATTAGTTTTAGATGGTCGTGCATTGGCAAAACAAATTGAGGCTGATTTGTTAACTCGCGTAGAAGCGTTAAAAGCAAAATCAGGACGTACTCCAATTCTTGCGACGATTTTAGTAGGTGACGATGGTGCATCTGCAACTTATGTGCGTATGAAGGGTAATGCATGCCGCCGTGTTGGTATGGATTCACTTAAAGTTGAACTACCAAAAGAAACGACGACAGAACAATTGCTTGCTGAAATTGAAAAACTCAATGCAAATCCTGATGTTCACGGTATTCTTTTACAACATCCAGTACCTGCGCAAATTGATGAGCGAGCGTGTTTTGATGCGATCTCACTTGAAAAAGATGTGGATGGTGTTACTTGCCTTGGTTATGGTCGTATGGCAATGGGTGAAGCGGCTTACGGTTCTGCGACACCTGCTGGTATTATGACGATTCTGAAAGAAAACAACATCGAAATCGAAGGTAAGCATGCGGTTGTTGTAGGTCGATCTGCAATTTTGGGTAAACCAATGGCAGCTATGCTTCTCGAGGCGAATGCTACTGTAACGATTTGTCACTCTCGTACACAAGACCTTGCTAGCTTTGTGAAGCAAGCGGATATCATTGTGGGTGCAGTGGGTAAAGCTGAATTGATTCAAAAAGATTGGATTAAACCTGGTGCAGTAGTTGTTGATGCTGGTTTCCATCCACGTGATGGCGGTGGTGTGGGCGATATTCAACTTGTTGGTATTGAAGAAATTGCTTCAGCTTACACACCAGTACCGGGTGGTGTAGGTCCAATGACAATCACAACGTTGATTCGTCAAACTGTAGAAGCGGCTGAGAAAGCACTAGGTTAATTTAATCCTCCCTAACCCTCCTTTTTCACAGTAGGGGATAAACTTCAAATCTAAAATTGAAGTGCCTTTTTTTTCTAAAGAGGGTTAGGGAAGATTCCTGAAAGATATAAATACCAATTAAAAGAATCTAAATGAGCTGTACTTTCCAATTTCCTAAAGCGCCTGAACATTTACTAAAAGCCTTACATGATGTGATTCCACATTGTGAACTTCATGCACAGCAATTGCCTGATACACCAATTTCACTTTGGCTCATTCCACCCGTTTTTCCAACCGATAAGCTAGATGATGAAGTTATTCGTCGAATTTGGAATGATACTCCATATTGGATTTTCTGTTGGGCATCAGGTTTAGCAATGTCACAATGGTTATTGGCTGAACCGCATCATGTGAAAGACAAAGTGGTTTTAGACTTTGGCGCAGGTTCAGGCGTAGTTGCGATTGCGGCGAAAATGGCTGGGGCAAAACGTGTCATTTGTTGTGACATTGATCAAGTTAGTTTGGATGCGTGTCGTGCCAATGCTGAATTGAATGATGTTGAGCTTGAATATTTGGATGACTTATATAAAGCTGAGCAAGTTGATATCTTGTTGGCGGCTGATGTGTTATATGATCAGTGCAACCGTTTCTTCTTAGATGAGTTTTTAAAATTTGCACCCGAGGTATGGGTGGCGGATAGTCGTGTGAAAAACTTTAGTCATCCGAAATATGAAAAGCTTGATGAGCGCAGTGCAACTACATGGCCAGACTTAGATGAATCACCTGAATTTAGAAATGTCAGTTTTTATAAGACACTCAATGAAGTACATTGAGTGTCCTAAGTTTAGAGTGTGCAGTTAAAGCGAACGACTTGTAAGAGACTAGGCTTAGTTTCTAAAGAAAGACGTGTATTGTAGTCTTCATTGCTGTATAGGCTTTGAGTGTTTGAGAGTCCGAATGATGTTTGTGATTGACCAATTTGAACTTGTTGAGTTTCTTGAGTTTTATAATTGGGATTAGCAATTTCATTTACACTCAAAATAGTGGTTTTGTATTGTTGAGTATGTCCTAAAACTTGTTGGCAAGTGCGTTGCAATTTGTGTTCATCAATATTTTGGTTGGCACGTGCAGAGAGGGTATACGAAATAGTGGCAGAATTCTCTGATTTATTTTCAATTTGATATCCTGTAGCTCCATTGTGCTGTCGCGGAACAGATTGACAGGCTGTAAGCATAAGGGCGATTAAACAAGAGCCAATCATTTCTATTTTTTTCATTATTCGATCCTAATAAGCTGTTTAAATCAGTATGCCATAAGTGTGACAACTTATTAGTACTAATAAACGTTACTAAATACACTTTATTCAGTTTGTTTGAAGTAAAAAAAAGGTCACCGAAGTGACCTTTTTTCTCATCATGCTTAAGCAGATTTAACCGCTTCTAAAAGCTCAGCTTGACGTTTTTTCAACGCTTCTGGTAAACGATCACCAAGTTTGTTAAATAATTCAGTATGGCTTTCAAGTTCTTTGATCCATTGCTCTTTGTCTTGAGAAGTCACAAGGTCAAATTGCTCTTTCGTAAAGTCTGAACCAGTCCAGTTCAACTGTTCGTAAGTTGGAACACGACCAATTGGAGTTTCAACAGCGTCAGCACGACCTTCACAGCGATCGATAATCCACTCAAGAACACGCATGTTTTGACCGAAACCAGGCCATACAAAGTTGCCTTCAGCATCACGACGGAACCAGTTCACGTTGTAAATACCAGGAAGCTTGTTACCAGCAGCTGCAGCTTTCTCGCCAACTTTCTCACCCATTTCTAACCAATGTGTGAAGTAGTCAGCCATGTTGTAGCCAGCAAATGGAAGCATCGCAAATGGATCGCGACGAACAATACCTTGTTGACCAACAGCAGCAGCAGTTGTTTCAGAACCCATCGTTGCAGCTTTATAAACACCGTCAACCCAGTCAAATGCTTCTGAAATTAGAGGCACTGTGTCCGCACGGCGACCACCAAAGATGAACGCAGAGATTGGAACACCTGCTGGATTTTCCCAGTCAGCATCAATAGAAGGGCATTGACCAGCTGAAACTGTGAAACGCGCATTTGGATGAGCCGCTTTTTCTTCACCAGTGTGTGGTTGACCTTTCCAGTTAGTTAGGTTAGCAGGCGCTTCTTTAGAAAGACCTTCCCACCATACTTCACCGTTGTCAGTCACAGCAACGTTTGTATAGATCACGTCTTTATGAAGCGTAGCCATACAGTTCGGGTTCGTCTTCGTGTTAGTACCAGGCGCTACACCGAAGAAACCTGCTTCAGGGTTGATTGCATATAAGCGACCATCTTCACCTGGTTTGATCCAAGCAATATCGTCACCTACAGTTTCAATTTTCCAACCTTCATAACCTGCTGGTGGAATTAACATTGCAAAGTTTGTTTTACCACAAGCAGATGGGAATGCAGCTGCGATGTAGTGTTTTTCACCTTGTGGATTTGTCACACCAAGGATGAGCATGTGTTCAGCTAACCAGCCTTGTTGACGACCCATGAATGATGCGATACGTAATGCTAAGCATTTTTTACCAAGCAATGCGTTACCGCCGTAACCAGAACCGAATGACCAAATTTCACGAGTTTCTGGGTAATGCACGATGTATTTTTCTTTGTTGCAAGGCCAAGCAACGTCTTTTTGACCTTCTTCCAATGGTGCACCTACAGTGTGTACACATGGAACAAATTCGCCATCAGTACCTAGAACGTCATAAACGGCTTTACCCATGCGAGCCATTTTAGACATGCTGACTGCAACATAAGGAGAGTCAGTAAGTTCGATACCAATGTGAGCAATATGAGAACCTAAAGGACCCATAGAGAAAGGTACAACGTACAAAGTACGACCTTTCATAGAACCGTCAAATAAACCGTTTAATTTTTCACGCATAACCGCTGGAGCTTCCCAGTTGTTAGTTGCGCCAGCATCTTCTTTGTTTTCAGAGCAGATAAAAGTACGGTCTTCAACTCGAGCAACGTCAGAAGGATCAGAGTTTGCAAGATATGAACCAGGGTGCTTTTCTTGGTTAAGCGCTTGCATTGTGCCGTTAGCGATCATCAAGTCGATATAACGTTGATATTCTTCTGCGCTACCGTCACACCATTCAATTTTTGCTGGTTTTGTTAGTTTAGCAATCTCTTCCACCCAAGCAATAAGCTTAGGGTGACGAACGAATTCTGGTGCGTTCACTTGGGTCATGGTGAGGCCTATATCAAAAGTGTACAATGTGGTGTACAAATAATATCTAGATGCTGGTTTGCAGACTCTAGATTCAGTATGAAAAAAAAGTGGCTGTATTAAAGCATATTTTCATAAAAAAAATAAGACCAAAGGCTGAAATACCGCTTAAGACTTTGATGGTATTAAGTGTATGTAATCATTATATATTTTTTTTAAAAATGAATGATTTCTTTTTCATGTTTAATTTTTATGTTTAGTATTTTTAGTTAAAATATTTATATTAAACATTAGTTTGGTTAAATTTTGAGATCAATTCTCATCATCGAAAAATCAAATGAACGTCATTTAAAAATTACATAAATTGGCTTTTAATTGAGTAGTAAATAGACGAAATTTTAAAGTAATTCAATTTTTAAAGCCATAAAATGAATTCAATGCTTAAGCCTTTGTCTATGATTTTTAATGAAAAATCTGGATTTCATGCCACCAATAATGATCAAATTTATGAGCAACTCATGCGTTATTGGACAGATCTAGGTTTTGAAATACAAGTTTTTGATATTGCATCAGAAATGAGTATTCAAGCACTCATCGAAAAAGTTCATCTTCGACATTTAAATCATGATAATCAGGGGGTAATTGTGGTTGCCGGGGGAGATGGAACGTTAAATTCTGTGGCTAATTATTTATTACATCAAACCATCCCTTTGGCAATTTTACCTTTAGGCACATTCAATTATGTTGCACGGGTTTTAAATATTCCTTTAGATATTCTCGAAGCTGCAAAACTTGTGGTTGAAGGTAAGCCTAAAGCAGTGCATGTGGCAAAAATTAATGATGCTATTTATCTAAATAATGCGAGTTTGGGTCTTTATCCATTGTTTATTAAAAAAAGAGAGTTATATAACCAAAAACTAGGGCGTCTACCATTACATGCCTATACTTCTGGCTTAGACGTGTTGATTCGTGATCGTAAAGAATTAAAGTTAGAAATTGAGGTGGATGGTGTAAATTATGCAGTTAAAACCCCTTTATTATTTTTAGGTAATAACCAACTTCAATTAAAAGAAATGAACCTCAATATCGCTAAAACGGCAGAAGAGGGTCGGGTTGCGGGAGTTGTACTTGCTCGCACGGATAAGCTGAGTATTTTTAAAACACTCATCCAACTCGTTCGTGGAAAATTAGATCAGGCAGCAGACGTATATAGTTTTAGTGCGGATCATGTGCGCATACGTTCTCATCAAAAAAAGATGACTGTAGCAATCGATGGAGAAATTATTCAACTGGATTCACCATTAAATATTCATGTTGAAAGAAATGCACTGACCTTAATGGTGCCACAATGATTTTACATTTGTCTGATTTGCATTTTGGGACTGAGCAACAAGATTGCTTAGATGCAATTACTCACTTTGTTGCAGAACATTTGATCGAAGCTGTTGTGGTCAGTGGTGATCTCACTCAAAGGGCAAGATTTTCACAGTTTTATCACTGCAAAAAATTTCTAGAAGAACTTAATGTTCCTTATATTGTGATTCCGGGTAATCACGATATTCCTTTGTTTCATTTATGGCGCAGATTTTTAAGTCCGTTTCATCGGTATAAGTTGTTTTTTGGTGACATGGAACAGACCTTAGAAACTGAGCATTTTTATATTATAGGAATCAATACAATTCACCCTAAGTACCATACCAAAGGTCGTATTACTGAGTTTCAAATTCAGGATGTTGATCAAAAAATTAAGGAAGCTCCTCAAGATAAATTAAAAATTCTGCTTACGCATCAACCTTTCTATAGTGGTGATCACGGTATAAATATGTCTAAAGATCGTCCTAAAAATACTGAAAAAGCCCTAAAGACATGGGCAAGCTCAGGGTTGAATGCAATTCTACATGGTCATTTACATGTATCTGCTGTTTATGATCTGAATAAGATTTTCCAACTTAATGCTCAACATCCAATATTGGATATTCATGCAGGTACCGCTACGTCACATCGTTTACATCATGACTTTTCTAATAGTTTTAATCTAATTGATGAAAAACTGAAGGTGCGTGAATATCGCTTTGATTCGAGATTCAAGAAATTTTATTTAGTTGCAAATCGGAATGAAGGCTAAATTATCGAAATGCCTAAAAAAAATACAAAAAATTAAATTTTTTTTCATTTTCCCCTTGAAGCAATTTTTTCCATCCCCACAAAAGTGACATCAAATAATTTTGGTGGTGATCTAAGGAAATTAAGATCACGACTATTAATCAAAAGACTTAGTCTGATGGAGTATTTTTATGAGCAACATTCGTCCATTACATGACCGTGTAGTAATTCGTCGTGTTGAAGAAGAAACAAAAACAGCTGGCGGCATTTTATTGCCAGGTTCTGCTGCAGAAAAACCTGCTCAAGGTGAAATTATTGCAGTTGGTAATGGTCAGATCACTGACAATGGCGTTCGCGCTTTAGATGTAAAAGTAGGTGACAAGGTATTGTTTGGTACTTATGCAGGAACAACTGTGAAAGTAGATGGCGAAGAACTATTAATCATGAAAGAGTCAGATATTTTAGCTGTTTTAGAAGGCTAATTGATTCTTTTTAATACTACTCATTTAATCAATCAGATTTAGTAATTTTAATAATATTCGGAGTCAAATATGTCAGCTAAAGACGTTAAGTTTGGTGATTCAGCTCGCACAAAAATGATTGCAGGTGTGAATATCCTTGCAGATGCGGTTAAAGTTACACTTGGTCCTAAAGGCCGCAACGTAGTTATCGATCGTTCATTCGGTGCGCCACACATCACTAAAGATGGTGTTTCTGTAGCGAAAGAAATCACATTAAAAGACAAGTTTGAAAACATGGGTGCTCAACTTGTTCGTGAGGTTTCTTCTAAAACAAATGACATCGCAGGTGACGGTACTACAACGGCAACTGTTTTAGCTCAAGCAATTTTGAACGAAGGGATCAAGTCAGTAACTGCGGGTATGAACCCAATGGACTTGAAGCGCGGTATTGATATTGCAGTTAAAGCTGTTGTTGCAGATATTAAAGCAACGGCTAAACCAGCATCTGATTCTAAAGCGATTGAACAAGTGGGTTCGATTTCTGCGAACTCTGATACGACTGTTGGTTCACTGATCGCTCAAGCGATGGAAAAAGTGGGTAAAGAAGGTGTAATCACTGTTGAAGAAGGTTCAGGCTTTGAAGATTCTCTAGATGTTGTAGAGGGTATGCAGTTTGACCGTGGTTATATTTCTCCATACTTCGCAAACAAACAAGATACATTGACTGCTGAATTGGAAAACCCATTTATCCTTCTTGTTGATAAGAAAGTAAGCAACATCCGTGAGTTGATTACTGTTCTCGAGGCAGTTGCGAAAACAGGTAAACCACTTCTTATCATCGCTGAAGATGTTGAAGGTGAAGCACTCGCAACGCTTGTTGTAAACAATATGCGTGGCATCATCAAAGTATGTGCTGTTAAAGCACCAGGCTTCGGTGATCGTCGTAAAGCAATGCTTCAAGATATCGCGATCTTAACTGGTGGTACTGTGATTTCTGAAGAAATCGGTATGCAGTTAGATCAAACAACACTTGAACATTTAGGTACTGCACACAAAGTAACTGTATCTAAAGAAAACACAGTGATTGTTGATGGTGCAGGCGATGCGAATCAAATTGCTGAGCGTGTTCAACAAATTCGTGCGCAAATCGAAGAATCAACTTCAGAATACGACAAAGAAAAACTTCAAGAGCGTGTTGCTAAATTAGCAGGCGGTGTAGCAGTGATTAAAATCGGTGCTGCAACTGAAGTTGAAATGAAAGAGAAGAAAGATCGTGTAGACGATGCTCTTCATGCAACTCGTGCTGCTGTTGAAGAAGGTGTTGTTGCGGGTGGTGGTGTTGCATTAGTACGTGCAGCTAAAGCACTTGACGGTGTAACGGGTATTAACGATGATCAAAACGTAGGTATCAACATCCTTCGTCGTGCGATTGAAGCGCCACTTCGTCAAATCGTATCTAACGCAGGTGACGAACCATCTGTAGTGATCAATGCAGTTAAAAATGGCGAAGGCAACTTCGGTTATAACGCTGCGACTGGTGAATATGGCGATATGCTAGAGATGGGTATCCTTGATCCAGCGAAAGTAACTCGTTCTGCTCTTGAACATGCTGCATCTGTTGCGGGCTTAATGTTAACAACTGAGTGCATGATTACAGAGATCCCAGAAGATAAACCAGCTATGCCTGACATGGGCGGTATGGGTGGTATGGGCGGTATGATGTAATTCATCCCACAGCCTAAAAAATCCCCGCATTAAGCGGGGATTTTTTTGTCATCTGTCTGATAAATATTTGAATACTATTGTAAATATTGAATAAAAGCCTAGTAGAGCGCTAATCTAAAGGAACATTAACACCATGATTGGGGGGGATGATGTTAACTGTTCAAGAAAATCAAATCATAGAAGAAATTTATGAGGCTGCCTTAAAGCCACATCACTGGGAAAATGTTTTAAAACAGGTCGTGGAATTTACACAGAGTTCAACGGCGATCTTTACTTACTTTGATCAGCTTCGGCCCGAACAAAATTTTATTTACACCATTAATATCCCGATTGATGGAATTCAAAATTATCAAACGTATAACTTAGATGTCGTAGACATGCGTATTCATGGTGAGTTAATGAATATCTATGGATTAGAGCATGCCTATCAAATTGATTGTCGATCATATGCTGAAACAGATAATGGGGATTTGAAAAGCTTTTATGAATATTGTTTAGTTCCTTCAAACATCTGTTATCTCAGTGGGGTATTGCTAGAGTATGGAAAATATAAATGGGGCGTACTTGCGGTACATCGACCATCAGATGCAGTTGCTTATGATGCTGCTGAATTACAAAGTTTAGAAAGACTCGCAAAACACTTTAGAAGAGCAATTCAAATTCATCGACAAATTAAGCATCTTCAACATGATAGAAGTAATTACACCGAAATTTTAGATAAGTTGAATGTGGGTGTACTCATCATTCAATCTGATTTAGAAGTTAGATTTGTGAATCAGTATGCGAAGGATTGTTTGAATGATACGAGTATGATTGAAATAGATTTGCATAATAGATTAAAAATCATCGAACCTTATAATACTCAATTAAAGAAATTGGTGCAGAGCACATTCAAAAAGAATGAGTGTCATTCATTAGAGAGGCTTGATCAAGATCAAGTTGGGGGTGCAATGCAATTATACAGTGATGGACATCAATCATCGTACTTAATCACAGTCTCACCACTTAAGGTGCTGTCAGATTCAATGATCTTAGACAATAATCAAATTGCATTATTCTTATCAAAAATGCAGGATCGAAAACGCTTGTCTAAAACATTACTGAAGTCAACATTTCAACTGACAGCTCGAGAAATTGAAATTTGTCAGCATTTTATGGACGATCAGCATCTTGAAAATATTGCTTTGAAATGTGGGATTACGCTGAGTTCACTGCGGACATATCTGAAAACGATTTATCAGAAGTTAGGATGCTCCTCACAAGCTGAAATGATGCGGATTTTGATCGAATTTATTGATGCTTTTCAACATATTGAATAATCCCCCTTTAACGAAGATGTTGAAGGGGGATAAAATTAATTCATTCTGGTCAGTGTAAATGTGCCTTCATCTGCTACGGTAAAGCTTAAACTTTGAGTAGAAATTTGTAATGGTAAGCCTAAATGCGCGTCTGTATTGGATAATCCAGCACAACCATTTGTATCAATGCTGAGGGGCGTGGTAACAAAGAGCTTGTTGTCGCGTAATTGATAACGACCATACTCAATACCAGGGCCACCACAAGGTCCGTCATATGGATCTGGTTGATCATCGCCAATAGCATCTACCATAATGAAAGTGTTATTAGAATTAAATACGAAAATTTGTTTACCACTTGAGGACTGCCATGCGCCTACAATTCCACTATTATTTCGAGGAACTCGCGTAAATTCTGCACTTTCATCAAGATTATTATCATCAAAAATTTTGAGTTTAGAACCATTAAAAGATAGCCTTAATGAACGTGATTCCCCATCATCGAGAAGTCCCCAATCTTCATTTGTGTCAATCACAGGCGTAGTACTATCTATGGAAGAAGTATAAAAGCTACCACTCAAAGCATCTAGATTAATCTTGGCGTATTCCATGCCATTTGAAGAACTATTGGGCTCACTTGGGATTGGTTCACCAAGCATATATTCGCCATTCTCTCCAATAAATAACACAATTTCAGACTCATTGTTTTTTGCATACCATACGCCTTGAATGTCTTTGAGCAGTGAGCTGCTAAAATGTTCTTTAGCTTGCTCTTCACTGACTACTGTATTGGAGGCAATTTCAGGAATATTGATAATTTGAGCTTGAAGTCGCTCTCTAAAATCACTTGTCGTGTTGCTGAAATCAATCGCTGAAGGCGAGAGAGTTGAAACATCATCAGGGATTTGTATGGTCTCTTTATCCTCATCGATATCCAGTGATTGTAAAAAAATCAGTAGATTGATAATTCTCTTGTTACGTTCATCTGCATTTAAATCTTCATCCACGAGTTCATTTGGTGTCACACGAGCTAAACCTTGTACAGTACCAATTTCGATATCACCAATTTTAAATGTAATGACATCTCCATCTTGATATTCAAATTCCCCATTTGCATTGGTTTTCTTCGCATTGTCATTATTGCCATTCACGATATACGTCGCACCTGCTACTGGGCTGTCAGTCAGTATTCCTATTTTAATCTGATCATCATTTTTTGCGGATTTATCCGAACCACCACAAGCTGCTAAACAGGTACTGAGCGCCAGTGTTAGAAGAGCTTTTTTCATCATTTCCCCCAAATCATTCGTATTTTTGTACCTCGAATATAGTTTTAAAAAATTGAATATGACTATCCTCAAATTGGGAGGGGGTGATGGCATTAATGCTGCGTAATTTTAGAAGTTTTTTACTTTTGAGAAATTGCGCATATTTTTTTTGAAGGATCTGATAAGCGGTTCATAGGTGAGGGCTTCATATTCTCTTCTTAATTCAATCAATGTTGATCGTTTCTGTTATTAGTTCTTGTTTTTTTATTCATAGTCACTGAATATCAATTAAATTTTTATATATTTTAATGAAAACACTTTCTAGAATTCTTTTGACGGCTTAACGACTATGTTATCTAAGTTCTTTATTGAACGACCTATTTTTGCTGGCGTACTTGCGATCATTGTCATGGCAATTGGTATATTTGCGGTGATGAGCTTACCGGTAGAACGCTATCCTGATATTGCTCCGCCAAGAATTACTGTATCAGCAACTTACACAGGAGCTGATGCCGAAACAGTTGAGGAAAGTGTCACACAGGTCATAGAACAACAAATTAAAGGAATTGATAACTTACTTTATTTTAGCTCTACCAGTAATGCATCTGGGAATAGTCGAATTAGTTTAAGTTTTGAAAACGGAACTGATCCAGACACAGCACAAGTCCAAGTTCAAAATAGCATTAATGGGGTGATCAATCGTTTGCCTGAAGACGTGCAGCGTCAAGGGGTCAATGTCTATAAATCCTTAGGTGACACCTTTATGGTGGTGGGGTTATATGACACTACGAACCAAAGTAATAATATTGCGTTGTCAGATTATTTGGCTGATCACATTGAACCAGAAATTGCGCGTGTAGAAGGTGTTGGTGAGGTTGATGTCTTTGGTTCTCAATATGCCATGCGTATTTGGCTAGATCCGAACTTATTGAAACAATATCAGTTGATGCCTAGTGATATTCGTGCCGCAATTGAAGCACAAAATACACAAGTTGCTGCAGGTGGAATCGGAGATTTACCGACAGTAGCAGACCAGTATCTTAATGCAAAAGTTACCGCTGGATCACGACTAAGAACAGTCGATGAATTTAAAAATATCATTGTCAAAGCGACCCCTGATGGAAGTTTTATTTATTTAAAAGATGTAGCACGCATTGAGTTAGGTGCTGAAAATTATCAAGCTTTTAATACCATTAATGGATCACCTTCAGCAGGCTTGGCTGTTTCAATGTCATCTGGTGCGAATGCTTTGGCAACCTCTGCAAAAATTAAAGAAGTCCTTGAAGACATCAAGAAAAAACTTCCTGAAGGCTACCAAATTGTCTACCCACGAGATAACACGCCGTTTGTTCAAGAGTCCATTAAAGAAATTGTAAAGACCTTAGTTGAAGCCATTATCTTGGTCGTGTTGGTCATGTTTATCTTTTTACAAAGCTGGCGCGCAACACTTATTCCAACGGTCACGGTTCCAATTGTTATTTTGGGCACTTTCGCCGTCTTATTTGCGCTCGGAATGACCATCAATACATTGACACTTTTTGCATTAGTTCTTGCGATTGGATTACTTGTAGATGATGCAATTGTGGTGGTCGAAAATGTCGAACGTTTAATGCATGAAAAGAGGCTATCTGCAAAGCAAGCGTCTATCTTATCTATGCAAGAGATGACGGGGGCTTTAATTGGAATTACAGTGGTGCTAACTGCAGTATTTATTCCCATGGCTTTTTTTACAGGATCGACAGGGGTTATATACCGTCAGTTTTCAATTACCTTGATTGCAGCCATGTCACTGTCATTATTGGTCGCGTTAATTCTCACACCAGCATTGTGTGCGATTATTCTTAAACCTAAACAACAAGAAGCAAAATGGGCGACATGGTTTAATACAAAAATGGAATCATTACGATTGCATTATCTAAAGTGGGTTGAAAAAAGCCTGTCACTAAAATGGATCGTTTTAACCAGTTTTGCTGGGTTAATTGTGATTTTTGCTTTGTTTTATAAGTCGCTTCCAACCAGCTTTATTCCAAGTGAAGATCAAGGTTTTATCAGTGTCCAATTCAGTTTACCAGAAGGCGCACCTATGACAGAAAGTCAGCTTGTTGGTGAAAGTATTCGAGAGTATTTTCTTGAACAAGAAAAACAGAATGTTAGGTTGGTTCAAATTCGTTATGGACGAAATTTTTCAGGAACGGGTCAAAATTTAGGAACAGGATTTGTAGCATTACATCATTGGGATGATCGTCCAGGTGAGGCAAACTCTGCACAATCCATTCGTGAACGAGCGATGGAGTTCTTTAGAAAAGACAGTCGCGCTCGGATTATGGTGAGTTTGCCAGGTTCTGTAAGTGGTCTTGGCGATACAAACGGCATCGAGTTTTGGCTGCAAGATTTAAATGGACAAGGACGACAGTATTTAGAAGATCAATTTCAAGCGCTAGAACGACAGGCAATCAACTTCACGACTTTTGAAAATTTGGGCAAACGCTCTAATCCAGATAAAGCCAAATTGAAAGTGAATATCAATCAAAAATTAGTGATGGCGAATGGTCTTTCACAATCTGCGATTAACAGCACTTTGGCTGCAGCTTGGGGTGGTTCTTATGTGAACGACTTTATTGATCGCGGACGTATTAAACGCGTCATGATGCAGGGGGATGCCGAGTATCGTTCAAAGCCTGAAGATCTCAATTTATGGTCTGTACGAAATAATCAAAATCAAATGATTTCATTTGGTAATTTTGCCACTGTGGATTGGGATGGAGGCCCTGATGTGGTGACTCGTTTCCAAGGTTATTCCGCGCTACAAATGGAAGCAGACACTGCAAAAAATGTGAGCAGTGGTGCTGCAATGCGTGATATCAAGTCTATGGTTGATCAATTGGACGGGGTTGGGCTAGCGTGGAGTGGATTATCGTTTCAAGAGCAACAATCGAGTACACAAGCCATTTGGCTTTATCTCATCTCTGTTGGCTTTATCTTTCTATGTTTAGCTGCCTTATATGAAAGTTGGTCGATACCTTCTGTTGTGATTGCTGCTATTCCATTGGGTATTGGCGGTAATATTATTTTTAGTTGGTTGGTCGGATTTCCAAACGATATTTACTTCCAAATTGCGTTACTTACGACGATTGGGTTGTCATGTAAAAATGCCATCTTAATTGTTGAATTTGCGGCAATGGCTCAGGAGCGTGGAGCTAACGCGATTGCTGCTGCTTTACAAGGTGCAAGTTTGCGCTTACGTCCAATTTTAATGACCTCGCTTGCTTTTGGTGCAGGGGTTATACCTTTGGTATTTGCTTCAGGTGCGGGTGCTGCCAGTCGTCAAGAAATTGGTGTCAGTGTCCTTGGTGGGGTAATTTTCGGCACAATTTTAGTTCTAGCCTTTATTCCCTTTATGTTTGTTATCGTTCGGAATATTTTCAAATATAAATCAAAATCAGCATCTGAAACTTAATGTGGTATCCGCAGTATAAAGAGTATGGTACTGCGTTTGATTTAATCCACTTTTAAATATCAGTTTTTGACAAGATCAATACGCACTAACATTTTCAATTAGTGTTAGCATGCCTTGCGTAATTCTAAACGATAATAAATGAAGCGATTATGGATCAAATTAAACAAGATCATAAAATTGAAGCATTACAACAAGCATTGATCAATTCTGATGTCGCTCAGATTGATCATATTGCGGATACGATTAATCCTGCAGATTTGGCTTTGTATTTACAGCAATTAGAAATTGATCAACAAATACAACTTATCCACCATTTAGAAAACGCAGCATATGTATTTGAGTTTTTGCCACTCAATCATCAAGTACAGTTGGTTAAAAAAATGGACGGTAAAAGTACAGTCCAGTTAATTCGTTCAATGCATTCAGACGCTCGAACAGATTTGTACAAAGCTTTACCGGATCAAATTAAAACATTTATTTTTGCGAATTTAGATCGAGAAACGAAGCAGCAAGTTCAATCTTTGGCATTGTATGCTGAGGAAACAGCTGGTGCGATCATGACATCTGATTATGTCACTTTGCCATCAGACATCTCAATGCAACAAGCTTTAGAGATTTTGCGTCATTCCGCCAAAGATACTGAAACCTTATATCTGATCTATATTACCAATCAATTTCAGAAACTTGAGGGTGTAATTTCTCTTCGAGAAATTGTGCAAGCACCTTTGGATAAAACAGTCCAAGAAGTCATGACCACTGAGGTCATTTACGGACGGGTAGATGAGGATCAGGAATCAGTGGCAAAAAAATTAAGCCACTATGATTTTATCGCCTTACCCATTTTAGATCATGATGATCATCTACTCGGTATCGTCACTTATGATGATGCTATGGATGTATTCCAAGAAGAATTTACCGAGGACTTTTTGAAAAGTGGGGCGGTAGAGCTTAAAGAAAATATCAGTATTCGTTCAGCACCAATATTATTTTTATTTAGACAACGTGTTTTTTGGCTAGTGTTTCTGGTCTTTGGCAGCCTACTTTCGAGTATTGGGATCGCCCATTATGAAGACATCATTGCTGCGCATATTGTTTTGGTCTTCTTTTTACCGCTATTGGTTGGGAGTGGTGGTAACGCAGGCTCCCAATCTGCAACCTTGATGGTTCGAGCAATCGCAACTGGTGATGTAAAAGCCAAGGATTGGTTTGTGTTGCTTGGTCGTGAAGCGATGGTTGCTCTATGTTTGGGTGCAACGATGGCTGCAGCTGTTTCAATTCTTGGCTATATCCGTGGAGATATGATGGTCGCTTTAGTGCTTGCGATCAGTATGATGGGTATTGTCATGATGGGCTGTATGATCGGGATGAGTTTACCATTTGTACTCAATAAACTAGGACTCGATCCCGCAAGCGCATCTGCACCCTTGGTCACTTCAATATGTGATGCAACTGGTGTATTGGTCTATTTATTTATTGCTTCACAACTCTTATTCTAAGGCTATGACTGATGGAGTATCTTTGCAGGATGTTGCTTAAATGACAAATAAAAATAAATTAACCCAAGCTGAAGTCATCAAAATGGAACGCGATCTTGCCAAGTTCGCAAACATGATGGATTCCGTCGTAAGAATTCCATTCACTAAACAAGGGGTAGGGGCTGATGCAGCATTGAGTACGATTCCTGTGGCGGGTGACGTAGCTGGATTTGTACTTACGTGTTATGCAGTATTACAAGCTCGAAAAATCGGTGTGCCCCAATCTAAATTGAATGGCGTGCTTAAACTTGCTGTGATGGATGGTGTAGTAGGTTTAATCCCTGTTGCAGGTACACTCTTTGATGTGTTTATTCGACCGAGTCGCAAGGCTTTAGATGTGGTTCATGATCATATTCGTGAAGAGTATCAGATTCATTCAGACCATCATGTGGTACACCCATTTTTACATGAAAACTTAGAGCGTAAACAGCAGAACTCTGCCTTCTGGCGAAATCCTGTCGTGGCATGGATTTGGATTCATATTCCTGATTTACTGGGTCTTCTGTTTTTAATTATTTTTGGTGTTGCCTTATGGTTTGGTGTAACGTTCTTATGGCAATGGTTTCAATCTATTTAAAGTGTTATAGATTGAGTCCAATAAAAAAGCCTCCCTATGGAGGCTTTTTTTAGATGCAGATTAAGGACAATCAAGTTGTTGTAATGCTGCTACACGTTGCTCAATTGTTGGGTGTGTTTGGAAGAGTGCAGCAAGGCTGAATCCTTCTTCACGACCAGATGAAATTGAGAAAGCTTTCATTTCTTTAGGCATTTGATCTGGCATTTCAGTTTCTGCTTGCAAGCGAAGTAATGCACTGATCATGGCTTGTTTACCTGCTAAACGCGCGCCAGCCTCATCAGCACGATATTCACGATAGCGAGAGAACCACATCACAATTGCCGAAGCAAGAATACCGAATACGATATCTAACACGATTGTAATGAGGAAATAGCTCCAGCCCGGTGCTTCACCTTCTTCACGACCAAATACATTGCGATCTACAAAGTCGCCGACGATACGCGCGAAGAACATCACAAACGCGTTGACTACACCTTGTACTAAAGCAAGGGTGACCATGTCACCATTAGCAACGTGACCAATTTCATGCGCCAACACTGCACGTAATTCATCTTTATTCATGCGTTCCAATAAGCCTGTTGAAACAGCGACTAAAGCATCGTTTTTGTTCCAACCAGTTGCGAAAGCATTTGATTGATAAGATGGGAAAATACCAACTTCTGGCATTTTAATACCAGCACGTTGAGAAAGTTGTGCCACTTCATTGAGTAACCATGCTTCCGCTTGGTTGCGTGGAGCATTGGGATCAATTAACTCTGTACCTGTGGTTTTCTTTGCAATCCACTTTGACATGAATAGGGAGATTAAAGAACCCACCATACCAAAGACAAAACAGATCACAAGTAAATTGCCAAGATTCAAGCCACCCGCGCCATGGTAACTACCGACACCGAAGAGTGACAAGATTATGCCAGCTACCACCAGTACCGCGAGGTTGGTCAGCAAAAACAAACCAATCCGCATCATCGAGAAAATCCTCTTATAAATAAAATTTAATAAGCTTTTTGAATTAAAAAACCTACGTCAAATATGCTTTCGAATAGGGAAAATTTCAAGAAAAAAATAAAAAATATAACGAAAAAAATTGAGATTAATTCGAAATATAGATCTTCGCTGATGCTGTGGCATTATTTGTAGAATATGAACCAGCTGGTGCGTCAGTAAAACTGCCATCAGCGGCCACAATAATTTGGCGAGGAGGTGACTTTGGTTTAGATGGTGCAGTCACTTGAGCTGATAAATTCTGATTGTTATAGCTCGGTGAACTTAACTTAGAGGATGCTGAAGCTGCATAACTATTGGTTGGATTTGAGCCTACACCATTGGCGTATAAATTATTGTAACGACTGAGTACACGTCTGACATAGTCTTGAGTTTCACGAAAGGGCGGAATTCCACCATATTTAGCAACATTTCCTTCGCCAGCATTATAACCCGCTAATGCCAATTGCGTATTGCCATTAAAGCGTTTCAATAGCCAAGCCAAATATTTTGCACCAGCGAAAATATTTTGTTCAGGATCATATGCATTATTGACATTAAATCGTTGTGCAGTCGCAGGCATCAATTGCATAAGACCCTGAGCACCAACAGGGGAGCGTGCATGTATATTAAAACCAGACTCTGTGTGCATCACCGCTTTAATGAGTCCTTCAGAAATGCCGTGTCGTTGAGCTGCTTGGCGAATATAGCCATCAAAGGCATTTCGATTTTTACTATGGCTTGGGAGAACAGATGCTTCGTTGCTTCCCCAATTGCTGTAACTATGAATATTGCTATCTGGATAGTAGGTTTTCTTTTCAACTTTAAGATGGTTGTATTTGTTTTTGCGGTTGGTCAGTACGGTAGTGCCGTTTGAATCTTTCAGCTGATAGATTGTTTGACCTGCAGAAGCCTGTGGCGAGAATATTAGAAAATTCACACACCCAAATAACGCTATGACTTTTATTTTATTTGTAGTTTTCATCATTCGAACACTATTTTTGTCCCTAAATGATATGTGGGTGATTTTCTGCAATGGAGATGTCTCTCGACTATGTAATGTTTTTTAACAATTCGTTGTAAAAAAATCAAGTCTTAATTGTTGGCTTAATATCCAAAAAAATTATTTATTTTTATTTATAAACAACTGCTTGACACATATAAGTTATTGAATTTTAAGGATATAGAATAGTGGTTAAAAAATGATCAATCTAAGGGAAAGCACCATCTTATCTTGCCAAAACTTTGTCAACCCCTAAAAAGTCCACAATTTTATCCACAGGTTTTGTGGAAAACTGTGGAAAAGTCCAAAAGATAAGCAATTCGACTAAAAAATGAACCCAAGCGTCCATTTTAGATGTGTGAATAAGACAGTGTTATGAAAAAATAAAAATTAGATGTAAAAAACAGATTCTTTAGATGCGATTAAGCACTGAATCGGCTAAAATTGCGCAGTATTTTTTTTATGGTTAATGTCGTCTATGTACTCGCCAGTTGAATCCAACCAAGGATTTAATTTTAAGCCAGAGCCACCTACAAGTTCTGCATATTATCGTTTATTAAAAAAACTTCGTCGTCAAGTAGGTCATGCAATCCGTGACTACAAAATGATTGAGGATGGCGATAAGGTCATGGTATGTATTTCAGGTGGTAAAGATAGCTATACCATGCTGGACATTCTCCTGCAGTTTAAACGCATAGCACCAATCAATTTTGATGTTGTAGCTGTGAATCTTGATCAGAAACAACCAGGGTTCCCTGAGGATGTATTACCCCGTTATTTAGAAGAAAATAACATTCCGTACTACATCTTAGAAAAAGATACATATAGCATTACCAAAAAGCTTACACCTGAAGGTAAAACCTATTGTGCAGTGTGCTCACGCTTGCGCCGTGGTTCTTTATATGGTTTTGCTCAAGAAATTGGCGCGACCAAAGTTGCTTTAGGTCATCATCGTGATGATATTATGGCAACGTTCTTCTTGAACCTATTCCATGGCGGTAGTTTAAAGGCGATGCCACCAAAACTACTTTCATCGGATAAAAAGAATATTTTGATTCGTCCTTTGGCGTATGTTGAAGAGAAAGACATCATCAAATACGCTGAAATGCGCAAATTCCCAATTATTCCATGTAACTTGTGTGGTTCGCAGGAAAACTTACAGCGCGCAATCATCAATGATATGTTGCGTGAATGGGATAAAGCTCATCCAAAACGTTTACACAGCATTTTTGGCGCGTTACAGAATGTCTCGCCATCGCAATTGGCTGACCGAGATCTTTTCGATTTTGAAGCCTTAGATGGACAACGTGAAGTTGATTTTGATGTAACTTGTTCAACAGCCGAAGGGGACACACCAAATAAGCGTATTAGCATGGTCAATCTCGGTTTTGCTGCTGAGTAATTCGTCTTAATAAAAAAAGCACTTTTCGAAGTGCTTTTTTTATTTCTTAGATTTTTACATTTTAATGAAGGTGTTGAGTCGATTTACAAAATGATGTTTTTTGTCACTTTAGGTCGTAGTACCGATACAAAAAATCATTGACAAACTTGTGAAAAAATAAAGATTTGATGATATTTAGGCGATTAGTTTTATTTACAAAAAAAATCGAACGCAGAGTACAAAAAAACGTATCGCATTTGGAAAATATCATGCTATAACTCTCTCAAGCGTAAAGCTTCTACATGTTGTTATCTTGGATAGGTAACGCAATAAATTGAATAAATACATCGAGGAAAGAACATGCCTGCATTTTTAACTGATGATTGGTTTGCAAACGTTGAGAAACTTACAGCTGAAGCTGGTGATTTGAACTTACCACCATCATTAGCAAATCTAGCATTGAATCTTGTAGTAACAGGTAGCGAAGGAACGACTGAATTAGCGCTTGATAGCGGTAAGATCCAAAAAGGCGCTTCTGCGAATGCTAAAACAAC
This sequence comes from Acinetobacter sp. ANC_7654, assembly GCF_056779855.1. Taxonomy (NCBI): domain Bacteria; kingdom Pseudomonadati; phylum Pseudomonadota; class Gammaproteobacteria; order Moraxellales; family Moraxellaceae; genus Acinetobacter; species Acinetobacter sp. ANC_7654. Next base: position 408,212 of record NZ_JBWYIR010000001.1, on the reverse strand, counting down.
TTTAAACTTAGATGCGGATACTTTACGCAAAGTATTCTTAGAGTTTGACATGGCTGCTGCTATGCAAGCATTTATGACTGGTAAAATCAAAGTTCAAGGCGATATGTCTCAATTGATGGCTTTACAAACAGCGAAGCCAAGCCAAGAACAAAAAGATTTGTTCAAAAAAGTTTTAGAGCAAACTACTTAAGACTTTTTAAACAAAAAAAAGCTTACCTTTAGGTAAGCTTTTTTTTGTTAAATACTCACCAAACTTGGTGTCGTTTTTATATGTTCTAAATAAGCACGAATACGAGTGACGTATTGGATCGCTTGCTTATAACGCGTATTGTGCGATTGATTACGGTAAAGAAAATCATATACCTGTATCCAATCATTCGGATTTTTTCCTTGGGCTTTTAGGCGCTTCATAATCGCATCTGTGGCACCTGGCCCCATATTGTAAGCCACGAGGGCATACCAATAACGATCATGTTTAGGAATATAATCATATTTCGACATCATCAGATCAAAATACTTCGCACCACCTGCAATACTTTGAGCAGGATCAACACGATCTGACACACCCATTGCTTTTGCTGTGTTGTTGGTGAGCATCATGATGCCACGCACACCTGTAGGAGACACAGAATTCGGTTTTAAGAACGACTCTTGGTAGCCTATCGCAGCGAGGAAGTGCCAATCTAAGTCGTATGTTTGGGCTGACTTTTTAAAGCTAGCTTTATAAATTGGCATACGTGTTTTCAGATTGCGCTGAATAGTATCCCAATCATCTTGTTTAACCACGTTGCGGTTGTAGAAAGATGCCATTTGACGGATAGCACCATTTTGCTTGCTTTGACAAACAAAACCGCTGGCAGTATCTGTTAAAGGATCAGCAGCATTTTTAAAAACCCAATTGATTTCTGGATTAAGCCCATTTTTGCGTAAGCTTTCAAGGTCACCACATGATGCGGAAAAACCTGAAAGATTCTTTTGCTCAATGGTCATGATCGATGCTGTGGTCACCGCGAAATGAGCTTTACCTTGCTGCACCATTTTCAAAGCGGCTTCATTACTTTGAACCGTTTTAAAATCGAGTTTTACATTTAAGTTTTGAGCGTAACTGCTCACCAAGTCATAGCCAAAGCCATGTTTGAAGTTACCGTCTTTAAAAACCACGGTGGGATTTGACACGGCCACCACTGTAAGCTTGTTCGAATTTACAATGGAGTTGTATTGGTTGTCGGTCTTTGTTGCATTTAATGCATGAAATGGGATAAATGCTGTAGCGAGGACCATCGCTTTAAACGAGAGAGAAGAAGTTAGTGAATTAAGGCAAAGCCTCGATCCAGTGTTTGAACTACTGCGCATGTTGTCTCCGCTACAAGTAATTTATGCCCAAAAAAAGCAAAAGCAGTACCGCCTTAAACTTTTATTTAAAGTTGATAAATTCAATTAGGGTGGGCGTCATGAACGTCATTCAAAATGACATGTGTGGGTGGATAAAATATTGAAGAAAAGATCTTCGTACAAAAAGTAATCAAGATAAAACATGGGCGCATATTAATGGTCAATTTTACTCATGTCAAATTTTGTACAAAAAAAAATAAAAAACATGGTTTTAAGATATTGATAAATAAAAAGAAAAAACTTTATAAAATTTTTCCATGTAGAAATGCGGTATAAAATGTTGCAATGTGTCGCTATAACGTAAGCAAAATACTCATTTTATCGCCTATGAAATCGAATTTAATTACCCGAAGTGGGCATGACAAATTGGTCGCAGAACTACAATACTTATGGCATGAGGAACGACCTGAAATCACCAAAAAAGTGAATTGGGCTGCCAGTTTAGGTGATCGTTCTGAAAACGCAGATTATCAATACAATAAACAAATTTTACGAAAAATAGACCGTCGTGTTCGTTACCTCGGTAAACGACTTGAAGAGTTGCGGATTATCGATTTTTCTCCTGAACAAGAGGGCAAAGTATATTTTGGCGCTTGGGTAGACATCGAGAACGAGGAAGGCCAACTAAAGACGATTCGGATTGTCGGTGTAGATGAAATTTATGATCATCATCCTCAACATATTTCAATAGATTCACCTATGGCACGTGCAATGTTAGGTAAGCAAGTAGATGATGAATTTGAGGTACATACACCCTTGGGAAAAAAAACATGGTTTATTAATTCAATTCGCTATGAAAAGCTCGAAAATTCATCAAAATAGTAATTTCTGATTTAAAAATAGGCAGGCGAGCAAAATTTCTTAGAAAAGTGTTTGCCAATTTTAAAAAATATTTATATGATAGCCGCCATTGGAAGCGTGGCAGAGCGGTTTAATGCACCGGTCTTGAAAACCGACGAGGGTGTGAGTCCTCCGTGAGTTCGAATCTCACCGCTTCCGCCAAATTTTTAAAAAGCCACTAATCATTAGTGGCTTTTTTTATTTTCTTCATATTCGTGCGATATTAAGACTGATATTTACTGTTTGATTTAATTTTTTGAGCATGGCATAAAAAACCACCCTAAGGTGGTTTCTCTACAGCGTTTAAGCCACTTTTTCTGGAAGATCGAACCAAATCACACGAGCATCTTCTGATGCTTCAATCTGCGCTGGATCAATAAATGCAATAGCATCTCCAGCATTCACAGTGTGTTCAGCGACTTGAATTGAACCACTAATCACATGTAGATAGCTGACATGTTGTGTTGCAACAACTTCAAGTGAATGACCTTTCTCCAAAACAGCTGTTTTAACCTCCGCATTTTGGCGAATATGCATGGGTGCTTGTTCTGTCGGTCCACAAATCAGATGCCATTTGTTCGGTTGTTCAGCAGGATCGAGTTGAATTTGTTGGTAATTCGGCTCTGCATCGCGCTGATTTGGAATAATCCAGATTTGCAGTAAATGAACTGTTTCATCACCTTGGTTTATTTCACTGTGTTGAATGCCTGTACCTGCACTCATCAGTTGCCATTCACCAGCTTTGATATCACCGTGGTTACCCATACTATCTTTATGTGTAATCGCTCCCTGCAATACACAGGTGAGAATTTCCATATTGTCGTGTGGATGTGTACCGAAGCCTTGATGACCAGCTATGAGGTCATCATTAATGACACGGAGAGCACTGATGCCCATGTGGTTAGGGTCATACCAGCTCCCAAATGAGAAGCTGTGTTTGGATTCTAACCAACCCATTTTTACATGACCACGTGATTCACTGCGATGTAAATAAGCATTCATGATGATGCTCCTTTCATTATTCTTAAAGATGATGTTATTTTAATAGTTTAAAATGAATAAGATAGTAGGTTAGGACAACGTATCGTTCTAATTTTGAAACATAAAAAGGATAAAAAAGCCTGCTTGAAGCAGGCTTTTTAAAATTAGATTATTCTAAGAATTTTACTGTAACGCCAGAACGAACTTTGTTACCCAGATCATTCGCATCCCAGTTGGTTAAGCGGATACAACCGTGTGAAGCTGTCTTAGAAATACTTGATGGGTTAGGTGTGCCGTGAATACCGAACGATTTTTTGCTTAAACCGATCCAGATATTACCTACAGGGCCATTAGGACCAGGTGGTAATGAAAGTGGCTTCAAATTTTTACCTTGTACAAAGTTACTTGGTGAATAGCTATACCAAGGGTTTTTCGCTACACCAGTAATTTTGTATGTTCCAGTCGGAGAAGGGGTGTCAGCACTACCGATGGTTGCTGGGAATGAGCCAACCATTTGGTTTTGTTGGTTAAATAAATAAAGTTGTTTAGCGCCTTTATGAGCCACGATTAAATGAATATTTTCTGGAAGTTCATTGCGAATGTTGGTCACAATAAGCTTTTCACCCGCTTTCTTAAATGTCGCTTTAGGATTTAGTTTCTTGAGAAACTCTTCATCCATATGGAATTTTTCAGCCAGCATTTCACTTACACGAGTGTAATAAAGACCTTTCATTTTCGCTTGTAAAGCATAGTCATGAGGAATTGAGGCTGCATAAGGACCTTTTAGGTCTGCTTCGGTAATCGTATATTCAACATAAGCAGGTTTACCAGCTTGGCGTGCAACTAGAGCATCCCAAGTTTCTTTCGTCAAAACACCTGTAGCCTTTAAACCATTCATTTGCTGGAATGAAGCAATTGCTTTAAGTGTATTTTTTCCACTTGTACCGTCAATAGCACCTGGTGAAGCATGTGAATTATTTAACATTACATGTGCACGGGCATATACAGGGAATTGACCTTTGCCAATATTTTCATACCATTCAGCATTATTCAGACTGTCTAGCGTCCATGAATTTGCTGTAGCAGGTGCTGATGTAGATGGAGCTGAATTTGTCACTGCTGAAGATGCAGGTGCACTGCCAATGTCCGCAGTGCTATCCTCAGTTCTTTCTAGGTTTTGAAGCGTATCTGCAGCTTGATTTAGATCATTTTGCTCTTGCTGGCTAATTTGGGCTTCAGAGCTAGATTCTACCGCGAGAGGATCAATTGGATCTTGAATAGTATCTAAACTCGTTTTTGTAATTGGAGAAAGCGGTTGTTCAGCAGTACCAGAAGCAGCCAATGCAGTTCCAGACATAATACAACTTAAACTCAAAGCAAGAATTGAGCGAACGAACATGTAATTCAACCTTAAGAATTATTCATATTGATTTATAAAAACACGGATAAAGTATTGCAGAAAAAACACGGATATGCAGTATTTGTTTTGTTTAAATCAAATAAATTCCGATAGTCTCAATCTTTATTTTCATTCTAACTAAATACTTTAAAGTGCAGCTTTTTGGTATGATGAATGGAATTTCAATTTTGCATCGAGAAAGTAAATGACGACCTTAAAAAATGATCGTTTTCTGCGTGCCTTATTACGTGAACCTGTGGACTGCACGCCAGTTTGGATGATGCGTCAGGCTGGTCGATATTTACCTGAATACCGTGCGACACGCGCAACTGCGGGTGATTTTCTTTCTTTATGCAAAAATAATGACTTTGCTTGTGAAGTGACTTTACAGCCGCTTCGTCGCTATGACTTAGATGCAGCCATCCTATTTTCAGATATTTTGACTATTCCTGATGCTTTGGGCTTAGGACTATATTTTGAAGCAGGGGAAGGACCAAAATTTAAGAAAACAGTCCGTACTGAGCAGGATGTAGCCCAATTACCAAAAATTGATGCTAAATCGGACTTAGACTATGTCATGAATGCAGTGTCGACAATCCGATCAGCATTAGGTGGCCAGGTACCGCTAATCGGGTTTTCTGGGAGTCCATGGACACTCGCGACGTATATGATCGAGGGTGGGTCGAGTAAAGATTTCCGTTACACCAAGCAAATGATGTATGCACAACCTGAAGTTTTACATGCCTTGTTAGATCATTTGGCTGATTCAGTCATAGATTATTTGAACGCACAGATTGAGGCAGGTGCGCAGGCGATTCAAATTTTTGACAGTTGGGGTGGTGCACTTGCACATCGAGAATATCAAGAATTTTCCCTCAATTATATGCACAAAATCGTGAAGGGTTTAAATCGTGAAAATGAAGGCCGCAAAGTACCAGTAATTTTATTTACCAAAGGTGGTGGTCAATGGTTAGAACCTATGATCGCAACTGGCGCAGATGCGTTTGGACTAGATTGGACAACCCCTTTAAATGTTGCACGTCAAACTGTTGCTGGTCGCGCTGCCCTACAAGGTAATTTAGACCCTGCAACATTATATGGCTCTCCTGCGAGTATCGAAAAGTCAGTAAAATTAATGCTCGATGATGCATATGCTGCTGGTGAAAAAACGGGTTATGTTGCAAACCTTGGACACGGTATCACCCAATGGGTAGATCCTGCGAATCCTAAAGTTTTCATTGATACGGTACATGAGTACAGCGCAAAATATTTAGGCTAAGCATTTAGGATGAATGTGTGAGCTTTTTAAAATCATTATTTGAGTTTCATTATAAGGCAGCATCCGCTGCCTTATTTGGTATTTTATTACTGCTAGCCTTTGCTTTGACGGCTTCGATAGGGCATCAAGAATATTATGGATTGTACCGATACGACTACCTCTTGATTTATGCAATGGTTATTCAGGTCTGTTTACTGCTTTTAAAGTTAGAGTCTTGGGCTGAAGCCAAAGTTATTGCAATTTTTCATATGGTGGCCATGGTCATGGAGATTTTCCTGACCCATCCACAGATTGCATCATGGCAATATCCGCAACCTGCGGTATTTAAGATTATGACCGTACCACTTTTTGCGGGATTTATGTATTCTGCCGTAGGCAGTTTTTTTGCTCGTTCACTCAGGCTCTATCGCGTAGAAATTGAGAACTTACCTAGTTTTTTCAATATGATGAGTTTAGCGATCTTGTCCTATTTAAACTTTATGACGAAGTTCTTTATCCCAGATATACGATACTTATTGTTTGCATGGAGCGTATTGATATTTTGGAAAACTAAAATAACGTTCAAGCTTAAATATCATGAAATGACCTTGCCAATGCTTCCTGTGCTTTTGTTGTTGGCATTTATTATTTGGATTGCTGAAAATATCAGTACTTTTTATCAAATTTGGTTGTATCCAACGCAAGTGGAACAGTGGCATATGGTGGGATGGGGGAAACTTGGCTCTTGGTATCTCCTATTAATGCTGAGTTTAGTATTGGTGTTAAAAATCCTAGGTGAACGGAATTCACAGGGTTTGTGGCGATTGAAGGGCGAATAAGTTAATTCATCAAAAAAACTCGATACTTGATGGCATTGGTAAGATTTGTTTTGCGTTCTTGGCTTGATATCGCTATGTTAAAGAAGTTCGTAAAAGAACAAAATTGAAACAATAAAGAACACTTGAGTACATCAAGTTTGGAGTGATGTTATGTATAAAAAATTAGCTTTAGCTGCGGTATTGGCAGTAGGATCAACAGCTGCATTTGCTGACCGTGATGTGGGTTGTGGTATCGGTTCACAAGTTTGGGCAGGTCAGTCTGGTAAAGTTGCAAAAATCTTAGCAGGTACGACCAACGGTTTATTTGCTAACCAATTATTCGGTATTACTTTCGGGACGTTAGGCTGTAGTGGTACAGGTACAGTAACAGCACAAGCAGTAACATTTACAAATGAAAATTCCGAAGCTCTTGCACGTGATATGGCGGTAGGTGAGGGGGAAAGTCTTAACGTCCTTGCAGAGCTTCTGAATATTAAATCTGAAGATAAAGCACGTTTCTTTGCAGTATCAAAAGAAAATTTCTCTGAAATTTATTCAGCGGACAATCAAGATGCATTCCAAGTCCTTGCATCTCTTCAAACTGTTATGTCTCAAGACGAAGTTTTAAAAGCTTACGTTTAATTGCGAAAACCCTGTCTTATGGCGGGGTTTTTTTGTTTCATCATTATTAAGTTCATTTTATGAAATTTGCTTTTTTTTCTGCCTTGATTGTCAGTAGCTTTCTGACACATGCATATACTTCTCCAGTTGAACAATATATTGCACAAGCACAACACCATCAGCTTGATAAAAATAAAACTTGGCAAAGATTAATGTATGCACATCAAGCGAAGAGTGAAGTCAGCTATTCAGGATTTTTTTTTAGTGCAAATGGTGCAGATAATTTAGAAGATGAGCTGAATGCAAATATTCGTGAATTATTTATAGATCGAGGACAAGATCAATCCATTATATGTCGTTTCCCAGCTCGCTCTGCATGGTTAATAGAACAACTGAAAATAAAACAAGAGGAGCTTCCTAAAGCAGATTGTCCTGCTCTAGAGGAATGGATTGGACAGATTAAACCGTATCAAGCAACATTGATTTATGCGACAGATTTCATGGGAAATCCAAGTTCGATGTTTGGTCATACCTTGCTACGTCTTGATCCTAAAGATCAAAAAGAGCTTAATCTTATTTCTTATGCAGTCAACTACGCTGCGACGGTCGAAAATAGTGATAGTTTTTCTTTTGCTTGGAAAGGCTTAACGGGTCAATATCCAGGTGAATATTCGTTAATGCCCTACTATCGAAAAGTAAAAGAGTATGGTGATTTCGAAAGCCGTGATTTGTGGGAATACGAATTAGCATTAAACCCAGAAGAAACCACACGTTTAGTACAACATATCTGGGAGTTAAAGCATGTCCAATTTCCCTATTATTTTATAAGTGATAATTGTGCCTACCGCTTATTGGGACTCATTGATTTGGTAAAACCCGATGCCAATCTACAAGCACAGTTTAGTCATATTGCAATTCCAGTCGAAACCATCAAAGCGGTGCAGCAGCAAGGCCTCATTAAAGATACTGTTTATCGCCCAGCACTTGAAACGCAGTTACTTCATCAAGCAAAACAACATGGTAATGACTTAGCACATTCGGCACATCAATTAACGCTGGTGCAACCAGCACAAATGCGTGAATTTTTAGCTCAATTTACGGCCAAGGATCAGGCGCGTATTCTTGAGATGGCATATGATCATTTGTATCTACAGCTCATTTCTCAAAAAATCGAAGCGAGTATTGCGCAACCTAAAATACGACAAATTTTGAGTTTAAGAAGCCAACTCCCTGTTGAAAAACAACGTACTGAAGTGGCAAGACCACGAATTGACCCTGTGGATGGGCATCATGCTCGAAAAACATCGATTGAATTTGGACGAGTGCAAGACGATACGTTTGTGCAGATCAACCATCGACAAGCCTATCACGATTTATCTGATCTTCAGGGGGGATACCGACTTGGAACGCAGTTGAAATTTCTTGAGGGGAGTCTTGAGTTTCGGAATGATCAACTCAAGTTGGCTGATTTGGATCTTTTAGAAGTGAATTCTTATAATCCAATTACGCCTTTTAAGACGCCGTTGAGTTGGGGATTTGGATTCGGTTGGAAACAACTCTCAATTGATGATTCTGGAAATTTCAGTGATACCGAGCAACATGGTGTTTTGAATCTATCAACACAGTTTGGATATAGTTGGGCAGATGCAGATCGTGAACACCTGTGTTATGCGCAGATGCAAAATCATATTCAAGCTGGAAAAAGTTTAGAAAAGGGTTGGAGATTGGGGCTAGGGCCAACTGTAGGTTGCCAAAGTTTATGGTCAGATCGAGTGAATAGTTTAGTGCAAGTTGAAATCCCTTTTTGGGAGGATCAGCAGGCTTGGCAGCTCGGACTAAGATCCTCACTTCATTATGCACCTAACTCGCAAAGTGCTATCTCTATTCACTGGAATTATCAATTACAAAAACAGCATGATTGGCATCAAACTAGTTTGGGATTTACGCGCTATTGGTAAATATACAGTACTAGGAAGTACTGTGCTGAAAGGTGAAGCTTGTTTTTAAACGATTACATTCACATAGTACTTTTTTACTTGCTCAACGACTTCAAATGTGCCAATGAATCCTGGTGGGATTACACCTGCTTGACCTGCCGAAACTTCGATAAAGTGATTTTTGTTTTGAGTGTGGATGCGAACTTTTCCTTCTATAATTTGAAAGAATTCTTGTTTATTGTCGGCAAATTGAATATTCCAAGCACCAACTTCACATTCCCAAATCCCACATTCCATATGCTCGTGTTCATAAAGACTGTAGGTGTGACGTTCGGGATTGCCTTGGACGAGACGATCAGGACGCGGGAAGTCGACTGATTTTTCTGCGTGTTGTTGACCTTGACCTGCAACATGAAGAGATGTCATATATTCACCTTAAGAAATTGAGCCTTGGAATACGGTCTAAAAAAAACCTCAACAGGGTTGAGGTTTTTATGAATTAATAACTTTCTGGAACAGCGCTCAGAAACTCGCGACGTTCATCTTTGTTAGTTTTAAAGTCCCCAACAAATGATACTGTACGAGTGGTTGACTCTTGTTTGCCTACACCACGCATCATCATACACATATGTGCTGAATCAATGACAACAGCTACGCCTCTAGCACCAGTCACTTGAGCCACAGCTTCAGCAATCTGTTGAGTTAGATTTTCTTGAATCTGTAGACGACGGGCAAACATTTCAGTAATACGTGCAAATTTAGATAAACCTAAAACTTGACCTTCTGGTAAGTAGGCAATATGCACACGTCCATAGAACGGCAGTAAATGATGTTCACAAAGCGAATAGAATTCGATGTTCTTGACCAAAACCATTTCACGGTTGTCTGAAGGGAAGACCGCATTGTTGGTCACTTCTTCAAGCGTTTGGCTATAACCTGACGTCAAATACGAAAAAGCTTTAGCAGCACGCATTGGTGTATCTTTAAGACCAGGACGAGTAAGATCTTCGCCAACGGCAGTTAAAATGTTGGCGTAGGATTGCTGCATAGACATATGACGTGTTCACTTACACAGATGTTGAACAAGGACGGCATTGTATCAGAAAACGATTACAATGCCGTATATTCAGAAAAAATTCCGATTATTGAGTAAATTTTGGATTCTTTTCTGCACGTTTAAGCAGAACTAAGACCGCGCCAGTGCCACCTTGTTTTTCAGGCGCACTGACAAAAGCCAAAACATCACGATGTTGTCTGAGCCAACTATTAACATAGGTTTTTAAAACAGCTTCAGGGCCTTTACCATGAACAATTTTAATGACGTTTTGATTTTGCTCTTTCGCTATCTGAATAATTTGCAATACAGCTGAACGTGCTTCTTCTACGGTACAGCCATGCAAATCAACTGCTTCAAACCAACGTAAATTTCCAGCTTTCAGATCTTCAAATACTTTGTGTTGTAAGGTCGCAATTCGATAACTGAGACTAGCCTGACTGCCAACTGGATTGAGCATGGCTTGAGTATCAGACATCACAGTTTCATCAGTATGCATTGGACCTTCAGCAGCAGCACGTTTTGCTAAGGTTTGAGCATCCAATTTCTTTTTGGCTGGTTTCTCAATTTTTGCAATATTGCCATGATCAATTTTTTGAACACCTTGCATTTGCTGACGAAAGAGTTCTAAATCTTCCTCATGCTCTTGTTCAACCGTCTTTTCAATAGGTTTAGGAGCTTCAACACGAGGAGCAGGATTACTGATTTGTTTCTTAAACTGTTTCAGTAAATTAAATTGATCTTTTGATAAAGAAGAATCATGTTTACTCATAACGTGCTTGTGACTTTAAAGTGGAAGAGGAATGAATGTGATTATAATCCGAAAATCCCTTAACTTTGTAGTGAGAAGTATTTAAGTTGATTTTAAGGTGTTGAATTAAGTGGAGATAACTTAAGGGATAAAGCAAAAAAAAGAGATTGATTATTAATCTAATTTATTTTGAATTTGTTCTAGCTATTGTTGTTGGCATTAATGGAGGCAAGAATGGATTCGGAAATCCATTCTTATGAGATTGAATTATTTTTAGTCGAACAATTTACCGCAGAATATTAGAGTTAAATATTCTGAGGTTCGCCAAACAATGCGGTAAAGGCATGATCAGGACGAGGCTGTTTCATAAAACTTTCACCCACAAGGAAAGTGTGAATGTCATTTTCTTGCATCATGGTGACATCCGCTGAGGTTGCAATGCCGCTTTCCGTCACTAATAAACGAGATGGTGCAAGTTGTTTTTTTAGACGAATTGATGTGTTCAAATCAACATCGAAAGTTTTTAAATTACGATTATTAACGCCTAATAAACAACGATCTGATAATTTGAGAGCACGTTCTAGTTCATATTCATCATGCACTTCAACCAGTACATCTAAATGATGTTCAAATGCAGTTTTCGACATTTCCTCAAGTTGTTGATCTGAAAGACATGCAACAATGAGAAGGATACAGTCTGCATGCAATGCGCGAGCTTCAATCACACCATAAGGATCGATTAAGAAATCTTTTCTTAGTGCAGGCAAATCACAGTGAGAACGAGCAATATGAATGTTCTCATCGGCACCTTGGAAGAAATCAATATCTGTAAGTACTGATAAACATGCCGCACCTGCTGATTGATACTGTTCAGCTATTTCAGCAGGATGGAAGTTTTCTCGAATAATGCCTTTAGATGGAGATGCTTTTTTGATTTCAGCAATGACAGCAGGACGTTTGTGCTGTAGTGCTTGAGCAAAACCGCGAACAGGGCTAGCGGCTTGAGCGAGTTCTTCGACGTCCTTATAACTACGTTGTTTTAATCGTGCAGCAAACTCTTCTTGTTTACGGTCAACAATTTTGCCAAGAATAGTATTCGCGATATCTAACATAAGAATGTCCTGACTTAATTAAGCTTCATAATGTTTTATTGTTTTTGTGAATTCAGAAAGCACATCCATCTTTTCAAGTGCCTGACCACCATAAATGATGTCATGTGCTAATGCCACACCTTGTTTATAACTCGAAGTTAAACCTGAGACATAAATACCAGCACCAGCATTTAATGCAATCATACTGGCCGCTTTTTCACCTTTCGGTGATTTTTTCTTACCTAGTGCATCTTTGATCAGTGCCAAACTTTCAGCAGAGCTATCAACAGATAAATGCGTCAATGTTTGAGACTCAATCTCTACATCCTCAGGGAGGATTTCCCATTCAGTAATTTCACCATTTTTTAACTCAGCAACATAGGTGGATGAAGCAAGACTGATTTCATCTAGCCCATCTTTAGAGTGAACAACCATGACGTGCTCAGCACCAAGTTGCTTAAGAACTTCAGCAATAGGTCGACATAATTCTGTTGAGAACACGCCAATTACAAAGCGCTTTACACCAGCCGGATTCGTAAGCGGGCCAAGTAAGTTGAAAATGCTTCTGAAGCCCAATTCTTTACGAGGACCTGCTGCATACTTCATTGCTTTATGATGGTTTGGAGCAAAGAGAAAACCCACACCCAAATCGCGGATACAGCGTTCAGTCTGTGCCATATTTAGGTCGAGATTAATACCAGCTTGTTCTAATAGATCTGACGAGCCTGATTTTGATGACACACCTCGGCCACCGTGTTTGGCAATCGTTGCACCTGCAGCTGCAATTACAAAACTTGATGCAGTTGATACATTAAACAGGTTTTGTCCATCACCACCCGTGCCAACAATATCGACTAAGTATGGAAGATCACTGACATCAATCTTGATCGCATATTCACGCATCACGCGTGCAGCAGCAGTAATTTCGTCAATACTTTCGCCTTTTAAACGTAAACCCATCATTAATGCACCGATTTGTGCATCAGTCGCTTCACCATCCATAATGGTGCGCATAACAGCTTCCATTTGAGGCTGTGTTAATTCAATATTTTTCGTAATGTTGTTTAATGCTTGTTGAATATTCATGTCTTGCTCTTACGCATAAATTTCTAAGAAGTTTTGGAAAATTTTGTGGCCATGTTGGCTGAGTATCGATTCTGGATGGAACTGAACACCTTCAACGGGAAGGGTTTTATGTTTCACACCCATAATTTCTTCCATAGAACCATCTTCTTCATTGGTCCAACACGTCACCTCTAAACATTCAGGTAAAGTCGCTTGATCAATGACTAAAGAGTGATAGCGAGTCGCTGAGAATGGAGAGGGTAGATTGCTAAAGATCCCTTGATCAGAGTGGTACATGTCAGATAAACGCCCGTGCATTACTTTTTTTGCACGAACAATATCTCCACCAAATGCTTGCCCGATACTTTGGTGACCTAAGCACACCCCAAGCAGTGGAATCTTGCCTGAAAAGTGTTGAATCGCTGGGATTGAAATACCTGCCTCAGAGGGAGAGCAGGGACCAGGTCCAATGACGAGATATTTTGGTTGCCATCGCTCAATATCCTCCAAAGTCACGGCATCATTACGGACCACTTTTACTTCCTGATTTAACTCGCCAAAATATTGGACGATGTTGTAGGTAAAAGAGTCATAGTTGTCGATCATCAGAAGCATTTTAAGCTTAACCTCTTGAAATTTATAATTTAACTTAATTTAGCTTTGTTATTCACATTGATAAGATGCATCACAGGGTGTTGACTGCATCCTTGTCTAGTAACTCAAAGCGATTAAGTGGCAGTTATCATAGCAGATTCTTTTATCAGCGCAGGTTAAATTTTGGGGTTCAAAACATCAGCAATATTGATCACTTAAATCAAATTAATGTGTGAATGAATGGTTCTAGGTGAATAGCGCTAATAAATGAAATATTGATCTGAATCTAAAAGCTCATACGTGTTATTCATAAGTTTTTTTAATCATTGTGTTTGATGAGTGAGATTTGTGTTAAAAACAAACAAACAAAATGCACTCAGTAAATTTATAATTTATAAGATTTAGTCTCGCGGTCGTTCACTTTTACATCATTTATCTAAGATATTTAATTTTACTGAACTAATATGATGCACAAAATTTAGATTTATCATGGCTCGATGTGTATTAATAAAGTTATGATTGAGTTGGATTATTTGTCTTCCAAATAAAAATAAAATATTAAAATTTTTTATTTAATGATATATAAAACAATGTGTTAAACGCATGTGTCTGAAAATTTGATCCATTTTTCTAATTTATAAAAATTTATAAAATATATCGTTTGGTAAATTAGGTAATTAAATCCCTGAATAAACTTGACTTTAAGTTTAATAATTAAACGATCATGCTCTGAGATGCACCATTTTGATACAGGTTGTAAATAAATATTTTTTATTGCGATGAACTGTGCCTGAATATGGTGCATTTAGTTTTAAGCACAGTATAATAGTCGCAAAGCAAAGTGAATAAAGCTGTTAATCTGATAAGGATTTCAAGATTTTAGCTTTGCTTTTAAAAGTTGGTACGGTAATTGCTTTAAAACTACCAACTACTAACACGCACTAAATGTGCAACAAAAAATCATCGGAGCAAAATGAGCATGGCGAACAAGGTCCTACAACTCATCCAAGAAAGTGGCGCAAAATGGGTAGACTTCCGTTTTACGGACACTAAGGGTAAAGAACAACATGTTACTTACCCAGCAGATACTATCGATGAAGATACTTTTGAAGATGGTAAAATGTTCGACGGTTCTTCAATTGCTGGTTGGAAAGGTATCGAAGCGTCTGACATGATCTTACGTCCAGATGCTGAAACAGGTTTTATCGACCCGTTTTTTGCAGAGCCAACTGTAGTGGTGACTTGTGATGTTATTGAGCCATCTACTGGTCAAGGTTATGACCGTGACCCACGTTCAATTGCTCGCCGTGCAGAAGAATATTTAAAATCTACTGGTATTGGTGATACTGCTTTCTTTGGTCCAGAACCAGAATTCTTCGTATTTGACGAAGTTAAATGGGACATCGATATGTCTGGTGCTCGCCATACATTAATCGCTGAAGAAGCTGCTTGGTCTACAGGTAATTCTTACGAATCAGGTAACTCAGGCCACCGTCCACGCGTTAAAGGTGGTTACTTCCCAGTGCCTCCAGTTGATTCTCACCACGATATGCGTGCAGAAATGTGTGCGAAAATTGAAGACATCATGGGGCCAGGTCGTGTAGAAGTACATCACCATGAAGTTGCATCTTGCCAATTAGAAATTGGTGTGAGCTTCAACACAATGGTTCGTAAAGCTGATGAAGTACAACAGTTTAAATATGCTGTTTGGAACGTTGCTCATCAATATGCTAAAACTGCAACGTTTATGCCTAAACCAATGGTTGGTGATAACGGTTCTGGTATGCACGTTCATATGTCAATTTCTAAAGACGGCAAGAACTTGTTTGCTGGTGATGAATATGCAGGCCTTTCAGAAATGGCATTGTATTTCATTGGCGGTATCATCAAGCACGCACGCTCATTAAATGCGATTACTAACCCTTCTACAAACTCGTATAAGCGTTTAGTGCCACATTATGAAGCGCCAATTATGCTTGCTTACTCAGCGCGTAACCGTTCAGCTTCTATCCGTATTCCATACGTTTCTAGCCCGAAAGGTAAACGTATTGAAGCACGTTTCCCAGATCCAATGATGAACCCGTACTTAGGTTTTGCTGCATTGTTAATGGCGGGTATCGACGGTATTCAAAACAAGATTCATCCAGGTGAAGCTTCAGACAAGAATTTGTATGATCTACCTCCTGAAGAAGAAGCAAAAATTCCTACAGTTGCACACAGCTTGGATATGGCTTTAGAAGCTCTTCAAGCGGATCACGATTACCTTCTTAAAGGTGGCGTATTCACTAAAGAAATGCTTGATGCTTACATTGAGCTTAAAACTGAAGAAGTTCGTCGTCTTAATACGACAACTCACCCAGTTGAATTTGATATGTACTACAGCCTGTAATTCGTTCACGAATTTCGCTGTAAAAAACCCGCGCAATGCGCGGGTTTTTTTGTGTTTTGAGTTAAAATAAATGTAGTCAAATATGAGAAATATTTCATGGCAAAGCCACGTAAAAAGCACACGGGATTTTTTCCTTGGAATGATCCAAGTGACCACGAAAAAGGATTTAAGCTCAATTTTTCTGAAGTGACCTATTTGGAAGTTGGCAGAACCATGGAAGGCTATAAACAGGCACAATTTCTTGAACTGAGAAATCCTGATTTGGCTTTACAATTTGATTATCCAAATGAATTTTATATCAGTGCCGAAGGTTTTATTTTAGTAAAAACAGCGCAAGGTAAATTTGAAGTGATTGCAAAATCAGACAGTGCTTGAATGTGTGTGTCTGCGCCTAAAAAATAAGATTTATTCCTTGTGATCATCCAAGTCATATTTGAGTAAGTTTTCACGCTCATAAGGTGCATCCTCAGCAGGATATCTTAAATTTTCAATATTTTGGCTCTTGGCGATAGACCATATAATACTCTCTCCAGCGGGGATATTAGAGCTGAAATTCTTATATAGTGGATTAGTATAAGCATCTGTTGCATTGATTATTTTCCAACCTTTGCTTTCTAAGGCTAGAATGATCTCGCCTAGAAACTGTCCATTAATCGCATTCGTATGGAGTAACAATACATGTTGAGGAGAGTGTTGAAGGGTTTGCAATGCGAGTGAGTCATAATATTCAGCTCGATCAAGAAGATGATCAATATAAGCACGCTTCAATCTTTTAATGTGTGACGTTTTTCCTGCTTTTAGATACGCTAGATATTTTTGATTATAAAACCAGTCACTTGCATCAATACTGACACCACCATGCTGGTAATGATTTTGTTTTAACCAGTTTTGGACTTGATCTCTTTTCGCAATATTATTGCCTTCTTTGAGATAGGGATATCTAAAAATTTTCCTATAGTTTTTTAAATCATGAAAAACCAATTCATTAATTTTAATGCTCTTGATGTAGTCTTTCGCCAAAATTTCAGGTTTATTTAAATTTTCGTGAAAAGCACTGTGATTGCCAACAATGTGTCCGTGTTTATCCCATTGACGTATTAAGTCTTTACCCGCATTGTCACCGATTTTGATGTAACTTGGGAAAATGATCGATTGAATATTTTTGGATTTTAAATGCGCTAGTATTTGTTGATTAATGTGTGGAGCAGTAGGATCGATAGTTGGATTTAATCCATCATCAAAACTCAGTGCTAATTGACGAGCATGAGCTTGGGAAAGAAATAACAGTGATATAAATAAGTACAAGCTAAATTTAAGCATGTTTAATGAAGTTGTTTACGAATGAATGTTTATAGCATTTTTTGGGGGAGTGCAGTATGAAATGTGTGAGTGTGATGCCTTAAACTAAACCATAGGTTTGGTGCATTCGTTCTAAAGCTTGGGTACACTTGAGAGTATAAAATAATGGTAGTCTGAAATATGCTTGAAAGCCGTCAATTTAATGATCAGGAAAAATTAATGTGTCCTGAGTTAAAAAAATGGTTGTACGCCTCAGGCTCACTTACCCAACAACTGACAGATTTAGCTGATGGAATATTTAAAGTCCAACGAATCCAAGAGCGATTTCAACGTTTAAATTTTCATGATGCCAGCTGGATGGGTGTATCTCATCAGCATACTTCTTGGGTTAGAGAGACTCATTTATTTGGTTCTGAGTGTGAACCGTGGGTAAAAGCGAAATCTATTTTCCCAATTACTAGTCTTCAAAAAAAAGCACGTCTCTTTCAACATATTGGAAATCAGCCTATAGGTCGATTCCTCTTCCAACGCACAGAACCGCAATGCCAACGTCGCGTGATCCTACTTGAGGATGGATGGACCAGACAGAGCTGTTATACTTGGCATGGCTGTAAATTTATTGTCCAAGAAACATTTTTACCAGCATTTGAACGTTTTATAAAAACTCATTGAGCTAGACTTTATGGCAACCGCACAAGCAATCACCTGGCGCGAGCGTTTAAGCGCTTATTACTATTTATGTCGTTTCGATAAGCCAATTGGTACTGAGTTAGTCCTGTGGCCCACCTTATGGGCGCTGTGGATTGCAGCTGGTGGAATACCTGATTTAGTGACACTGCTTGCCATCGTATGTGGCACTATATTTATGCGTGCAGCGGGTTGTGCCATTAATGATTTTGCTGATCGTAAAGTGGATGCACACGTAGAAAGAACCAAAAATCGTCCATTAGCCACAGGTGTGATTTCTGCAAAAGAAGCAGTTTGGGTGTTTATCGCACTGGTTGCTGCAAGTGCTTGTACATTGTTCTTCCTGCCTATTGAAACTTTTTATTGTGCCTTAATTGGGCTGGTACTTGCTTTCATCTATCCATTTATGAAGCGCTATACACATTTACCTCAAGTGGTACTGGGGATGGCATTCTCATGGGGTATACCGATGTCATTTACTGCAATGGGTAAGCCTTTGGATTGGACATGTTGGCTACTTTATTTCGGTAATTTGGCTTGGACTGTAGCTTATGATACTCAATATGCGATTACGGATCGCGAATATGATTTAAAGATTGGGGTTAAGTCGACGGCCATTTTGTTTGGAAAAAATGATATTAAAATTATCAGTTTATTGCAGGCGATTAGTGTCATTTTAATTGGTGCTGCACTATGGCTTGAACAGATACTTGTCCCTTTTGGATTAATCGCATTAGTGCTCGTGGTAGGTGATTTCATCTATCAATGGACCAAAACACGTGATAAAGATCCGCAATGGTGCTTCTGGGCATTTAGACATAACCGATGGGTAGGGGTGATGATCTTTATGGGGATTTTTATTGCATTAATTTAATCTTAACATTAAATAAAAATAAACTAATTAAGCATCCTAGTCGGATGCTTTTTTTTATGTTTAATTAAAAGTACTCATGGAGAGTGATAATAATGAATGGAAAGAATTATGAAGAGTACAATTAAAAAAACGGTTATCGCAATGTGCTGTACGGCAGCATTACTCTTAACAGCTTGTAATAGTGATGATGATAAAAATATTTTTCAAGAAAAAGTGTTTGTTGCTGAGAAAGCTTATCAAAAAGATAGTCTAGAGCAAGCTTCCAAAATCCAAATTATGACTTATTTAATGCCGAATGTTCTGGGTCAGAAAACTAAGGCTACAGCAATGGTCATGTTTCCTAAGACTGCTCAGCCAGCAGCAGGATGGCCAGTGGTGGTATGGGCACATGGAACAACTGGTGTTGGAGACGAATGTGCACCAAGCAATAATGTACTCAATTCGAATTTTGAAATTTTAGCGAACAATCTTCTTAAAGAAGGTTATGTCATTGTAGCCCCTGATTATGAAGGTTTGGGGGTTAAAGGGATTCATCCTTATCTTCATCTATCTAGTGCTGCACAATCTGCGATTCATGCAATAAAGTCAGTTCACCAAGCATATCCATCACGATTAAATAAATCTTGGATGTCTGTCGGCCAATCCCAAGGTGGTCATGCATCATTAGGAATTGCACAATATGCCAATAATGATCCGTATTACAAAGGGGCTGTAGCGACTGCTCCAGCATCCAGTTTGGGTTACATTATTACCCAAGTCGCACCAAATGCCATTTCAGCGATAGAAAGTCAAAATAGAGATTTGGCAATCGCTATTTATTCAGAGCTATTAGCTTATGCTGCTTATACAGGCGTAGGGATTAAAGCATATGAACCTAGATTTTCATTAGCAACGATATTCCAATCTAGGTCTCAAGCTGTGGCAGAGAAAGCTGAGGGGGCGACTGGTGAAAATGGCATATGCTTGATGCCATTAATTGATGAGTTTAGAACAGATATTAAGACTTATTTGGAATCAAATTCAACACAAAAAGTAATGGACTATCCTGGGTTAAAGGTTGGTTTTGAAAATGATCCAGTGGTGAGTAGTTTTTTAAGTAATAATCAGCCTGGAACTCAAAAACTCATGAAACCGGTTTATGTGGTTCAAGGTGAAAATGACACCGCTGTCCCATATCAAGTAACACAACAATTAGTAAATCAGTTAAATGGATTGGGGACTCAACCTCCAATTGTATTAGATATTGTGGCAGGAGCATCGCATACACAAGCGATTGTTGAGAAAAATGATGAGGTTGTTGATTTTATTAAATCGTATTTACCGGTGCGTTAAACGTGACTAGGTCAGCTAGGGTGTTGCATCTTAGTTGACACTTAAAGCTAAAGTTTTTTCTATGACTTTATTCTGTTATATTGCCTCGGACTCAATGACTCAGGTTTTGTCGATGACTTCATCAAAAAAGAAATTCACCACTAAATTTATTTTATTGGCAAGTCTAGGCCCCCTTATCCCGTTGCTTATCATTGCGATTGCTTTTTTTGCAGTAAAGAGTGATGCAAAAAACAAAGCAGAGTACGATCGTTTACGTGCAGAACAAGCCGCGCGAATTGAAGCTAGAGAAAAACAAGAGCAACTTGAGCAGAATGCTTCGTCTGTAGCGGAGCCTTTGAACTAATTATTTTTTAGCAAGAATGTCTTTTCTGAGACTTTGAATACTTGGGATACCGTTATAGCGAAATACTCGATATCCTGCTTCATAAAACATTTGATCGCGTTCAGCATCTTCTTGTTCCTTACCAAGATGACTGGGATCATCGAGCTCGATAATGGCGATAACTTTAAGCTGATCATCCAGTAAGACAAAGTCAGTCACTTTTCGATTAAATTTAGCTCGAATCTTTAGACTGGGGTTTGTGATTAAAGCGCTAAAAGCGACTTGAGCAAGCACATGGTATTGCGGAAAACTCTCTTTTAATCTAAAAAACATTTTACTTTCAAATGCGGTAATAATGCGTTTGGGGTAAAAGCGTTGTGGCTTTTTAAATAATTGTTGAAAGATAATGGTGAGCAGGGCAAGGGTTGCAATAACACCAATAATTAAGAAAGTAATTTGACTGGATTGAAACACAGGAATTCGTAAATAAAAGCACATATAAGAAAAAACCCACTCGATTGAGTGGGTTTTTAGAATCTTGGCTCTCCAACCTGGGCTCGAACCAGGGACCTGCGGATTAACAGTCCGTCGCTCTACCGACTGAGCTATTGGAGAATCTGGTACGCATTCTATGAGTCAAATGAAGAGAGGTCAAGCCTTAACATTGAAAAATATTAGAAATATGAATCAACTGATTTAAATTTAATCTAAGTGAAACGATCTATAGCTTTTTTAATAAATGGACATACTCTGCTTTGCTTTTCAGTGGATTCGCTTTACGGCATAAACTCATAAGTTCCATCATGGTTTGTTGTGATGATTCCACATTTACCTCGTTTTGAATTTTTTTAATCAGGAGTGTGTGTTCAGAGGATAATTCTGAAGTGCAGTGATACAGACGTTCATACATAAGTGCAGGGGCTACTTTATTATGTTCAGATTGCTGAGTGCATTGAAATATAAAGATGAGACTGCCAACAAGTAGAGACCAGAAAATCAGTGATTTAAGCCAAGGTGTATTCATTTTAGACTTTTTTATAAAATTAGAATAATTCTATAATAAATCAAAAAATTTAGGCATAAAAAAACCCAAGTCATTATGCTTGGGTTTTTAGAAACTTGGCTCTCCCACCTGGGCTCGAACCAGGGACCTGCGGATTAACAGTCCGTCGCTCTACCGACTGAGCTATGGGAGATTAGATTGGCTCTCCAACCTGGGCTCGAACCAGGGACCTGCGGATTAACAGTCCGTCGCTCTACCGACTGAGCTATTGGAGAATCTGATGCGCATTTTAGGGTTGAAATTACTAGTCGTCAACCAATTATTGTAAAGAAATGAATAGTTTGATTTATTAATACTCAAATTGATGTAAATAACAAAAAAACCATCCTAAAAGGATGGTTTTTTTAAACCTAATAAGACGGTTAAATCTTATTTTTCTACGCCAGCTTCTTGACCAGCATATTTTGCGTTAGCGTAATCCCAGTTCACTAAGCTTTCTAAGAAAGTAGAAATATACTTAGGACGAGCGTTACGGAAGTCGATGTAGTAAGCATGTTCCCAAACATCGATCGTTAGTACAGCTACTTTACCATGAGCAAGTGGAGTATCAGCATTTGAAGTTTTCATGATAGAAAGTTTACCATTTACTTCATCAGCAACTAACCAAGCCCAACCTGAACCGAATTGAGTTGTAGCAGCAGCAGCAAATTCTTCAGCAAATTTTTCGTAAGAACCGAAAGCTTCGTCGATTTTAGCAGCTAAAGCACCAGTCGCTTTACCGCCACCGTTTTTAGCCATACAGTTCCAGTAGAATGTGTGGTTCCAAACTTGTGCTGCGTTGTTGAAGATACCCGCTTTAGAAGCATCACCAGCAGAAGCTTTGATAATTTCTTCAAGCGTTTTACCTTCAAGATCAGTACCTGCAATAAGGTTGTTTAAATTAACAACGTAAGTATTGTGGTGTTTGTCGTGGTGGTATTCTAAAGTTTCTTTGCTGATGTGTGGAGCAAGATCTTCGTAACCGTACGGAAGAGCTGGTAAAGTAATCGTTGTCATGTTTTAAGTTCCTTGCATTGTGCTGGGTTTTACATCGAAGTGCACTTATTGTAATAGATTCTCACCATATTTTGCGCATTACTTATAAATAAGAATACAGAATAAAGCGTGAATTAATACGTATAAGCTCACTCCAATTTAAAACGCGTGGTTAAATCAAATTAAATAGGATTATTGAGTTCAACGTAATGATATTCAAGACCAAATTGTTCACAAATTGCTTGACCTAGTCGTTGAACACCATAACGTTCAGTCGCATGATGTCCACATGCGTAATAATGCACATCTAATTCTAAAGCTTGATAAAAGGTACGCTCACTAACTTCACCTGAAATATAAGCATCGCAATTTTGTTCGGCAGCTTTAGTGATAAAGTCTTGAGCACCGCCAGTACAAAATCCAACTTTTTGAATACTTGGTTTATCAGCCATCAAATGTATCGCATCATAATTAAGTTGTTGTGACACAAAAGCTTTGAACTCATCTGGGGTCATTGCATTTTTTAAATAGCCGATATTTCCAATGGGATGACGTTCACTCGGATCAAGTGCTTCAATTTGATCAAGATGAAGTAAATCTGCTATCGCAGCATTATTTCCCAAGCTAGGGTGGCTATCGAGAGGTAAATGATAAGCTAATAGTGAAATATCATGTTGAATGAGTGATTTAATTCGCTTGCCACGCATTCCTGTAATCGGAGATGGCTCACCTTTCCAAAAATAGCCATGGTGAACCAATAAAACATCAGCTTGCAGCTCGATTGCAGCATCAATGGCTGATTGAGAAGCCGATACAGCACAAACAATTCGCTTTACTTCTGTTTTACCTTCGATTTGCAGACCATTGGGAGCGTAATCTTTAAATTCATTGGCCTTTAGGGTCTGATCACACCATTGGATAATGTCGTTTAGCTTTGCCATAATGTTCTTAAGTCTGTGAAAATAT
The DNA here is from genome assembly GCF_056779855.1 of Acinetobacter sp. ANC_7654. Lineage (NCBI taxonomy): Bacteria > Pseudomonadati > Pseudomonadota > Gammaproteobacteria > Moraxellales > Moraxellaceae > Acinetobacter > Acinetobacter sp. ANC_7654. The sequence goes on along the minus strand of NZ_JBWYIR010000001.1, from coordinate 384,504 downwards.
AAAGATCAAAGCATATTTTTAATCTTAACTAAAGCCGAACAAAACTATTTTCACAATTTTAGGTATATAAATTTTTTTTGATTACAATATGCAGTCATAAAATACTTTTGTCATCAATAAATTAAAATTCTCAGAGGATATTAAAGTGCGCCGGTCCTTTACATGGTTACCATGGGTGTTACTCATCATTGTCATTATTAGTTTTGTCACATGGCAAAAACTAAATCAACCAAAGCCTCAAATAGCAGCTGATGGATATAAAATGCCAGCTGAAAAAGTAGAACCTTTGGTGGATACGACACGTTCTGGGGGAGTAGTGTCATACAATGCTGCGGTAAAGGTCGCAGCACCTGCAGTCGTTAATATTTTTACAACACAAACTGTAAAAAAAGTGGATCATCCGATTTTAAATGATCCTGTTTTTAGAGAATTTTTTGGTGGTCAATTACCTGAACGTTTTGGACAAGAACCAAATGAAAATAGTTTGGGTTCGGGGGTGATTGTTCGGCCTGATGGTTATATTCTGACTAATAATCATGTGATTGCACAGGCTGACCAGATTGTTGTGGCTTTGTATGATGGTCGTCGAGCAGAAGCCAAAGTAATTGGAACAGATCCTGATACGGATTTAGCAGTCATTAAAATCGAAATGGACAAACTGCCAGTGCTTCCTTTCAAACTGAGTGGAAATGAAGTTGGAGATGTTGTACTCGCAATTGGTAATCCATTTGGCGTGGGACAAACAGTTACGCAAGGGATCATATCTGCGACAGAACGTTCGGGATTGGGTATAAATTTCTATGAAGATTTTATTCAAACCGATGCTGCTATTAATCCAGGTAATTCTGGGGGAGCACTCATTGATGTTGCAGGTAATTTGATTGGGATTAATACTGCAATTTTCTCGCAATCGGGTGGTTCTTTAGGAATTGGTTTTGCTATTCCTGCTAAAGTCTGCCAGCAAGTTCTGAATTCAATATTAAAAGAAGGCAGAGTAATTCGAGGGTGGCTAGGTATTGGTTTGGCGAATCCGACGCAACCCGATGTATTACAACCTCGTGAGAAGGGTGTAATTGTGAGCAGCGTCTATGAGTCTGGTCCTGCAGATAAAGCTAAGATTAAAGTCGGTGATCGGATCATGAAAGTAAATGATCAGGAGATCAACAATCCATCACAATTGATTAATTATGTTGCAATGCAATCACCGAATACCTCTGCAAAAATTGAGATTTTACGTGAAGGTAAGAGCATCAATACTGAAGTGGTTATTGGTGAACGACCAGCTGAAACCAGCGATCGTAATAGCCAGTATATTCCATTACCTCGTCGTTAAATTAACAAGCCCCAGTAATATGGGGCTTTTTTATAATTCTTAGATTCTATATTGTTTCATACCTTTGAATGAATCTGAATAAATCTGCTATTTAATAATTAAATACGGTCATGCATTCCTAAGTGACGGTGAGATAGAGTTTTAACACATGCAAAATTGAATTCACTCAACAATGATTAAACAGTGTACGAAACAAAAAAAGCCAGTGGTTCACTGGCTTTTTTTGAGAATAAAATTAGCTTTCCTGTTGAATACCCGCAACCAACCAATCTTGACTAGAACCTGCTGGTTTAACGAAATGCCAAACTTCAGCAAACGGTTGTGGAAGGCTATTTAAGTCTTCACTTACCGTACCCGTGAAACGAACGCTGACAACGTATTGACCATTTTCAGTCGCAGAATCAACAACCATAGCATTCAGATTTGAAAACTCAGCTACGTCTTGATCTTGGTTACCCATAATATCGTTATACATCGATTGATAAAGATCAGGCGTCAAATAACGTTGAATCTCAGCAATATTACTTGCCGTATTCATTGATTGAATATGGTTGAAGCGTTGGCGTGCAATGCGTAAGAAAGCAGCTGGTTCAGTTCCGTCAGGTAGCTGACTTCCACTAGACATTGTTGCTGCACCAAAAGGAGCTTGTGGTGCTTGACCAAATGGCGCTTGAGATGCAGCTGTGCCACCGCCCACAGATTGACCAAAAATATTGGTATTGTCATTAGACACTGAAGGGCGAGGTGCAGCAGTTTGACCAAACGGTGCAGATTGTGGACCTGAACTGTTTGGTGCATAAGGGTTGTTAGCCGCTAATTTTTTTTTTGCTCCGAATTTACGGAAGATGAAGAACGCAGCAGCAGCAATAATCAACAACCATACCCAACTTGGGATACCACCATCTTCCTCAGGTTGTGCAGCAACTTCTGCTTGACTTGCTGGAACAGTATCATCATCTGCTAAAGCATTTGCTGCGACTGCACCAATTGCAGCACCAGCAACACCAGCAGCGACCATACCACCCACACCAGGACCAGACTTTTGAGGCGCAGTCGCTGGAGCAGCAGGTTGTTGGGCAGGAGTAGCTTGACGTGGTTGCTGATATGATTGGGTTGGAGCAGCAGAACGGCTCATACCATGGCTTTTACCACCACCAGCACGTTTTGCTTCTGCAAAAGGCGCTACCATGAGTGTCGCCATTAAAATACCCGCAACTAAACTACGCTGTCGAACTTCCATCTAAAATTCCTATTTTAAAAAGTTAATTTCACACTGTATTTATGCAGTCTTTTGGCTTAAATTTCAACTTAAACCTCAATTTTTTTCAGTATTCATACACAGTGTATAGTTAAATAAATTGATCAGCTGAATTAATGTTCATCCGCTAAGCTCATCGCTTCAGTTAAAGCTTCATGTAGACGGGCAACGGCGATAATGCGAACACCAGGAATATCCTTTTGTGGTGCATTCGCTCTAGGGACTATAATATATTTAAACCCGTGCTTAATTGCTTCCTTCAACCGTTCCTGCCCGTTAGGTACGGGACGAATCTCTCCCGATAATCCCACTTCGCCAAATACAGCCAATTGCTGAGGGAGTGCTTTTGCTCTCAAACTTGAAGCACAGGCCAATAAGACGGCGAGATCTGAACCCGTTTCAGTAATTTTTAAGCCACCAACAACATTCACATATACGTCTTGACCAGAAGTTTGAACACCACCATGACGGTGCATGACGGCGAGTAGCATATTCAAACGGTTTTGCTCAAGACCCAATGCAACACGGCGAGGTTGACCATGCGCGTCATCTACTAGGGCTTGCACTTCAACTAAGAGTGGACGTGTGCCTTCTCGACTAATCATGACGATAGAACCAGGAATCGCTTCATCATATCGGCTAAGAAAGATGGCTGAGGGATTGGCAACCTCTCTAAGCCCTTTATCAGTCATCCCAAAAACACCGAGTTCATTGACTGCACCAAAACGATTTTTAACAGCTCGAATCATTCGATAACGTGAATCAGATTGACCTTCAAAATAAAGTACGCAATCTACCATGTGTTCTAAAACACGAGGGCCAGCTAAAGCACCTTCTTTGGTCACATGACCCACAATAAATAAAGCTGTTCCGCTGTTCTTCGCAAAACGTGTCAGAAGGGCTGCAGATTCTCGAATTTGAGAAACGCCGCCTGGCGCAGACTGTAAAGTTTCAGTGTATAAAGTTTGAATCGAGTCTAAGATCGCGACAGCAGGTCGTTCATGCGCTAATACTTCGCAAATACGCTCTACGCACGTCTCAGCCATCACTTTTAATTGATCAGTTGGAAGATCCAAACGATTGGCACGTAATGCAACTTGAGATAAAGATTCCTCACCAGTGACATATAGGGCGGAACTTTTCGCGGCAGCCATATGGGTTGCCGTCTGCAAAAGAATTGTTGATTTACCAATACCAGGGTCACCACCGATCAGTACAACTGAACCAGTAACAAGCCCTCCGCCTAAAACGCGATCAAATTCTCCAATCCCTGTTGCTAAACGTGTTTCGTGAGAAACTGAAACTTGATTCAATGTAGTGATTGATGCTGCTTGACCAGCATAACCGCCTGCAATTTTTGGATTTGCGCGATGCGTAATCGCTGGGGCAATGGTGACTTCAACTAAACTGTTCCATTCTCCGCATTCTGAGCATTGACCTGCCCATTTAGGATGATCTGCGCCACATTGTTCACAGCGATATACACTTTTTGCTTTAGCCATAACTTGATATAGGTTTTGTGATTTTCTATATGCTGAGCATACTGAGTAAAGGTCGCGAAAACAAAAAAATATTGATCAAATTTAAAAACAATAAGACAAGTCATGACGTGTGCTTTAACGTGATATTGAATTAAAGCGATCATGAATTAATTTATACTCATATCAAGAATCGACTGAGTTATTTGATATGCGCTTGTACGCCCAACATATTGATGCCATCGCACGTGAAATACAGCGTGATGTGCTGTTTATTCATTTTGAGAATTACACGGATGATCAGAATGAGGAAGAAAATATTCGAGATCTTGTGATTACATGGCTTGAACAACATGAAATTGAATTTGAGCCATGTCTAGGTTTGTCAGGTGAGGATGAAATTGATAGCTATCTGGGTGACCTATATCTAGATATTCCTTTTGATGAGCAAAATAAGCAGTATCAGCTGGTTAAAAATTATCTTGAAGATGAACAAGGCAATATGATAATTGAACATGTTCTATTTTTTGTATTGAGCTTAGAGGTTGCGGAAGAAATTGCAAAGGATCAAGAGGAAAAACAAAATTTGAATGAGCAGAAATTTTCGTGAAAAGATAAAAAAGCCTCATCAATGAGGCTTTTTTATTGGTTTAATTCTATTAATTTGTTTAATAAAGCTCACCAGATTTTCGACGTTCAATAAAGTCTTTAGATTCTTTTGCAATGACTCCAGAAAGTAATAATAAGGCAATTAAGTTTGGTGCTGCCATTAACCCATTGAAGGTGTCTGCGAAAAGCCAAACTAAATCAAGTGTGACGACACAGCCTACAAATACCGAAGCAATATAAATGAGACGATAGATAAATACTGACTTTTCACCCAGTAAATAGGTGCAACATTTTTCACCGTAATAACTCCAACCTAAAATAGTTGAATAAGCAAAAAAGATGATTCCGAACGTAACAACCCAGCCCCCAAATCCTGGTAGTAATTTGTCAAAAACACTAATGGTCAAAACAGCCCCAGTTTGATCACCAAATGTTTGTCCTGCCATGATGAAACCCATAACAAGAACAATACCCGTAATTGAGCACACAATAATCGTATCAATGAATGTACCTGTCATTGAAACTAGGCCTTGACGGGCAGGGTGATCAGTTTTAGCTGCTGCCGCTGCAATTGGAGCAGAGCCCATACCAGCTTCGTTTGAAAATACACCACGGGCAACACCGTAACGAATCGCTGCACCGATGGCTCCACCTGCTGCTGCTTCACCTGTGAATGCATAGGTAAAGATCATTTTTAAAGCAGGAACAACTAATTCAAGGTTATTGAAAATAATAATTAGCCCGCCAATGACATAGCCTAGAGCCATGACTGGAACAATAACTGAGGATGCTTTGGAAATAGACTTAATACCGCCTAAAATCACCAATGCAGAGAAAATTGTAATAATGATGGCAGTGGTGAGCGTGCTTATACCCAAACTATTTTCTACTGCTAGTGCCACTGTGTTTGATTGAACTGAGCTACCAATACCAAAGGATGCTAATGTACCAAATAATGCGAAGAGGACTGCGAGCCACTTCCATTTCGCGCCAAGTCCTCGTTCAATGTAGTACATTGGACCACCAGACATTTCTCCTTTTTCATTTTTTACACGGTATTTGACCGCCAAAACACCTTCACCGTATTTGGTTGCCATACCGAAAAAAGCAGTCATCCACATCCAGAATACAGCACCCGGACCACCCAGTACACAAGCAGTCGCTACCCCTGCGATATTACCTGTACCAATCGTGGCTGAAAGTGCGGTCATGAGTGAGGCAAATTGTGAGATATCTCCCGAGTCTTTTTTATCTGGGTGTTTCCCGAACACTTGTTTAAATGCCAATGGAAGCATCCTGAATTGCCAAAAAAGTAGACGGAATGTTAAGAAAACACCTGTCCCAACAATCAGCACCAGCATATAAGGTCCCCAGACTAAGCCGCTGAGTGTTTCCATGATTGATTGTATTTCTTGCATAAATTACCTTCTTATTTTCCTGATTGTTTTTTACATGCATGATCAAGCAAGGGATATGCCATACTTTTGCGCGATCAAACACATCATTCCTTTTGATTATTTTTTGCACTTATATTTTTTACATATAACAACAAGATTTTCAATATTTTACTCAAAATAAGATAAATAAATATGATGAATAATTGATCATTCTGGTGATATATAAGAAAAATGAATTAATACTTTAAACTAATTAGAAAATATTGATCGTGCTAATTTTCTTTTTGAAATCTGATTTTTTTCAGTTAAGTTGTGCCGATTAATATATTTGGTGAATTTGAAAATGTCAGATCAAAATATAAATTCGCCTCAGCAAAATGGTGAATTACAACGAAGTCTATCCAATCGACATTTGCAGTTAATTGCAATTGGAGGCGCAATTGGAACAGGTTTGTTCATGGGCTCTGGGAAAACAATTAGCCTAGCTGGTCCTTCAATTCTTGTAATTTACATGATCATCGGTTTCATGGTTTTTTTAGTGATGCGAGCACTAGGCGAATTGTTGCTTTCAAATTTGCAATATAAGTCGTTTATAGATTTCGCCACGGATTTAATTGGACCATGGGCAGGTTACTTTGTGGGCTGGACCTACTGGCTGTGTTGGATCACCATCGGTATTGCAGATTTATCGGCGATCATTTATTACCTTCAGTTCTTCAATAATGGGATGCCTTTTAGCCCTGAAGAAGGGGTAATGATTAGCATCGCTGCAATCGTATTTATTATGGGATTGAATCTTGTTACAGTGAAACTGTTTGGTGAATTAGAATTCTGGTTTGCTTTAATCAAGATTATCGCAATTGTGGTTTTAATTGGCGTTGGCTTTTGGATGATATTTACAGGTTTCACTTCTACATCAGGTGAAATCGCAGCATTTAGCAATATTTGGTCAAACGGCGGGATCTTCCCAACAGGTGCAATCGGTTTCTTGGCAGGCTTCCAAATCGCAATTTTTGCTTTTGTGGGTGTAGAACTGGTGGGTACAACCGCAGCTGAAACTAAAGATCCTGAAACGAACTTGCCGAAAGCTGTCAACTCGATTCCTATTCGAATCATTATTTTCTATGTTTTGTCGTTGCTGGTGGTGATGTCGGTTACACCATGGAATAAGATTGATCCGAATATTTCCCCATTTGTAAACTTGTTTAGTCAAGCAGGTATTGCAGCCGCTGCTATTATTATGAATTTGGTTGTATTGTCTTCAGTGATGTCATCGATGAACAGTGGCGTATTCTCAACCAGCCGCATGCTGTTTGGCTTGTCGCGCGAGACTCAAGCTCCTGAAGCTTTTGGAAGACTGAATAAGCGAGCTGTGCCAGCGAATGCCTTGTATTTCTCAGCAGTATGTTTGTTACTAGGGGCAGCACTGCAATACTTCGTACCGAATACGGTGGAAGCATTTACTTTAGCGACAACACTTTCCACCATTTTATTTATTTGTGTATGGTTGATGATTATTTGGAGTTATGTGGTGTATTACAAAACACGCCCAGAACTTCATGCCAAATCGAAATTTAAACTACCAGGTGGATTGGTGACATGTGCGATTGTTGCTATATTCTTTGTTGGCATGATTGGAGTATTGGCTTTAGAAGATGATACTCGCCGTGCATTGATGGTGAGCCCGATTTGGTTTGTTATTCTGATCATTGGTTATTTTGGTTTTTATAAGAAAAAATAAAAACTTATAAATGATTTGCAATTTAGGTCAAAAGAAACGTCAGTAATTACTGGCGTTTTTTTATTTCTGTTATTAATCTGTTGCGTTAAATACTTTGGTGAATTAGATGATCAAGGTATACTTCTATAAATTTTACTGATAGGTGTAGGTATGCGTATTTTGATCGGAGTTATCAGTGCAGCCGTTGTTTCAATCTTGGCTGGATGTGGTCAGACTGGTGCATTACAACTACCCAGTGATCCAAACTATGACAAGCGAGCACAATATTTAATTTATAAAAACAATGATCGCCCAAGTCAGGATCAAGCTGAACCTAAAGCAGATGCTGCACCTACTCAAGATTAATATTCATTTATTTTTTTTCTCCAGCGCAATTTAGAAAGGATACATCCATGAGTTTCCCTCGCATTCAAGGGGTTTTGCACGCAGAACAATGTTCATTGGATCAACTTGCTCAGCAATTTGGTACACCACTTTATGTTTATTCAAAAGCAACTTTTGAAAAACATTATTTGGATATGGATCGTGCTTTTAACTTTATCGATCACCAAATTTGTTTTGCAGTGAAGTCAAACTCAAATATCGCAGTTCTAAATGTGTTGGCGAAACTTGGTTGCGGTTTTGATATCGTGACTGGAGGTGAATTAGCACGTGTTTTACGCGCAGGTGGTGACGCTTCTAAAATTGTCTTCTCTGGTTTGGGCAAGTCTGAAGCTGACATTCGTCAAGCATTAGAAGTGGGTATTGCTTGTTTTAATGTGGAATCATATGCAGAGCTTGACCGTATTCAAAAAGTTGCAGCAGAACTTAATGTAAAAGCTCCAATTTCACTTCGGGTAAATCCAGATGTTGATGCCAAAACACATCCATATATCTCGACTGGTCTTAAAGAAAATAAATTTGGTATTCCTTCTGATTCGGTATATGAAACTTATCAGTATGCAGCAAGTTTAAGTCACTTAGATATCGTAGGAATTGATTGTCATATTGGTTCACAATTGACTGAAACTCAACCTTTTGTTGATGCGCTAGATCGTGTAATGAACATGATTGAAGCATTGAAAAAATTAGGGATCAACCTCAAACATATTGATATTGGTGGTGGTCTTGGTGTGACTTATAAAAATGAAGTTCCACCGACAGTTGAAGAATATGCAAATGCTTTACGTCCTGCATTAGAAAAACTAGGTCTTAAAGTGTATATGGAGCCAGGGCGTAGTATTTCGGCGAATGCTGGCGTATTGGTGACGAAAGTTGATCTTTTAAAACCAACCAATCATCGCAATTTTGCAATTGTTGATGCAGCAATGAATGACTTGATTCGTCCTTCTTTGTACGAAGCTTGGATGGATATCCAAGAAGTTAATCAAAATTCGCAAACTGAGAAAAAAGTTTGGGATGTGGTTGGTGCGATCTGTGAAACAGGTGACTTCCTCGGTAAAGAGCGTGAACTTGCGATTCAAGCGAACGATCATTTAGCTGTTTTGGGTGCAGGTGCTTATGGTTTTGTGATGAGTTCAAATTACAACAGCCGAGGTCGTGCAGCAGAGGTGATGGTTGACGGTGATCAAGCACACTTAATTCGTCAACGCGAAACGATTGAGTCTCTGTGGGAACGTGAGTCCTTATTGCCTTAAGGAGACAATAGATGTTGCTAGAATTTACTAAAATGCATGGTCTAGGTAATGACTTCATGGTGGTTGATTTAATCAGCCAACGTGCTTATCTAGATCCTGTCATGATTCGCCGGTTGGCTGACCGTAATTTTGGCATTGGTTTTGATCAGTTATTAATTGTTGAAACACCAGACCATCCGAACGTTGATTTCAAATATCGCATTTTTAATGCGGATGGTTCTGAAGTTGAGCAATGTGGCAATGGGGTTCGTTGTTTTGCCAAATTTGTTCATGATCGTCATTTAACCAATAAAACTAAATTCAAAGTGCAAACAAAGGCGGGGATTGTCGAGCCTGAGTTGGGTGCGAATGGATGGGTTCGTGTGAACATGGGGTATCCGAAGTTCTTACCGAACCAAATCCCATTTTTAGCAGAAACGCCTGCTGCTTTATATGATTTAGCTTTAGCGGATAATGAGACGATCAGCATCGATGTGGTTAATATGGGAAATCCGCATGCAGTGACCATTGTGCCAGACGTGTTAACTGCTGATGTTGCTAAAATAGGCCCTCAAGTGGAATCTCACGAACGTTTTCCTGAGCGTGTAAATGCTGGATTTATGCAGATCGTTGATGAAAAACATGCTCGATTACGAGTTTTTGAACGTGGTGTGGGAGAAACATTAGCTTGTGGTACAGGTGCATGTGCTGCTGCTGTCTCAGGTATGCGCCGTGGTTTATTGTCTAGCAATGTGGAAATCGAACTTGCCGGCGGTAAATTGCTGATTGAATGGAAAGAGGGAGATGTGGTTTGGATGACTGGTCCAACTGCAACGGTCTATGAAGGTCGTTTGGATCTACGTTATTTTCAATAAAACTTATTTCCTGACTAAAAAGCCCTGAAATTCAGGGCTTTTTACTTTATGATTTGTTGGAATGCCCACGAGTATTGATGATTAGGCATCGATTCAATAGAGAGAAAACCAAATGCAATATGGCGCAATGCAATTGCTGTCAATGTGGTTGAAAGAGAGAAAGATTCAAAATCAATCTGAGCATACGCTTGAGGCGTATTTCCGTGATGTGTCTGGTTTTATTGACTTTTGTTATGAAAAGAAAATTGAATTAAATCAAGTTGAAGCATCTGATTTACGAGAATATATGGCTTATAAGGTTGAACAACATCAACTCAACAGTGCAAGTTTACAACGTCATTTAACAGCCATTCGTCAATTCATGAAATGGGCTGTGGAAGGGAAATATCTATCGAATAATCCCATTCATGATTTTAAGTTAAAAAGACAGCCAAGGCCTTTGCCGGGTATGGTTGATGTCGAAACGATTCAGCAAATTTTGGATCAACCTGCACCTGAATCCTCTCAAGATCATCTCTTGTGGTTAAGAGATAAAGCTATTTTGGAGCTGCTTTATTCAAGTGGTTTACGATTAGCCGAAGTACAAGGATTGAATATTCGAGATATCGATTTTACACGACAATTACTTCGAATTACGGGTAAGGGAAATAAAACTCGGGTTGTTCCTTTTGGTTTGAAAGCGAAAACGAGTTTAATCGAATGGCTTAAAGTCCATCGTATCTGGTGTGGGGAAATTGAGTTAGATTCCCCAGTTTTTATTACTAAAAAAGGGAGTCGATTGACGAATCGACAGATTGAAAATCGAGTCAAATTGCAAGCACAAAGAGCGGGCGTAAATGTGGATTTACATCCTCACTTACTGCGACACTGTTTTGCTAGTCATCTGCTTTCAAACAGTGGTGATTTACGAGCAGTTCAAGAAATGCTAGGTCATAGTAATTTATCTACGACACAAATTTATACTCAGTTAGATTTTGATCGTTTGGCTCAAGTCTATGATAAAGCTCACCCTAGAGCCCAAAAATCTTAATCCTCAGTATTAAGTATATTGAATATACTTAATACTGTACTGAATGATAAAGTTATCTGTTTAAAGTGCTGGTGTGTGTATAGGTATCATACGTGCGGGATTCACTTTTTGGAATGCGACTGCGATTTCAAATAAAGTCGGCTCATCAAATTCACGAGCAATAAACTCGATGTTAACATTCATAGGATAACTACTGCGACTTGAGTTGACTGATTTAGCAGGCATAGATAATGCAGGAAAACCACTAAACGGACTTAGGCGATTATTGGTACCTGTGGTCGGGCTACTTCCTAAATTACCAGCGAACCCAGTAATAGAAGGGTAGGCTAAAGCGTCGTATTGTACGCCTTTACGAGTACCATCTAGTTCAACATTATTTAAAGCGCTGTTCATGCGTAAGCGCACGAATGGACTTCTTTCAGTGGTGTTGCGCTCATAATTCTCAATATATGAAGCACTTGTTGGATCAGAATTATAGCCACTGAAGTTACGGATCATTAGTTCACTAGCGAGTAAATCTTCATACGATTGGTAAATACTTCTTGTGGTCTTTAGATATTCTGTAAGTGATATTTTAAATTCAGCACTTGAAAGACTCGAATAACGTGTCAAAATTGTATTTAGATCGCTTATTGTAACTATTTCTACAGTCGCTCCTGCCTCTTCAAGTTTAGTAATTGCGTTATCCATTGCTTCTTTAACGAGATTGTAGTCTTCTTTCTGTTGAGTGGTTGAACCTTCGGAAGGGTAAAGTGCTTGTACTATACCAATACGCTTTCCTTCAAGACTTACAGTGTCATGAGGAACGTAGCTATTCGGTTGATTAATCAATTCGCGGTAAGCAGACTCTGATTTTAGAAGAGGAGAAGTGCGTGCAAATTCACTACGTTGATTTGAACTTAATGAGCTATCGAATCCGATCATTGCATCCATTAATTTTGCACAGTCAATAGCTTGTCTACACATTGGTCCAGCAGTATCTTGAGTTGGTGCCAGTGGAATAATTCCATCTTGGCTCAAAAGACGTAAAGATGGTCGTAAACCGACAAGACCCTGTACTGATGAAGGCACACGAATTGACCCTCCCGTATCAGTTCCTATTCCCACCATTGCAAAACTTGCAGATATGGCAGCGCCAGTTCCTGATGATGAACCACCTGGGCCTTTACTTAAGTCATACACATTTTTAGTTTGATCACCTAGAGTTGATTTTCCACCAAAGCCGAAAGCGAACTCATCAAGATTGGCTTTTCCTAAAATGATTCCGCCATTTTCTTTGATATTTTTTATGATATAGGCATCATCATGTGGAAAATTATCTTTTAATGCTACAGAACCTGCTGTGTTCGCCATATCTACAGCATCAATATTGTCTTTAGCGAGTACAGTGACACAGTGAAGAGGTCCTGAAAGTTTCGAATTTTTTGCAAATTGTTGGTCGAGCACTTCTGCTTCTTTAAGTGCATTTGGGTTTAAAGAAATAATGCTATTGAGCTCTGGACCTTGTCGATCGTAAGCTGATATACGATTTAAATATCCTTGCACAACATCAACACAAGATGAACCTTTGCTTAAAATCGAGTTATGCAAATCACTAATGGTTGCTTCTACAGGATTAAACGGGACAGGAGGCGGCGTGTTAGAATTATTTGTGCTACTTTCATTGTCACCACAGGCTGTTAAGAAAGTTGCTATCGTGACAACAAGCAGAGTTTTTTTAAATGTGATCATGTGCATTCCCCAGATTAAGTTCAAACTGGTTAAGCAATGAATGTGCCACTCTAAAAATGAATGAAATTTACAGTTTTATGCTCCAGAAAATAGCTAATAACCATTGATATAAATAAAATGCGTTAATTTAATGCGAATAAAATTATTTGAAAAATAATGTATTGTTGGGATTGAGCTTTTGAAAGCTGCGCTTTTAAAAATAATTTTCCCTTGAACTTTAGCTTAAATTTTTCGAATTGAATTTTTTTAATACGATTTTTAAGGTATAACTTTAATAGATGGATTTAAGTTGTATACAAATTAAAAAATATTTTGCAGGAATGATTAGGTCAAGCCATGATTGACAATATTGATCAAAAGTATCAGCAACTCTCTTCAGCACAAAAAGACATTTTTGCAGGTTATGGTTTACGTCAGGTGAAACATTTTGTGGAAATCAATTTACCGATGATTGAGGCCGCTCTCCCCAACAATGCCTATGTGCAGGGTATTAATACTGAAGGAAAAATCCAAGCGATTGATCCAATAGCATCTAAGACTTATTTGTGGATTTCTGATCAGCAATGGCAAGAAAGACCTATTGCAGATCAAGGAGTTGATTTGAAAGAAGACTTTATTGAAGTTTGGAAAATTTTTGAACTAGAACAATATCCTATTATTGAATTGAGTCACGTCCATCGTGATTACTTGGCGGCGCTCAATCAAGTTTGAAAAAAATCATTTAAAAAACAGGGCTAATAATTTTAGCTCTGTTACTTTATAGAAAATTAAATTTACCCGTTTCCAACAACTCAATACATAAATATAAAATTATTGATTAAATAACGTTCAATTTTGTTTCATATATTTATTCTGCTCATTCGATTCAGTCAAATTCTTTACACTTGTCTAATAATTTTGAATTTTTTTGGAGAGGGGTAAATGATTAAATTTCATGAAAATAATATCCATGCCGCCATTTTTGATATGGATGGCACAATGTTTGATACGGAGCGACTTCGTTTTCAAACGTTGAAGCAAGCATCATTAGAACTCATTGGTGTCGAATTTACAGACGCCTATTTATTATCTTGTTTGGGTTTAAGTGCTCGTAGTGCCGAAAAACTGGCAAATCAGCAATATGGTCAAGAAGTACCGTATGCGGAAATCAGAAAGCGAGCAGATCAGCTAGAACTTGAGCATGTAAGAAAATACGGAGTGCCGATTAAATTTGGACTCATGCAAGTTCTTGAACGTTTAAGAAAGTCCAATCTGAAAATGGCAGTAGCAACTTCGAGTCGACGTGAAATAGCTGAAGAGTATTTAATCAATGCCAATGTATATAAGTTTTTCGACATTATCGTATGCGGCGATGAGGTTGATAATGGAAAACCACACCCAGAAATTTTCTTAAAAGCTGCTGAGCAACTGAACATTGATCCAACTTTATGTTTAATGTTTGAAGACTCAGAAAATGGAGTGATGTCGGCGTTTGAAGCGGGTGGATTAACGGTATTACTTCAAGATATCAAAGAACCTAATTCAACCATGCTCGAAAAAGCGAATTTCTTTTACGAAAGCATGCATGATTTTCTGGAAGATTTGAATCAATTTACACCAAAATTAAAAATGCCTGCTCTATTTGACTCTTTTCCTCAGACTTTAAATCAGCATGTCGTGGGGATACATGGTTTTGGGGCAATAGGTGGTGGCTATATTGCCCAAGTATTGTCTCATTGGGATGGATATACTCGACCAAAACAAATCTATGCTTCAACTCGGAATTCACTCTATAGAAATAGTGTGAATACTTTTGGTGGTTACAGTATTCGTTATGGGCAACACTCTCATGACGAGCGAATAGACAATATAACCGTCATAGATGCATCAAATATTGAAATGATGCAGCACATGTATATTGAATCAAGTTTAATTGCACTGTGTTTACCTGAAAAGGCAATCGAGCAAGAGGCTAAAACCATTGCTCAAGGGTTGTATGCGCGTTATATCCATTTTGAAGAACAGTTGAATCCTCTAACAGTTTTAATTGTTTTAAACAAAGTAGGCGCAAAATCATTAATTGAACAACAGATTTGTAGTGCTTTGCATGAAATTACGGATGCGAAGACAGTCAATATCATCATGTCGCAGCACTATTTTTGCGATACAGTAGTCAATCGAATGGTAGCTAAAATTACAGATCAAAAACTATTTAGACAGTTAAAAATCAAATACAATATTTTTAGACATGTGCAGCATGAGCATGATTTAGACGTGACGGATGTGGATGAAGGGACGCGTTTAAATGCTGAACAAGAACAATTGGCTACTCAGTATATTGACGATCTATACGAAAAATTCAAATCGGCGCATATTCTACAAAATCTAGAATTGATCTTATTTCATGCCGAAACAGATATGCCACTTTATGTGGAAAATAACAGTCCTTTATTGGCAAAAATGCGCCAAATGATTCTGGTTGAAGAGATTGAAGAGATACAGTTAATCAAAAATCGCATGTGGAATGGTGTGCATGCAATGACAGCATGGGCTGCAAGTTTTCGACAATATGAAACGATCGGGATTGCACTGTCTGATGAGCAAATTTCTAAATTTATGTTGGCAGTACTCCATGAAGTTAAAGTTGGATTAAAGGATCTACTACCACATCGAAAAGAAAATTTAGAACTATTGGCAAAGAGTTTTATCGACTCTTGTGAGACGGCTTATAAAGACCCATGTGATCGAGTGGCGCGAGACCCATATCGTAAGTTAGGTTTTGGTGAGCGGGTACTATCTTCATTGGCATACAATTTTCAACGTGGTAAGCCTTATCAGGAAATTTTCAAAGGGCTTGTATTGGGTTATGCATACGTTATATTGAAGCAAAATCAACGACTTGAAGGTGTGATTCGATATTTTGCGCAGCAACTTAGTCAAACTGAATTGGAGCTTGAGGATCAATTGTATTTACAGGAAGAGCTGAAACGAAGACTCAAAATTTGTGATCCTAAATTGAGTGAATCAGTGGATCAGCATGTACTTTTAGAAAAAATTTTGAATGAAAAAATCGAGGTTGAAAAAACTTAAAGCATTGAAGATTTAACTTTTTAACTTGATCAAAATGGATAATCGGTCCGATCTGAAAAGTCAGTCGGATCGATTGCTTAATGGTATTAAATTGATTGCAGGGGCAGTTGATAGCTTTGTTTAATGATTTGACTGGGTAAATCCGTTTTCACACTGGTAATCCCATTTTTTTTGGTTAAGTGTTCTGACTGAAATTTACGATAGTTCTCCAAATCAGGTACGACAACTTTTAACATCGCATCACATTCGCCCAAAATAATATAGCACTCCATGACTTGAGGGAGTTCTTTCATCGCTTCAATAAAAGTATCGATGGTTTCAGCGTCTTGTCCCACCAACCAAATACGCGAAAATAGAATAAGTTGTAATCCGATTTTTTGAGGATCAACAATGGTTGTGTATTGCTGGATGACTCCAGCATCTTCGAGAATTTTTACGCGTCTTAAACAAGAGGATGGTGATAAGCCAATCTCTTTGGCTAAATCATTATTTTGAATTCGACCGTTGGTTTGAAGTTCATGAATGATACTTTTATCGATACGATCTAATTTAACTGAAATTGATTTAGATATTATTTTCATATATTGGAATTAAATTCTAAAAATTAAAGAATAAATAGAATATTTGAAATCCTATTTTATGTAAATTCGAAGATACTTTTTTTTCATTTTCATTAATGATGGAAGAAAGAAAATGTCTACCTATTGGTTATTTGCTTTGACAGTTATCCCTCTTATTTTTACGCCTGGTCCGGATATGTTATTTATTCTGTCACAGGTAATGGGTAAAAATGCGAAAGCAGGCGTTATGGCGACTTTAGGGGTGTGTTTGGGTTATTTCGTCCATTCTTTTTTAGTCGTTGTGGGTATTGCGGCTATCATTATTTCTTTCCCTATTATTTTTGAAACGATCAAATGGTTAGGAATCTGTTATTTGCTTTATTTGGCATTTAATTTGATTCGATCTGCGCTTAATCACAAAAATATTGAAATTAAACAAAGTCAGGTCATTAGTCCGATTCGACGCGGTTTTATAACATCCTTACTTAATCCTAAAGGTATGCTTATTTATTTTGCGATTTTGCCTCAATTTATTAACCAGCATACCTCTTCGATTATGGGACAGGGGATTGTCTTATCCCTAATCTTCATTGGATTATGCTTAATTATTTATTCATCATTGAGTTTTGTATTTGCATTTTTGACACAGAAAACAGGGATAAATGAAAAACGTCAAAAATGGATTGATGGTGGTTCGGGAGTGATGCTTTCATTGGCAGCAACATGGCTCATTGTGAATTAACATTAAAAAAGCGCAAACTAATGTTTGCGCTTTCTATTCAAATAGAATTAACTTTGGTTAAATTATACTCAAAAAGAATAGCTGTTATTGTAATTTTTGCTGTCTGTTATGACATTTTTTACCTCAAATTTGGTGACTCACGCCAACGCTTTTCAACGTAAAATAAGAGTCTACAGCATCAATTCAACTGATGTAGTTAATAAATTAAAAAAATATTAAAAATCAAAGTTTAATTTTTTACAAAAATATTGAAAAGCTGACAAATTTATTAACAAAATAATTTTGTGAACGCTCCGTTCAACGAAAATTACGCTTTTTTACAGCAGTTTTGTGAATTGTGACTTGACCGAAATGCCAAACACATTGCAAGATAGGACACCTAAAAATTTTAAATGAAGAGTTATTATAACTTTTCTGAATATTTACTTCTGTTAAAACAGCCGAGGATTACATGAAGGCTCTTGTTGCTGTAAAACGTGTGGTTGATGCCAACGTTAAAGTTCGCGTAAAGCCGGACAATAGTGGGGTTGACCTTACTAACGTTAAAATGTCAATTAACCCATTCTGTGAAATCGCAGTGGAAGAAGCGGTTCGCTTAAAAGAAAAAGGAACTGTTTCAGAAATCGTTGTTGTTTCTATTGGTCCTAAAGAAGCGCAAGAACAAATCCGTTCTGCAATGGCGCTTGGTGCAGACCGCGGTATCCTAGTTGAAGCTGATGATAGCCAACTTGGTGCTTTAGAAGTTGCGAAGATTCTTAAAGGCGTTGTAGACGCTGAACAGCCACAACTTATCCTTCTTGGTAAACAAGCAATTGATGACGACTCTAACCAAGTTGGTCAGATGCTTGGTGCATTACTTGGTGCTGGTCAAGGTACATTTGCTTCAGAAGTTAAAGTTGAAGGCGATAAAGTACAAGTGACTCGTGAAATCGACGGTGGTTTACAAACTGTTGAACTAGCACTTCCAGCGATCATTACGACTGACTTACGTTTGAATGAGCCACGTTATGCTGCTCTACCAAACATCATGAAAGCACGTAAGAAACCGCTTGATACTAAATCTCCTGCAGATTTTGGTGTTAATCCTGCAACTAAGCTTAAGACTGTTAAAGTTGAAGCGCCTGCTGAACGTAAAGCTGGTGTTCAAGTGAAGTCTGTTGATGAGCTTGTTGAAAAACTAAAAAATGAAGCGAAAGTGATCTAATACAGAAGGATAAAAATCATGAGTATTTTAGTAATCGCTGAGCACGACAACAAAGCACTTAACGGTGCAACTTTAAACGTTGTAGCTGCGGCTCAAAAAATCGGTGGTGATATCACTGTATTAGTTGCTGGTTCAGGCGCTCAAGCAGTTGCTGATGAAGCTGCTAAAGTTGCTGGTGTAAGCAAAGTTCTTTTAGCTGACGATGCTGCATATGCAAACCAATTGGCTGAAAATGTAGCGAAGCTTGTTGCTTCAATTGGTACAGGTTATTCACACATTCTTGCGGCGTCTACAACGACGGGCAAAAACGTACTTCCACGTGCTGCAGCACTTCTTGATGTAAGTATGATTACTGACATTATTGCAGTTGATGGTCCTAAAACTTTCAAGCGTCCAATCTATGCTGGTAACGCGATTGCAACTGTAGAGTCTGGTGAATCAGTTGTTGTTGGTACAGTTCGTGGTACAGCGTTTGATGCAGTTGCTGCTGAAGGTGGATCTGCTGCGGTTGAAGCTGCAACTTCTACTGGTGATGCGGGTATTTCTAAGTTCGTATCTGAAGAAATCGTAAAATCAGAACGTCCAGAATTAACAGCAGCTCGCATTGTTGTATCTGGTGGACGTGGTGTAGGTTCTGGTGAGAACTACCATAAAGTACTTGATCCATTAGCTGATAAGCTTGGTGCAGCTCAAGGTGCATCTCGTGCAGCAGTAGATGCTGGTTTCGTTCCAAACGATATGCAAGTTGGTCAAACGGGTAAAATCGTTGCGCCAGACCTTTATATTGCTGTAGGTATCTCTGGTGCGATTCAGCACTTGGCAGGTATGAAAGATTCTAAGGTGATCGTTGCGATCAACAAAGATGAAGAAGCTCCAATTAATGCAGTAGCTGACTACTGGTTAGTAGGTGACTTAAATACAGTGGTTCCAGAATTAGTTTCTAAAATCTAATTCAGCATTGCTGTACGAATGCTCTGATCGAGTAATGATTCATTTCATTTTACTTGGTCAGGGCATTTTTATATTTAATCATAAAAAAATCTCATAAAACAAAATTATAGATTATTCTCATCAAGGGATCAGAATTTACCGTTTTATATGTTTTTTGTAATTGTGATATGATTCGCCATCATTTTTTAAGCTCATTCATACTTTCAATGTATTAATGAGGGAGTTTGTGTTTTGCTGGTCGACACCCGAATAACATTACCGCTTGTTCTAATCGCGGTCTCATGTTTAATTTTTCCATTATTTAATCAAGTCCATTTCAATGTGTTTGGTATGGAAGACGTGCGTCTGATTGAAAATTTACAGGCTCTTTTATTGTTGTCCTTTGCAGTTATTAGCTATTTTTACATAAAGCCTTTACAGCTTAGAGAAGGTAAGAAGGAGTTTTGGCTTTGGGCTGTTTGCTGGTGGGTTTTATTGTTTGGTCGTAGTACCAGTTGGGGGCGAGATTATTTCCCTGATGTCCCAAAAATCTATTTTCGAGGTATCTCAATTGTATTGATTGGGTCTGTGGTTTTTCCACTATTGAACCAAAAATTACGCACAGAGATTGTGAACAAGTTTAAGACAGCTATTATCCCAGTTTGGGCCTTGGTTTTGGCTGTGATTGGGCTCGTTGTTTCTGATGCGATAGAGCATCATCGCTTTATAGGGATGCTCCTGCTCACAGAAAATAGTAATGAAAGCTTACTCGAAGAGCTGTATGAGTTTCCGTTGATTTTAAGCTTATTTGCAATTTCTTTTAGTTTAATGAAAGCGGACAAGCGCGAACTTCATCATTGAAGAATATTCATGTATTTATAAAGATCCTTACGAGGATCTTTTTTATGTATAAGTAGCAAAAAAGTGATTTTTATCATTCATTTTAGGGCAATACTGTTTAAGAATTTTGTGTTGAAAATTTAGTCATTTTTATGAATAAAATTAAACAGATCATCCATAAAATTTAGGGACAAAAATACGGATTTGTGCTATAATTTTCGGCTGAGTTTTAGAATTTAGCTCCATAGATTTTGGGCTAATTTTTTGCAAGATTGATTATATAAATCGAGCAGTTTCTTCAAGCTGTTTGTAATAAGGAGTATGCATGAGCGTATCGGAAATTCGACCGATTGCCATTGAGGATGAACTGAAGAGCTCATATCTCGACTATGCTATGAGTGTCATTGTCTCTCGTGCACTACCAGACGTTAGAGATGGTTTAAAGCCAGTTCATCGCCGTGTTCTTTATGCGATGCATGAGCTTGGAAATGATTATAACAAAGCTTACAAAAAATCAGCGCGTGTCGTTGGTGATGTAATCGGTAAATACCACCCTCATGGTGACTCTGCTGTATACGAAACAATCGTTCGTATGGCACAAGATTTCAGTTTACGTTATCAGTTGGTTGATGGTCAGGGTAACTTCGGCTCTGTTGATGGTGACAGTGCAGCAGCGATGCGTTATACCGAAGTGCGTATGCGTAAATTAACGCATGAACTGTTAGCTGATTTAGAAAAAGATACAGTAGAGTGGGAAGATAACTACGACGGTTCAGAGCGTATCCCACAAGTTATGCCAACTCGTGTGCCAAATTTACTCATTAATGGTGTCACGGGTATTGCTGTAGGTATGGCAACCAATATGGCGCCGCATAATATGACTGAAGTGGTCAATGCGTGCTTAGCCTATGCCAATAATCCGAATATCAGTATTGAAGGATTGATGGAACATATTTCGGGTCCAGACTTTCCTACAGGCGGCATCATCTACGGTAAATCGGGTATTGTTGATGCTTACCGTACTGGTAAAGGTCGTTTATTTATTCGTGGTAAGTATCATTTAGAAGAAGACCAAAAAACAGGTCGTACGACGATTGTATTCACTGAAATTCCATATCAAGTGAACAAAGCAAAAACGATTGAACGTATTGCTGAACTTGTGAAAGAGAAGAAGCTCGAAGGTATTTCAGAGTTACGCGACGAATCTGATAAAGAAGGGATGCGTATTGCAATTGACTTAAAGCGTGGCGAAAACGCTGAAGTAATTGTTAATAATTTATTCCAAAATACTCAGCTTCAAAATTCATTCAGTATTAATATGGTTTGCTTGGATAATGGCCAGCCAAAGCTGATGAATTTAAAAGACATCATTGCTGCTTTCATTCGCCATCGTCAAGAAGTTGTAACACGTCGTACGATGTTCGAATTACGTAAAGCGCGTGAACGTGGTCATATCTTGGAAGGTTTAACGGTTGCTTTAGCAAATATTGATGCCATCATCGAAACCATTAAAACCTCTGCGAATCCGCAAGAAGCACGTGAACGTTTGCAAGCAGGGGAATGGTCTGCAGGTGGTGTAGTTGCTTTATTGGAAAAAGCAGGTTCAGTTTCTGTTCGCCCAGATGAGATTGAGGGTGAAGATCCTAATAAACCGTTTGGATTATCTGGCAATATTTATCGTCTCTCGCCGACTCAAGTGGGTGCAATTTTAGAATTACGTTTGCATCGTTTAACTGGTTTAGAACAAGATAAGCTGCATG
Organism: Acinetobacter sp. ANC_7654; assembly: GCF_056779855.1. Lineage (NCBI taxonomy): Bacteria > Pseudomonadati > Pseudomonadota > Gammaproteobacteria > Moraxellales > Moraxellaceae > Acinetobacter > Acinetobacter sp. ANC_7654. The sequence continues at coordinate 362,331 of NZ_JBWYIR010000001.1, read as the reverse complement.
CAGAATATTCTGAAATTTTGGCACAAATTGCGGAGTTGACAGCAATTCTTAATGATTTTGAATTGTTGATGAACGTGATTCGTGAAGAGCTTGCACTTATTCTTCAGCAATACGGTGATGAGCGTCGTACTGCGATTGTAGAATCTCGTGTAGATTTCTCTCGTGAGGATTTAATTCCAGAAGAACAAGTTGTTTTAACCGTTTCTCAATCAGGCTATGCGAAAACACAGCCACTTTCTGATTATGCTGCGCAACGTCGTGGTGGGCGTGGTAAATCAGCAACGTCTATGAAAGAAGATGATTACATTCAACATTTGATTGTGACATCTAACCATGCAACAGTTTTATGCTTTACCAATGTTGGCAAAGTCTATCGCTTAAAAGTTTTTGAAGTGCCTCAAGCTTCTCGTGGTGCAAAAGGTCGTCCTATGGTGAACTTATTGCCATTAGATGAAAATGAGACAATTACTGCTATTCTGCCAGTGATTGATGCACCGAAGAAATTTAAAGAACGTCTAGCCGATTTCCGTCAGTTTGTTAAATCTCATCAAGCTCAATTACAGCAAAACGAAATCATTGCTGCACACTATGATGCATTAGAAAAATCATTTGCTGATCTAGCAGATGGTGACGATCTATCGGACGAATTGCGTACACATCTGAAAGAGTTAGGAGTTGAATTATCAACTACAGATCTTGATGATGAAGTAGTAGTTGAATTTGCTGAGCTTGCAGAAAACTTACGTAAAAACTTCTATGTCTTTATGGCAACTGAATACGGTACGATCAAGCGAGTTGAACTTGAGCAGTTCTCTAATGTACGTTCAAATGGTTTACGTGCAATCGAGTTAGCTGGAGATGACCGTTTAATTGGTGTTGCGATTACTGACGGTGAACAACAAATTATGTTGTTCTCGAATGAAGGTAAAGCGATTCGATTTGCAGAAACTGATGTACGTGCAATGGGTCGTTCTGCGAAAGGTGTACGTGGTATGCGTGTCACCATTGGATTGGCTCAAGCGGAAGAAATTGAAGACAATGATGTAGATTCAGAAGATGAAGATACGGATTCTAATTTCTTAAGCCGTATTGTTTCATTAGTTGTTGTCCCGGCAACAGGTGAAGTGCTATGTGCTTCAGCTAATGGTTACGGTAAGCGTACGCCAGTGGATGACTTCCCGACCAAGAAACGTGGTGGTAAAGGCGTCATTGCGATCAAGACATCTGATCGTAATGGTGAGCTGGTTGGTGCCGTAGCGATCGATGTCAGTAAAGAAGTCATGCTGATTTCTGATGGTGGTACGCTAGTACGTACTCGTGCATCTGAAATTGCTCAGACGGGTCGTAATGCACAAGGTGTACGTTTAATCCGCTTAGGTGAAAACGAGACATTGGTTGGTGTTGAAGCGATTGAAGCTGTTGAGGAAGATGATTTTATAGAATCAGTTGAAGGTGAAGAGGCTTCAATTGAATCTAATGAATCAGTAGATACTCAAGAAATTGATACGACTGATAGCGATGAAAAATCTACAGATGAATAATTTGTAGGAATTAAAAAAGGACGCTGAAGCGTCCTTTTTTAATTAACAATAGTCTAAAAAAGAATTTTAATTAAAAATGAAACTTAAATTTAATTATAGCTTGCTGATTGTAATAGCACTGTTTATAACAGCATGTAGTAAACCCTTTCATTTCAGCTGAATGAAGGAGAGAGGGGAATCTGAGGAATATTGTTCATAAACAAAACATTCAGCTGTAAATACTGATGCGCTTTATGATGCAGTTCGAGATAAAAATAATGAAATGGTTGTTGAAATTGTAGATCAAGATATAAAAGATGGATTTTTATTACACAGTCATTTTAAAAGAGTCAGCTATGAATGGTATGGTGAGATGTTTTAATTGTTCGCATGAAATGAAAGACAATACAACGAAATAGTCATAATAAATTTTGTCAGATTGAGAGCTGTTGTAGTGAGCGATTTAAACTTACTAACTACGGTGTCTCTCAAAATATAGTAAACATAAATCTCTGATAAATGTAGAGCTTATTGAAAAAATAGCTTTAGTGTGAAAACAAGATTGAAATTATTTAAGTTGAATATACTGCAAGCTATGGTTATCTGTGGTTAAATGCCATCATTTTATTGTGTTTCACTCTGAAAGGAAAAATCATGCGCGCGTACAACTTCTGTGCTGGTCCTGCTGCATTACCTACTGCTGTATTAGAAAAAGCTCAAGCTGAGATGCTTGATTGGCAGGGTAAGGGCCTATCAATCATGGAAATGAGTCATCGTAGTGCAGACTACGTCGCTGTTGCTGAAAAAGCAGAAGCAGACTTACGCAAGTTGATGAATATTCCTGAGAACTACAAAGTGCTTTTCTTACAGGGTGGTGCTTCTCTACAATTCTCTGCGATTCCATTGAATCTATTAGGGAAAAATAACAAAGCAGATTATATCCATACTGGCATTTGGTCTGAAAAAGCTTTAAAAGAAGCAAAACGTTATGGCGAAATTAACGTGATCGAAGCTGGTATTAAAGATGCAGATGGTAATCTTGCAATTTCTGATCAAAGTACATGGAATTTATCTGCTGATGCTGCCTATGTTCATTATGCAGATAACGAAACGATTGGTGGTATTCAATTTAAAAATATCCCAACTACGGATAAACCACTGGTTGCAGATTTATCTTCTAGTATTTTGTCGGCACCAATTGATGTTTCAAAATTCGGTCTTATTTACGCGGGTGCGCAAAAAAATATCGGTCCTGCTGGTTTAACATTGGTAATCATTCGCGATGATTTATTAGATCAAGCAAAAGAAGAAATTCCGAGCATCTTGAAGTATTCAGCGCAAGCGAAGAACGATTCTATGGTGAATACACCTTCTACTTATGCTTGGTATTTATCAGGCTTAGTATTTGAATGGTTGCTTGAACAGGGTGGTGTAGAGGCAATTCATCAAGTGAACCAGCAAAAAGCTGAATTATTGTATGGTTATATTGATTCAAGTGACTTCTATGCAAATCCAATTGCGAAAGAATATCGTTCAATTATGAATGTGCCATTTACATTGGCGAAGCCTGAACTTGAAAAGCAATTCCTGAAAGAAGCAGAGGAAAATAATTTATTAAATCTTGCAGGACATCGTTCAGTAGGTGGTATGCGTGCGAGTATTTACAATGCAGTGCCACTTGAAGGTGTACAAGCTCTTGTGAAATTTATGGATGATTTTGCGAAGCGTAACGCTTAAAATCAGTTCGTAAAAAAGCCTGTCATATGACAGGCTTTTTTATGTGTCTAAAACGTAGATGAAAGTAATCAACGCTAATTTATTAAAATGCTGGAATAAGATTGGTAAAGTGGAAAATAAAAGCAGCGAGGAAAACACCTAAGAAAAAGAAACAGTAAGCACCCTTGTCTACACGAATACGAGGGCGTGCTTGTTCCATTAAGCCTGTTGATTGTTCCGGTATAATTTTCATCTAGGAGCCTAAATATTACTTTATAGTTAAATCCTATTTATTTGATGTATTTTTAGCATAAATATTCGCCTGAATCCATATATTTCCACGAATATATTGACCAATTTCGAAATTTTTATAATTCTCATCCTTAGTCGCGATACGAATAAGTGTAGCAGGTTGGTTTTCTTCCAAAATAAGTGTTACATCATAAAGTTGATAAAATTGATCGTTGAACTGCATTTGGGTCTTGCCAACCACTTTTCCTTGGAACCAGGCCTCATCTTCCTGACCCATGGTTTCACCGTACAAGTAAGCCACCATTTTCGAAAAATCGACCGTTACAGGTTCTTTATCGGCATCTGATTTAGGTTCCCAAGCATCAATCAGCTGCTGTAAATTATCTGGCGCTACACCATTGTGTTCACTCAAAATTTCATTTAAAGCACGATGGTGTTTAATTGAAGCTGGATCATCCACAACAATTTGTTCTTGATCAGCAACTTTTTCTAGCTCATAAGCCCACGCATTTAATTGGACTTTATAAGATTGATTTTTTTGGTATTGAATTTGGTTAACACTGTATAAGCTATCAAAAGCATAAACCACACTATTATCACTAACTTTTAATTGTAACACTGCTTGCGTGTTGGACTTACATGTAATGATGCGTTCAATCGTCGCGTTCAACGTATAAGGACTATCAAAAGTAGGGAAGGCTGTTTTGACTGCTTTAGGTTTATTGTCTTCTACAGCAATGACTTGAACCAATTGGATAGGTTGTTGTTTAGGTCCTTGAATTAGCCAAACATTCGGATCCATATCTTGTTCTTCAGCACAAATCCCCATCGGCATGACAGGTGCATTTAGTGCTTCACTCAACCATTTTGGAACCTGAACAGTCGGATCATCAGTTAACAGCGCCCAATGTTCTACATGGCTACCAAAGCTTTGATCTTCTATCGTAATAATTTCAGGTTTGTTTTGATTGTTCATATGCTCATTCTAAGATTGAGTGAATTACTTTATGTAATATCGAGGATAATTGATATTTTTCAAGTCTTGAATTGTTTTTTCTTTATGCAATCCAAAAGTTTAACGTGGCATAAATGAAAAAGAGCACCTAAGTGCTCTATGGGAATCATGAGTTAGAACTTAAATGTAACATCTGCAATGAATTGACGACCGATTTCAGGACTTGGTGTTGGTGTCACTGAGGATGTATTGGAAGAAAAATACTCATTTTTACGGTTAAGTACATTATTAATGGTTAAACCAAAAATAGTTTGCGTATTCTTTGAACTCGGTATTGTGTAGGTAGTACGCATATCCCAATTCAAAGCATTTTTCGTTTTGTATGCAGTGTAAGTGTCATATTTCATACCATCGAGTTCATAGACGAATTCAGTTTTACTGGTACTCAGGGTTTTTTTCATACCTGGTGTCCCTGCACGATAGCTAAGATAATGATTAATATTTAAAGGAATATTATTAAAACCAATATTCCAATCTAGTCTAACTGTCCATGGAGTATTGAAATTATCAGTGGGTTTATCTTCAGCATTAATCAGTTTGCCATCATAATAAATTTGTGATGTACCTGTGTAGTAGTTGCTTTCATAGCTATCAAAATTACGATTTGTATCTGTCATATCGGCATTTAGGCTTAAATAATGCACAGAATTTTTAAATACAAGTCGTTTAATATTTTTTAAAGAGAAAGTTAATATTTCAGCTTCAGATTTTCCTGAGTTGTTATAAGACTTATTACCTTGCTGCTGGCGTAATTGGTCTTTGTTCTCTCGCTGAACATATTTTAAACCAGTATTGATGTTCCAAATATTGGTGTTAAAAGCAAATACAGATTCATCTGAAAACGGCGTATCCAGCTCTGACCTTGATTTGAAGGATGGCATAAACGTCGGGTCGAGTTCCCAATCTTCAGAAAGACTATTTCTCTTAAATTTTGTCTGTAATCGACCTCGTTGAGCTTGTAATTCGTTGGCGAATGCGTTTAAACCATAATAGCGATTCCAACCAGCCGTGATAAATAATTGATCATTGCCAAATGGCTTCAAAACAAATGAACTACGAGGTGCAATATTGGTGTTTTGAGTCAGTGAATCATAATCAGCTCGTAAGCCTAAACTAGATTGAATAAATGGATTAACATAAATTGAATCTTCGAGATATGCATGCCAACGATCTTGGCGTACATTGATTTGTCCTGCATCATATTTAAATCGTTGCGTTAAATATTGCCCGTCAATTGAATTGCCTTCGTCACAAGCATCATAACGACGACCATCAGAAGCGTAACAGTTTAAGTTTTCAATATTTTTGGAAGAGATAGTAGTTGTGTAATAATTATTAGAAACTTCAGGTCTTTCCCAATACGCTTCATAATGACCATAACCTGCACCCATTTTGAATTGGTGTGATGAGTTCGCAAAGTTTATTGGTTCAAATAGGGCTTTGATTGAGTATTCGAGTTTTTTTTCTTCTTGTGATAATGAACCATAGTTTCCATAAGATTGCGTACTTAAATTAGGATTCCAATTCTTTGTTGAAGATCGAGCCCACACATACGCATCCTGCTCTGCCTTTCGCGAGTTTTTTTGTGTTTGATAATTAAGTTGTTGTTCTAACCGAACAGCATTTAATTTATTTTTTAAATTGATATAAATACTTTGACTATCAGATATTTGCGTGTTTTCTGAGTTTAAAAATGTAGCATTGAAGTACTCACCTTTATTTTCAAATAGCTGAGTTCCTATTTTTAATGAGGTTTTATCTGAAGGTGTATAGAAGAGTTCGACACCATAATTGCTCGCAGCACGTGTTTGGTCTAATTCTGCTGGCTCAATAAAATTCGTTTTTAATGGAATTAAGGAATGTCGAAAAGAGCCAAAAGCATTGAAACCTAATTGGTCTGTGAGATTACCATACAGTGTTGCACTGACTCCTTGTTTAGTAAAGAAAGGTTGATTTTTTTCACTGTTGGAGGTTTCAAATTCCTGTTGGCTTTCTGGATTAGGAAAGTTGATTTTAGACCAAGAATCAGATGTATAATCATAGGTAATATTACCGTGAATTTTGCCTATCTCAGTTTTTGGTGCGCAGGTTTCTGCACTCACTACACCGCCAGTAAATTCACCATATTCAGCGCTCACATTGCTATCAAGCAGTTTAATATTACAAATCAGGTCTGCATTGACTGCAACAGCTTGACTAGAGCCGAGTAGTTCATTATTTGAGTTCGATGTTGTTGCACCCACAGGGTTAATATTATTGTTGATGCTCATCCCATTGATTAGAAATTTATTTTCATAGGGTAAACCGCCATTGATGCTAATTTCGGCTGGGCTAAGTTCACCTTGTTGTAAGCCACTTTTAAAATTATTACCAAATTGCACATTAGGATTTACTTTTAAAAAATCAGTAATGTTCTTAGAACTATTGGGTGTCTTGTCTAAGTCATCCTTCGTATAAAGGTTTTTTCCAACTTCTTGTTGCTCAGTTGCATTCGTTACAATTGTATTGAGTTTGATTGAATCATCATTAGCTGTTGAATTTATTTCTGTTTCATTTGCACAAACTGTAGTTGAGAGAATCGTAAGAATGGCTAAATTTAATTTTGAGCGTACAAATGACATGATTTAACATTGAGAGAATAAAAACGATAGCGATTATCATTTAATAATACTTATTTCACAATATTAATGATAATAATTATCAATACTATATTACGATTAACATAATATAAAAAAGCGATAGTTAAAAATTGGAACAAAAAGCCCCAATACTTTTCAATTAAGATCAATCCACAGGATGATCAAGATTTCTAAAATATTGGGGTATTTAAAGATTTTTACTCTGAAACGAGTGTTTCAAGTAAATGGGGCGCTAATTTATTTAAAATATAGCAGAATAATTCAGCTGTTTTCTGTGTGTCATACAAAGCAGAGTGGGCTTCTTTACCATCAAACTCGATGCCAGCTTGAATACATGATTTAGCCAAAACAGTTTGTCCGAACATCACAGCACTCAAAGTCACCGTATCAAAAACCGAGAAACTATGAAATGGATTTTGATTCTTAGTTCCAGTACGTGCAATTGCCGCTTTTAAAAAACCAAGATCAAAATGAGCATTGTGTCCAACTAGCACAGCATGTGTGCATTGTTGTTGTTTGCGTACCTCATTAATTGCTTTAAACATACGTTTAAGTGCAGACTTTTCATCTTCTGCCATCGCTACACGCATTGGATTAAAAGGATCAATGCCAATGAAGTCGAGTGAGCGACGATCTAAATTTGCACCTTCAAATGGATTGATGTGTGCATGATGCGCTTGACCAGGTACAAACTTTCCAGACTCGTCGTAAATGATTGGAATACATGCTATTTCGAGCAATGCATCAGTATCTGCATTAAAACCAGCTGTTTCCACGTCAACAACCACGGGTAGGAACCCGCGGAAGCGTTGACCGATGACAGGTAATGTTTCAGTGGTCACACTTTTCTCCATTGAATTGTTTTACCTGCATAAAGAGGAATGATCTGTTCGCCATCTAAATATTCAAGGCTTTCAGGAATCACTTGATCTTCTTTGATCAATGTAATGGTTTCAGTATTACGAGGTAAACCATAGAAATCCGCACCAAAGAATGAAGCGAAACCTTCAAGACGTTCAATTTTACCTACCTGATCGAATGCTTGAGCATACAATTCAATTGCAGTTGGAGCGCTATAGCATCCCGCACATCCACAGGCATTTTCTTTCGCATTTTTAGAATGCGGAGCGCTGTCAGTACCTAAGAAAAATTTAGGGTTGCCACTTGTTGCGACTTCTAACAAAGTTTGCTGATGTGTCTGGCGTTTTAAAATTGGCAAACAATAGAAATGCGGTTTAACACCACCAACCAACATGTCATTGCGATTGAATAACAAATGTTGTGGTGTAATCGTCGCTGCCACATTGCGATCTTGCTCAAGTACAAAATGTGCAGCTTCGCTTGTGGTGATATGTTCTAAAACTAATTTCAATTTTGGAAATTGTTTAAGCAGCGGTGCTAAAACTTCATCTAAGAAACGTTTTTCACGATCGAAAATATCAACATGATGATGTGTTACTTCGCCGTGGAGTAAGAGAGGAACCTGATGTTCTTCCAGTTGTTCAATGACGCTATACACTTTACGTATATCACTAACGCCATTATCAGAATTTGTGGTTGCTCCAGCAGGGTAAAGCTTAATTGCATTTACATATGGAGAGTTTTTAATTTTTTGTACTTCTTCAGGAGAAGTATGATCCGTAAAGTAGAGCACCATACGAGGATCGAATTTTACATTTTCAGGAACATGCGCCATGATTCTTTCACGATAGGCATGTGCCTCTTCCACAGTTTTTACAGGTGGAACTGTATTTGGCATACAGATTGCGCGATGAAATTGCTTCGCCAAATCAGGAACAGTACGTTGAAGTGCTAAACCATCTCTTAAATGAGCGTGCCAATCATCTGGCTGGATTAAAGTGATCGTATTCAAGGCAAGTCTTACTGAAAAAATAACATAGATGATAATCGATATTGCTTGAAATTGATAACGACAAAAGCCGATAAAAGGGGTTTTACATCTATTTGTGCTGATTAATATAAAAATGAAGCATACGTTAGATGAATGAGTCATTATCCATCTAGGGAACAATAATAGATTTTCACGTCCAAATAAAAAACCGCGCTCAAAGCGCGGTTTTTTGGGACTAAACTAAATCTTAGTTTTTGTCTTTAAGTTGTGGAACAGCAGAACCTGTACCGACAGCAAGTAAACCTGCACCAGTATAGATTCCTAACTTAGCGCGTGTATCTGTAATGTCTAGGTTACGCATGGTTAATTGACCAATACGATCCATTGGCGTGAATACAGAATCACCTTTTTCCATAGTTAAGCGTTCAGCTTCGTATGTAAGGTTCTCAGATTCAGTGTTCATAATGGTGTAATCGTTACCACGACGAAGTTCTAAAGTCACAGTACCTGTGATTGCTTTAGCAACCCAACGTTGCGCAGTTTCACGAAGCATAAGCGCTTGTGAGTCGAACCAACGACCTTGGTAAAGTAAACGACCTAAACGTAAACCGTTGATGCGGTACTGTTCAATGGTATCTTCGTTATGAATACCAGTCACAAGACGTTCGTAAGCAATATGCAGAAGCGCCATACCCGGAGCTTCATAAATACCACGAGATTTCGCTTCGATGATACGGTTTTCGATTTGGTCAGACATACCTAGACCATGACGACCACCGATACGGTTCGCTTCAAGAATTAACTCAACTGGATCTTCAATACGTTGACCGTTAAGAGCAACAGGGAAGCCTTCTTCAAATGTGATTGAAACTTCTTCAGGTGCAATTTCAACGTCTTCTTTCCAGAATGCAACACCCATAATTGGTTCAACGATTTTGATACCAGCATCAAGATACTCAAGATCTTTCGCTTCGTGAGTTGCACCAAGCATGTTTGAGTCTGTTGAGTATGCTTTTTCTTTTGACATTTTATAGTCAAAACCGTTGTCGATGAGGAACTGTGACATTTCTGCACGGCCACCAAGTTCATCGATAAATGTTTGGTCTAACCAAGGTTTGTAAATTTTAAGTGCTGGGTTCGTTAATAGACCATAACGGTAGAAACGCTCAATGTCGTTACCTTTATAAGTAGATCCGTCACCCCAAATGTTGACGTCATCTTCTTTCATCGCAGTAACAAGCATTGTACCTGTGACTGCACGACCAAGTGGCGTTGTATTGAAGTAAGGTACACCACCTGTAGAAATATGGAATGCACCACATTGAATTGCTGCAATACCTTCTAATGCAAGTTGTAAACGGCAATCCACTAAGCGTGCTTTAACAGCGCCATAAGCTTCAGCTTTCTTTGGAATAGCATCGTAATCATCTTCATCTGGCTGACCTAAGTTTGCTGTATACGCATAAGGTTCAGCACCTTTTTGCTTCATCCACAATAAAGCAGCAGAAGTATCAAGACCACCAGAGAAGGCAATACCAACTTTTTTGCCTACAGGTACATTCTGTAAGATAGTTGCATTATCAGACATTGTTCATCCTAACGATAGAATATAGGCACCTAGAAAATTGGTAACCTGAAAAATATATTTCTTCAATTATAGCACTTTTCGTTGGTAATTTTTTTTAAAAAAAGATACGTGGTGCAAAAATATTTGAATAAATAGCAATATTTCGTCAAAACTCAAAAGTAATAAGCAAGTCTTAATCTAATTCATGATTCCTCTTGAAAATAACACAGCGTATTTGTAAAGATTTTTATGCATCAATTTATTTTATTGCAATTTTTCAATGCGAACTTAATGAAAAATATTTTTTGTAAGTGATTGAATATTAATATCTAATTCAATAGTTGGTAATTTATTATAGAAAAAGAAAAAAAATTGCCATAAACAGTTATGAAAAAAGAAGTATAGTTTTATGCAACAAGTTGCAAAGCCCATAAAATAAGGAATTGCCATGACAACTCGCTATGCAAATATATTAAAACCTCTTGATCTTGGTTTCACTACCCTAAAAAATCGTGTCGTGATGGGATCGATGCATACCGGTCTAGAAGATCGTTTTTATAATTATCCTAAATTAGCAGCATATTTTGGTGAGCGTGCTAAAGGGGGCGTAGGTCTCATCATTACAGGTGGTATTTCCCCTAACCGTCAGGGCTGGCTGCTTCCAGCTGGTGGCACAATGAATACCTTAGGTGATGTTGCCCCACACCGATTAGTGACACATGCAGTTCATAAACATGGTGCAAAAATTTTAATGCAAATTTTGCATTCAGGGCGTTATGGTTATCAACCATTTGTGGTTTCTGCAAGCCCAATAAAATCGCCGATCTCACCATTTAAACCACGTCAGATGTCAGAAAAACAAATTCTGGATACGATTCAAGATTATGCGGCTACAGCAAGTATCGCGAAAAAAGCTGGCTATGATGGTGTCGAAATCATGGGATCAGAAGGCTATTTGCTGAACCAATTTATGAGTCGTCATGTCAATCAGCGTACAGACCAATGGGGCGGGGAAATAGAAAACCGTATGCGCTTTGCAGTTGAAATTGTTAAGGCAATTCGCGCGAAAGTTGGCGAAAAATTTATCATTTGTTTCCGTTTATCTATGCTCGATTTAGTTCATGACGGTAATACAATGAATGAAGTGATCACGGTTGCTAAAGCGCTAGAAGAAGCGGGTATCACATTATTGAATACAGGTATTGGTTGGCATGAAGCTCGTGTTCCAACAATTGTAACCTCTGTTCCTCGTGCGGCATTTGTAGATTATACCGCAGAGGTGAAAAAACATGTGTCTGTGCCTGTGATTGCATCCAACCGAATCAATATGCCTGAAACTGCCGAAGCTATTTTGGCTGAAGGTAAAGCCGACATGATTCAAATGGCTCGTCCATTATTGGCGGATGCTTTCTGGGTGAATAAAACGGCAACTAATCGTGTTGATGAAATCAATACGTGTATTGCGTGTAATCAGGCTTGTTTGGATCATACTTTCAAAAATAAACGTGCCACATGTTTAGTGAATCCACGTGCAGCCTATGAAACTGAACTGGTTTATTTAAAAACCAAGAAGCCAAAAAAAGTAGCTGTTGTGGGTGGTGGTGTAGCTGGAATGTCGGCAGCGACTGTTGCTGCCAGTCGTGGTCATCTAGTTACTTTATTTGAAGCCACTAATGATGTAGGGGGACAATTCAACTTAGCGAAAGTTGTTCCTGGGAAAGAAGAATTTCATGAAACCATTCGCTATTTTAAAGTCCAAATTGAGCGTACTGGGGTTGAACTTCGTTTAAATACTAAAGTTAATCGTGAACAGCTTGAGCGTGAAGGCTTTGATGAAGTGATTGTTGCGACAGGCGTTGTACCACGTGCATTGAAGATCGAAGGAAGTGATGCACCACAAGTTTTATCTTATGCAGAAGTATTAAGAGGTGCGCCTGTGGGTCAAAAGGTAGCAGTAATTGGTGCTGGTGGTATTGGATTTGATGTGTCAGAGTTTTTATTAAAACCTGAACATCAGCCACAGCCACAACCTTTGGCAGAATGGAAACGTGAGTGGGGAGTTGATCCACATGTTCAGTATGTTTCTGAAGGTGGTTTACAACCTGCTGAAGTGGATCATCCAGTTCGCGAAATATATTTATTGCAACGTAAGACAACGCCTTTGGGTATAGGATTAGGTAAAACCTCTGGTTGGGTTCATCGTGCCCAATTAAAAAAACATCATGTGAAAATGTTGCGTGGCGTTCAATATAAATCAGTGAGTGATGAAGGTCTGTGGATCGAAGTTGGTGGGCATGATCAATTATTACGAGTCGATACTATCGTTGTTTGTGCAGGGCAAGAATCTGTTAAAGAGATTATGCCATCAGAGACTGAAACAACTTTAGCGAAATATCATATTATTGGTGGTGCAAAGCTTGCTGCTGAGCTTGACGCTAAGCGTGCGATTCGTGAAGGTGCTGAAATTGCAGCCAAAATTTAATAAATTTGAATCATTTGGTGAAACTATATTCACTTGAATGGTTTGATTGTAATTTTTACTTGTCATGATATGAAAAGCTTCGTATTATGGCGCACATGGAAGCGTGGCAGAGCGGTTTAATGCACCGGTCTTGAAAACCGACGAGGGTGTGAGTCCTCCGTGAGTTCGAATCTCACCGCTTCCGCCAAATTCAAAAACCCTGGCTAATGTCAGGGTTTTTTTATGAGCGAAATAATCGTGCATCATTGCATCATTGCATCATTGCATCATTGCATCATATTGAATATTTAGAATTATGACGGGATCATGACAGAATTTGTCTAAATCAAAAATTTCATAATATCGCTTTAATATATATAAATATTTTAAAAATTATTAATTTTATAGAGTAATTAAACTAAATTTTTTAAAATTCATAGTTACAAAAAAATACATGAATAATTAATTAATAATAAATAAAGAGTTAAAGATAAATTTACAAATGTGAAATGGTTTTAATGAAAATGGCAAAATGTGACTTTATTTACACTTATTTATAATGTAATACCATGCTTTTGCAATTTTTTGCATATCAATCGACATTTTTAAACATCCCACCATTCCCCGAATTAGAGTAAGACTAATGAAAAAAATCGCATTATTTTCAGCAGTTTTATTAGCTACGATTGCACAAGCAAATGCAGCTGATGGAACAATTACAATCAACGGTTTAGTTACAGATAAGACTTGTGACATTGTAACGCCACAAGGCAAAAACTTTACTGTGACTCTACCTACAGTTTCAAAACAAACGCTCGCTACAGCTGGTGAAGTCGCTGGTCGTACACCGTTCACGATCAATCTAAGTGATTGTTCAGAAGGTAAAGTCGCAACTTATTTCGAACCTGGTGCAACGGTCGATTTCAACACTGGTCGTTTAAATAACCAAGATGCTAATGGTGCTAAAAACGTACAAGTTCAATTGTTAGGAAGCAACAACCAACCTATTTTAGTTCAGCAGGCTGGTGCGAACGGTGCGCAAACTAACTCTCAGTGGGTTGATGTTGTCGATGGTGGAACTGCTGCACTTGACTACTATGCAGAATACTATGCGACTGGTGCTTCTACAGCAGGTCCTGTAACTACTTCAGTTCAATACACGATTATTTATCAATAATTTGTTTTTAAAATAGAGTTAAGTTATTGATTAACTTGACTCTAATCAAATGTATTAAGTAGAGATCAATTGCATGCTAGGTTCATTTAAAAATATAACAATGACGTTGGGGCTATTGGCTTCGACAAGTTTTGCTCATGCTGAAATCATTATTCATGGAACAAGAGCAATATACCCAGCAGATGCAAGAGAAATCACACTACAGGTCAGTAACAATGGTGATAAACCATCATTGGTACAAGCATGGATTGATGAGGGTGATCCAAAGAGTAAGCCTGAACAATCTAAAGCTCCCTTTATTATTACACCGCCAATCTCGCGTGTTGATCCCACCAAGAGTCAATCGCTTCGAATCACGGCTTTGCCAAATGCAAAATCATTAAGTGGTGAGCAAGAAACTGTGTTTTGGTTGAATGTTTTAGATATTCCGCCTAAACCTAAAGCCAATGCTCAAAGCACGGAACCAGATAACTTTTTACAACTGGCAATACGCTCAAGAATTAAATTATTTTATCGACCAACAAATTTGAAAGATAAGGTTGCAGAAGCTCCAGCAAAATTACAATGGAAGCAAGTGGGTAATCAACTCCAGGTGATTAATCCAACGGCTTATCACGTCACAATCACATCGATATTAAGTCAACAAACTAATGGAAAATTGGTGGATTTGATGAAAGAAGGGATCATGGTGAGCCCCAAATCAAGTGAAAATATAAATCTAAAGTCAGCTATCACTCATAGTAAGTTGAGTTTTACAACGATTAATGATTTTGGTGGGCGTATTCAGACAGATTTGAAATTAAATCCCTAAATTAATGAATCAATATTCCTATTAAATATTAATAGGTAGGCAAAAATATGCTGATCCGTAACCAAAAACAAGATGATGAAAAAAAACTTCCTACAATTATGATTGTTTTGGGGGCTATAACGTTCGGATTTACTTATTTAACGCCAGCACATGGTGAAGAGATTTCAAACGAATCATCAGCGGATGGTGTGGAATTTGACTCATCTTTTTTGATTGGTGAAAACGCACAATCAATTAATACAGATAGGTTTAAGTTTGGAAATCCTATTTTGCCAGGTGAATATAATGTTGATGTTTACGTAAATGGTAACTGGTATCGTAAGCATCGAGTTGTATTCAAGAATGAATTAAATAATAAATCAGCAAATGCTTATACGTGTTTTGATGCAAAAACATTAATGCAGTTTGGTGTCAAAAAAGAGATTTTAAACTTTGAGCCGTCTAATTCTACTTCGACATCTTGTCAGCGTATTGAAAATTGGGTGAAAAATGCATTTTATGAGTTTGATTCTGCTCGTTTAAGACTAGATATTTCTATCCCTCAAATTGCGATGCAACAAAATGCTCAGGGCTACATCGACCCAAGTGCTTGGGATCGAGGGATTAATGCTGGATTTATTTCATACAGTGCCTCAGCATATAAAACAAAAAATAACTCTGAAACCAATCCTGAGATTAACAATGCCTTCATGTCTTTGGCAACTGGTGCAAATTTAGGTGGGTGGCAACTCCGTCATAATGGTCAATGGAAATGGTCTGATCACGAAGATCAGGGGCGTAATAAAAGTAGTTACGATGCAGTCACGACTTATGTACTACGTGCCTTTCCCCAATATCGAGGTATGTTGACACTCGGTGATTATTTTACCAATGGTGAATTATTTGATTCTGTAGGTTATCGCGGTCTAGATTTCACAAGTGATGAACGGATGTTACCCAATAGCATGACGGGTTATGCGCCCCGAATTCGTGGTAATGCTCGTACGAATGCTAAAATCGAAATTAAACAACAAGGTCAAATTATTTATCAAACTACAGTTGCACCGGGTAGTTTTGAAATTAATGATCTTTATCCCACTGGCTTTGGTGGTGAATTAGAAGTTTCAGTCATTGAATCTGACGGTCAAATTCAGCGCTTTTCTGTACCTTATGCATCAGTTGTACAAATGCTAAGACCTGGTATGAATCGTTATTCATTTACGATAGGTGAGTTTAGAGATAAGGATATTGATTTAGATCCATGGGTTGGTCAGGCAAAATATCAACATGGGATCAATAACTATATTACAGCCTATACAGGGCTACAATTTTCTGAAAATTATCAGGCATATTTAGTCGGTACAGCTTTTGCGACACCAATTGGTGCGATTGCAATTGATATCACGCAACCTGATGCTAAGTTTGATCGAAGAAAAGATCAAACTGGACAAAGTTATCGTTTGAGTTACAGCAAATTAATTAGCCCGACGAATACGAATTTAACTTTGGCTGCTTATCGTTATTCAACTGAAAACTTTTTGAAACTACGAGATGCCTTTTTAATCCAAGATTTGGATGAAAAGGGGGTAAGCTCAGGTCATGTAGGTAAGCAGAGAAGTGAGTTTACCATCACGTTAAACCAAGGATTACCAAATAATCTAGGCAATTTCTATGCTACAGGTTCTTGGAGTGATTATTGGAACACCAACCAAAAGTCTAAACAATATCAAGTTGGCTACAGTAATACTTATAATTTGCTGACGTATGGTTTATCTGCCATTAAACGAGAATTAGAAAATAATAATACGAATATTCGTAGCAGCGATACGGAGTATATGCTGACGCTTTCTTTGCCGCTCACATTTAAAAAGAGTGCTTTAAATCTAAGTTCAATTACCACGCAAGATCGTATTAATGTAGGTGCGAGTGGTACAGTGGGCGAAAAATTCAATTACGGATTTTCGACTTCTGCGGATTATGGCAATAATCCAAGTTTTAACACTAACGTACAATATCGAACAAATTATTCAACTCTTGGTGCGTCTTATAGTTTGGCGGATCAATATCAACAAATGTTAGTCACAGCCCGAGGCAATGTAGTTGTACACCGTGATGGCGTACATTTTGGACCAGATCAGGGGCAAACGATGGTCTTAGTCTATGCCCCTGAAGCCTCAGGTGCAAAAGTAAATAATTCGACAGGTTTAGAAATTAATAAATCTGGTTATGCGATTATTCCTTATGTCACACCATATCGTCTGAATGACATTAGCTTGAACCCTGAAGAGATGTCGACAGATGTAGAATTAATGCAAACAAGTCAAAGAATTGCACCTTATTCAGGCGCGATAACGAAAGTGAATTTTGCGACTAAATCAGGGAAGGCAATTTATATCAAAAGTGCGCTAAAAGATGGACAGTCTTTACCATTTGCAGCAGAAGTATTCAATTCTAATCAAGAAAGCATTGGTTTAGTTGCTCAAGGTGGTTTGGTTTATGTCAGAACCGCAGCACTCAAAGATACTTTAAACATTGTTTGGGGTGATGAGCCAGATGATCGTTGCCAAATCCAATATGATGTCACTGCGCATCAGTCTGAAAATATGATTACGACAGAGGCACTATGTCAATGAAAACTAAGATTTTAATAGGTGCTGTTGTACTCTCAGGTTTTGCCATAACTTCTGTTCAAGCAGCTTGTACACCTCAAGCTAACTTTAGAACAGTTGATATTAGCATGGCTGTTGGCAGAGTCGTAGTCAGACCATCTGATCCAGTAGGCCGAGTTTTAACCAAAAAAACGTTTCCAATTTCACCGAATGGTTCAAGTATTCGGTGTGATCGAAATCCTGTAAATATTAATGCAAGACTGATTCAAAATGGTCAGTTGAGTCCCGCTGGGGATTCAGTTTATGAAACCAATATTCCAGGTATTGGGATTAGGCTTTATCGTGAAGCCGCAAATAATCAAAATTTTTCAGGTTATTATCCATACTCTCGTAGGTTAACGGCTAATACAACTTATAACTTAGATAATGGTTTTTTTGTTGTCGAAATTATCAAAACTGCAGTGAATACGGGTTCAGGTGTAATAGCACCGGGACGTTATAGTACTTATTATGTAGAGGGCTATCCTCAGCAAGCTTTTTTAACCAGTACAGTATACGGTAATGCGATTACGATTGCTTCAAGTTCATGTGAGATCCAAGGAAATATCAATAAAACGGTGAATTTACCTACAGTAAATAAATCTGATTTTAAAGGTGTTGGATCTACAGCGGGTGAGCAGGCATTTGATATGAATATCTTATGTAATGGTGGAGATAATCCGACGAGTGTGACAGAAACAAACCGAATTAGCCTAAGCTTTGATTACACTTCAAATGGAAATAATTCAATCGTAAATGATGCAGCGTCAAATGTCAGAGCCAAAGGTGTAAATACACAATTAATTTCCAATTATCAAAATCAAGATAAAGTTATTACTCAAGGTGAGCCAATACAACTTGGCACCGTGAGCTCGAATCAAACGGTTCAATATAACTTGCCATTGAAAGCACGCTATATCCAAGTTGAAAACCAAGTAGAACCTGGTCGTGTGAGAGGTCAGGCAACGGTCACAATCCAATATCAATAGTGATATGTAGTTCACATTAACAAAAAATATTTAATTTATAATATTGTTTTAACTATATTTTTATGTAAATTTAAAGATCGTATGCTTTATTGGGGAAAGGCAATGCGATCATTATTTATACTTATTCTAAATATGGTCATTTCGGTGCACGTCGTGCATGCTCAAAATATTGAATTTCAAGGTTCAGTCATTGAAAATTATAGCTGTTCTGAAAGTTCTTTAGAAAAATATTGTATTGAATTACATGAACTCATTCAGCAGTTAAAAGATCATCAAGTGACTCAAGATGATCGTTTAAGTTTAGATCATTATGTGGTTCAAGTAAGCAATGTAAATGGGCAAGATAAGAAAATGATTTCAGTTTATTACCACTAATTAATCTCAAAAGCTTGCAATGGAATAATGCTCTTCCATAAGAAATCTACGTTGTCATTAATGGAGATGGATTGAATTGGTATTGAAGATTAATCACCAAACTTATTTGGGATGACCAGTAACCTTTTTTTGAGTTGATCATCTTCAACCAGTCTGACTTCAGCATCTAAGTTATAGAGTTGATGGACTAATTGCTTTGTTAGAACATCTTCTGATTTTCCTTGTGCAATGATTTGACCATTTTTCATGGCAACTAGAAAATCGGCACAGCGTGCAGCAGTGGCTAATTCATGTAGAACCATCACTATGGTTTTACCTTGTGAGGCTAGAGAGCGGACTAAATTTAAAATATCGGCTTGATGACCGATATCGAGCATACTGATTGGTTCATCTAAAAGAATTAAAGGAGTTTGTTGTGCGAGTACCATTGCGATCCATGCACGTTGACGTTGACCTCCTGATAGATTACTTAAATTTTGATTTTTTAATTCGCTTAAATGGGTCGCAGACAAAGCGTCATCAATCGCTTTTTGGTCCTCGATGTTGAGTCGTTTAAACCAACCTTGATGTGGAAAACGACCGAAGCTTACTAACTGCTCAACTGTCATGCCGTTGGGTGCAGTTACATGCTGTGGAAGTAATGCAAGTTGTTTAGCGAGCAACTTTTTACTGAGTATATTCAGTTGATTTTTTTCCCAAATGACTTCGCCTTGATCATATGGATGAATTTGAGCAATACATTTTAACAAGGTCGATTTTCCACAGCCATTTGGACCAATGAGGACGATGACTTGACCCTGCTGAAATTCAGCATTGATACCCTTCAAAACTTGATGATGATTATATCCAGCACTTAATTGATTGATGATTAAACTCATGTACGACTCATACTTCTAGAATGACGATATAACAACCACAACAACAGTGGACCACCAACCATGCCACTAATAATGCCTGCGGGAATTTCGACAGGGGCAAGCAAATTTTTTCCTAGTAAATCGGCACATAAAACCATTAATGCACCAATACACATGGTTGGAAAAATCGGAAATAAATGATGAGAAAATGATTTAAATGCGATGATTGGTGCGGCAATAGCCACGAATCCAATGGGGCCTGCAATACTGACAGCGGTCCCAGCGAGAAACGCAGCAATAATAATGAGCATCAGTCTAATTATAGGTAAGGGTTCTCCTAGACTATCAATGACAGAATCAGGGAGAACCATTGCACTAAATAGTCGCCGCCACAGCACAATAATACTGACAAGCAGCATGATAAAAATCGAAGTTGGTAGCAAGATGCTGTAGCTTCGACCAATCAAACTACCACTACTAAAAATTAAAATATTACTGGTGTGCATTACTGGCAGTGTCGCAAGGATAAGGTCAAAACTGGCTTTCATGAGTGTTGCAATTCCGACCCCGATGACCAAAATACGATACCCCTGTGTTCCTACGCCGCCTGAAGCAATTAAAATAAAAAAAACACAGAAGATCGCACCCACTAATGCTTGCCACCATTGACCTAACATACTAGAACTTGAGAGGAGAATGGTGAATGCCAAAGCAAGCACTGCACTGTCACTGATACCAAAAACATCTGGGCTCGCAAGAGGATTTTTGGTGATAATTTGAAGAATGAGACCAGATAAGGCGAGTGCAGCACCAATCAATAAGGCTGCCAAAAGTCGTGGTAATCTAATCTTTTCAACGAGAAGTTGATGTGGAGCTGACGCATTGCCTGTCAATACATTCCATAGCGTATTCAAATTTAATGTGATTTCACCGTACATCAGGCTAAATAAACTAAGTGATATCAGTAGAATTGCAATGATTATCCAAGCCTTTATCACTGATTTTTGTTTTAAACGACTCAAGAGAGAAGACATATTATTTCTCCGCTTGAATGATATTTTGTAGGTTATTTTGACGTACCATCCATATTAAAATAGGTGCGCCTAATAAGGCTAAAAGAATACTGACAGGGGCTTCGAAGGGTTGCACGACTGCACGTGCAATGATATCCGCGATCAGCAACAGCAACATGCCAAATAGTCCGCTATAGATGAATTGTTTCTGAATACTCTGAGCACCAATAGCTCGTGCAAAGTAAGGTGCAATCAAGCCTAAAAAGGCAATTGGCCCTGTTAATGCAACGGCACTTCCAGTTAATAAAACCACAGCTAAAATGCAGAATGCATCAAGTAGTTTCGTATTTAAGCCTAAGCTATTCGCCAATTGATCACCAACTAAACTAAGACCTAGAGGGCGTGTTACCAATATAGCGATGATGAGTCCGATCGCCATTAAAATCAGTGCAAGACCGAGATATTGAATATCAACGCGATTGAGCGAACCTAAAACCCAAAAACGATAGTCATCTAAACCATTTTGGAAACTCAGAAGAATGGCAGCCATAAAACCTTGGAATGTACTGGTGATTGCCAGTCCAGCCAAGACTAAACGTGTAAGTGAGCTTTGATCTGTCATTTGACGAGGGGTGATGGCAAAGACCAATAAGGCACTCACTAATGCACCAATCAGCGCCCAAAAAAATAGTCCGAAGGTATCCATTTGAAGAACAATGGCCAAAACAATGGCAAGAGATGCGCCACTATTAATTCCGATTAATCCACTATCAGCCAAAGGGTTTTTAAGCAAGTTTTGAAGGATGACGCCTGAGATCGCTAAAGCTAATCCGACACTCACCGCCGCAATAGTACGTGGAATTCTAATTTCCAATAGGGGAGTGATTGGTTCTAAGGACCATTGACTTAGTGCCTGAAGAATAAGTTGCAAACTGTCTGTAAAGTAGGGCTGACCAGCGCCGTACGCGATCGACAAAACAGCGCAACATAAAATAATCAAGCTAAGCACGATTCCCATCAGCGGGAATCGGTCAAGTACAGTTGTAGCATTCGTCAGCATGTTAATTATGGAGATGCTTCATTACATCATCAATGGCATGTCGAGCAGCATGTGGTCCACCTATGCCAGTCCACATAGATGCATCAACCACGAAATAATGCTTGTTTTTTGCAGCATTAAGACGTTGGAATTCTGGTAATTTTTCTAGTTCTGCCAGTTGCTTTTCCGAGTTTAGATGACTGCCAATGATGAGCCAGTCTGCATCAATTTGATCAAAACGCTCTCGACTGATTGGAGGCGTATGGCTTGCACCTGGTTGTTGCTGATGTTGAGGTCGTGTTAAGCCAATATCTTTTAAAATTTGGCTCGCAAATGAATCATTTAACATATACACAGGTCCATTGGCTGTCCAACGAATGACACTGACTGATTGACTTTGTTGAGCATGTAATTTCTGTTGAGCTTCTTGCGCATATTGATCGTACGCTTCTAGAGCTTTTTGGGCTTGTTGTTCTTTGTTTAATAAATGAGCTACCTTTTTGAAACTGTCTTTCCATGGCTCTCCGCGTGCAAAACTGACTGCAGTGGGTGCAATCTGCTGCAATTGATTAATCATTTGTGTATCAATCATGCTTCCAGCAATAATTAAGTCAGGTTGTAACGTGAGAATTTGTTCCATGCTCGGTTGTCCAAAGTTACCGACGGAGGCGATCTGTTGTGTTTCATTTTTGAGGTAATCTGGAAAATTACTTTGACCTCGAACATAACTACTGCCTATAGGTTTTATTCCAAGCGCAATAGCACTATCCAAATCAAGTTCACTTAAAACCACAACACGTTGTGGCTGAACAGGAATCGTAACTTGACGACCTAAAGCATCTTCAATTTGTCGTGTCGTATTTATTTGAGATTCAACCGTCGCTTTACTGTCTCGTGAAGAAGGTTCATTCGACTGAGAACATGCTGTGAAGAGAGTGATAGCACTCAATATAATTGCAATTTTATATTTCATATCTTTCTACATATTTCATTAAAATAATTCTATTCACTTATTCAACGGCATCCATCACTTGATGGCGTTCCTCATGATAAGCCTCTTCGTTGTGACCTTGCTTCCAATAAGGCACAGCATATAAATTGCTTTTGGGTAGCTGAAAGTTCTGTCTCAGTATTTTACGAAGTTCAACCACCGTTGAATTTTCACCCGCCAGTGATACTGAAATATCTTTATTTTTCCAGTCTAAGTTTTGCAAAGAATGACGGATGGTATTATTCAATTCATGAGGGCCTTTGCACCAATGAAGCTTAATGTGTTCAGGTTTATTCAGATGTATTTGGTCTGAATCATCTTCGATTTCGATCCAAACTTCACCATAAGCGTCTTTTGGTAATTGTTCAAGCGAGGCAGCGATCATCGGGATTGCTGAAAGATCTCCAACAAAAATCCAATATTCTACATCGATTTTAAAACGTGCTGGTCCTCCTGGACCGGCTAGACCTAACAGATCACCTGGACTCGCATGCTTTGCCCAATCAGCCGCTATACCAAAATCTTCATGTCTTACAAAATCGATGACTAAAAGTTGCTGTTCTTCATCGAAATCTCGAACAGTATATGTCCGCGTAATTGGTTTCTTTCCATTTGGCCACGTAATTTTGCCTAAAGAATTTCGAAACGGGAGGTCAGGTGCTTGTTGATCAGGGTTCGGAAAAAACAATTTGATGTGCGCACCACCATCACATTTTGCATAACCTGTGAAATCTTCACTTTTAAACTTAATACGCTGTAAATGAGTGGAAATTTGTTCTGTTGAATGGACAGAAATATGTCGAGCTAGAGGAGGAGATTGTGTCGTCATTATTTAATCTTCTGTACTTATCAATGGAGTGAAGATCGTCGATACCGTAATACGTGCGTCAGTCGACAGATTTGAATGGTTATTAATCTAAATCAAACAAATTTAATTTGCAAATGATAATCATTATATTTAATAATCTTTTTGTGCCAAAGTGTAATCACAAAATATGAAGGTTTAAATATTTTGTAAAACTTTGATTTTATAATGAAAATTAAATTTATGCGGTTGTCTTATGCAAATCAATGAATCCCATGATCTATTAACTTGTGCACAACACAGTATGTGGAAAGGACATCATTATCATGGCAGTTATCCTTTTCATACGGCGGAGTGGTTGGTTATTGAGGGACCATTAGATCGAGAGCTTTTTCAAAAAGCAGTTTATCTCACATTAAAGGAAGCTAAATCGCTTCATTGGCGAGCTTTAGTTCAGGGTGAACACGTCTATCGAGTAGATGATGTGACGATACGGAAACCTAGCTTCGTTGATTTATCTCAGCTTGATGAGGAGGAAATTTTAGCGTGGGCTGAAAAAGAAGTAGAACCAGCATTTAATTTAGAATCGGGTCATTTATATGACTATGTATTTGCACACTTAGGTGAGCAAAAGTATGGATTATTTTTTAAAGCGCATCACGTTGCATTAGATGGCTACGCTTACGGACTGATGATTAGCCGATTTATTGATTATTATCAATCTCTCAAAAATGGTACTGAATTAAAAATTAAACGGTTCGATCATTATGAAAAGTTTATTGTAGAAGAACAGCATTACCTTCACTCTGAAAAAGCTAAAAAAGATTTAGACTTTTGGAAGGCTAATTTTTCGTATGAGAAAGCCCCTAAGAAACGACTTAAACGAAAATTAAAAGAACCATTTTCACAAGGGCCACGTTATGAAGAGGTAATAGACTGGTCTACACAGCTACAATTAAATGCATTAGCAACTGAATTAAAATTGCCCAGTGCTCTTATCGTTATGGCGGTGATGATGAGTTATTTAATGAAACAGTCTAAAGATCCTCAACAATGCTTTGGGATACCTTTTATGTCTCGGTTGGGTACTTCATCTATGCGTATCCCGTGCTTAGTCATGAATATCCTGCCATTAAGGTTGGGCATTACTGGACAGGAAAACTTAAAAGAAATCATTTTATTATTAACGAAAAGGTTTGCCGAAATTCGACCGCATCAGCAAAGCTATTTTGAGCAAATGCGATTTGTATTAGAAGATTTTGATCCCTATGAAAATATCTTATTTGGACCTATTGTGAATTGGATTCCTTATCCTTTACCTGAACATTTCGAAGGGTGTAAGTTAACAAAAACAACCATATCCGCTGGCCCAATTGAAGACTTTGATACCGCGATTACCAATAAGTTTGTTAATGGTATTGAGCGTTTGTATCTCGCTGTTGACGGCCATAAAGAACTTTATGATGTGCCAAGTCTCAAAGCTTATTGGTATGATTTTATGGGGATGATGAAAACTTGGTTAGCTCAACCAGAACTTGTTTTTGAACAACTTCAAATTCACAAACCACTGCCAGAATAGTCTGGCAGTTTATCCTTTGAATGAGGCAATAGGGCTGTTACACGCCTAGAGTTGCTCCACCATCAACCACTAATTCGTGCATTGTGATTTGGCGTGCTTGCTCTGAAAGTAAGAATATCACTGCATTGGCAATATCTTCAGCCTCAGCAATTTTTTGTAATGGAATACCATTTCGGAATTGTTCTAGATTTCCGTTGACAATGCCTGCTGGAGGGCGATCCTCAGTCCATAGTTGTTTTTGCATTTGTGTAAGGGTTGAGCCAGGTAAAACTAAGTTACAGCGAATATTGTGAGGCGCGAGTTCCAACGCGAGATTTTTAAAATAGTGACTCACTGTAGCTTTGGTCGTGGCATACAGACCCATATTCATTCTTGGAATGAGGGCTGCATTTGAACTGATGCTCACAATCGCACCTTCTCTTTGCGGAATCATTTGGTGAGCGACCCAACGACTAAGTTCGGCAGGGCCAATGAAATTTATCGACAAATTTTCATGCCATTGTTCAACAGATGTATTTAATAAAGATCCCATTTCTAAGACCCCCACAGCATTCACTAACCCCGTGATCGTGCCTTTAAAAAGTATCGAATTTTCAATGTGCTGAATAATCTCATTGGTCTTACGAATGTCACAGCTGATGTGGTCTAGATGGTTGAGTGATGCTTCAGGAATTAATTTAAAAAGTTCCCATTGATTGATGTCATCAATCCGATCAATTGCGATGACTTGATGATCCTTCTGCAATAGTTGACGACAAATTTCAGCACCAATTCCTCTGGCTGCACCCGTCACGATATATAAACCCATTTAAGTATCCTTTAATTTTATTAACAAATTGAAACGATAATCATTTTCAATTGGGAATAATAATTATTATATTGGTTGCGTTCAACTCCTAGAGGTTGTCCTTTTGTGAATGTTGAAAGTTTGATGCACGCAGTGTGAACAGATAATCGTGAGAACAAATATGTTGCCAATAGAACCGTCAGTTTTTCAAAATATGATAGGCATAAAAAAGGAAGAGTTAATTGAGGAAGATCAACCTGGTTTCGTGTTCGCAACGCCAACGGGGACCATTTCAAGTAAAAAGTTAGTTGAACATATCGAATTTGATCGAGCTTCTCATTTAAATTTTAATCAGCAGCAAGCACAGTGGCTCGAACAAGCAAAATCTGCACTACAAAAAAAAATCGAATTAACAGCGAATAAAGATCTTATTTTGGTCGGGAGCTTGCCTTTTGATCATCGAGATTTACCAGAAATCTCGATTGCGGAAGCAAAAAACACATTTGTAAATGAGCGCATTGATCAATCGGCTCAGTCTTCTCTTAATGATCAAGTGCAAGCGACTCTCATCCCAGCACAAGAGGAATACATTGCTGGTGTCGTTAAATTGGTTGAATTGATGAAGTCATCACCGCTAGAAAAAGCAGTATTGGCTCGGGCAATTGATCTTAAAACCCAACACAAAATTAATATTATTGATTTATTTTACCAGTTGTTGGCCTCTAATCCTGATGGCTACACATTTGCGTTGGCCCAAAACCCAAAACAATCTGGTTGGTTTATGGGGGCAAGTCCAGAACTTCTCGTTGCGAAGCAAAATGAATATTTGTTTAGCCATCCAGTTGCAGGAACATTAGCACGTCATTCAGATCCAACACTGGATCAACAACAAGCTGAAAAATTGCTTGCTTCGCAAAAAGATCAGCATGAACACGCCGTGGTCATCGAAGCCATTGCAGATCAACTCTCTCCCTTGTGCAAAACGCTCAATATCCCAAAATCACCTTCACTGATTAAAACAGAGGCGGTTTGGCACTTGGCGACCAAAATTCAGGGAACGTTGAAAGATCCAGAGCAACATATCTTTGATGTGGTCTCAATTTTACATCCAACGCCAGCAGTCTGTGGACAACCAGCCCCTATGGCTCGCCAGTTGATTTCGGAACTAGAGCCTTTTAACCGTAACCTATTCGCAGGAACTATGGGGTGGTGTGATGCCCGAGGGAATGGTGCTTGGGCAGTGAATGTACGTTGTGGGCGTATCTTTGACCATTATGCGCGTCTTTATGCGGGTGCAGGAATTGTCGAAGCTTCACAGCCGACCAGTGAACTGTCAGAAACCATCGTGAAATTTAAAACGATGTTAAATGCATTGGGTTTAGATTCTCAGCACTTAAATCATGGGGGAATAAAATGAATGCGAATGTAAATGACGAGTCTTTACTCTGGGATGGCATCGTTCCATATCCAGAAGAATTCGTAGAGCGGTACATTCAAAAGGGATATTGGAAAGGTCAAACCATTTCAGAGTTTTTTCAAGAATCAGCCCAGAAATTTGCCAATCAGGTGGCATTGATTTGTGGTGATCGCCAGTATTCTTATCAAGAGCTGAATCAAAATATTGAACAATTTGCAGTCTTCTTGACTAAACAAGGCTATGGGCTGGCAGATGCTGTTGTGATTCAAATGCCAAATATAGCAGAGTTTTTTATTGCTTATTTTGCAGCTTTGCGGATAG
Source organism: Acinetobacter sp. ANC_7654 (assembly GCF_056779855.1). NCBI lineage: Bacteria > Pseudomonadati > Pseudomonadota > Gammaproteobacteria > Moraxellales > Moraxellaceae > Acinetobacter > Acinetobacter sp. ANC_7654. Next base: position 334,521 of record NZ_JBWYIR010000001.1, on the reverse strand, counting down.
GGATGCGACCAGTGATGAGTTTACCAGCACACCGTCATGCCGAAGTAAGTCATTTTATTCAGCAAACAGATGCCAAATTGTATATCTGTGCAGATAAGCATCTAGGCTTTGATTACAGATCCTTAGCGCAAGAGTGCCAGCGCAGATGTCCGACTTTACAGCAAGTGATTGTCGTTGGTGATGCAGGCGATTTTGATCCTTGGCCGAATCTTACATCGTTTAAAAATCATATGGTTTCAAAGCCCAAAATAACGGCTCGCCATGTGGCTTTTTTTCAACTTTCAGGGGGCAGTACTGGCACACCGAAACTTATACCACGAACACATGATGACTATTTGTATAGTGTTCGTGCCAGTGCAGATATTTGTGAACTTGATACAGAAAGCCGTATGCTTATGGTGCTTCCAGTAGCACATAATTTCAGTATGAGTTCGGCTGGTTCATTGGGTCTATTTTATGCAGGTGGAACACTTGTTTTAGCGAAAGATCCTTCTCCCCAAACTGCATTTCCACTCATTGAAGCGCACCATATTACGTATGTTGCTCTTGTCCCTGCATTAGCAGCAACATGGTCGGAAGCAGTTCAAAACGGCGCAACAAATATTTTTAAGAAATTAACGGCTTTACAGGTCGGTGGGGCAAGGTTGCCAGATGCTTTAGCTGAAAAATTGATCGATCAATACCAATGCCGATTACAACAAGTATTTGGTATGGCAGAAGGCTTGGTGAATTACACGCGTTACGATGATCCGAAAGAAGTCATTATAGGTACCCAAGGTTCCCGTATAAGTCCAGATGATGAAATTAAAATCGTCGATGAAGATGATCACGAGCTGCCGTTGGGTGAGGTGGGGCATCTTATAACTCGCGGCCCTTATACCATTAGAGGGTATTATCGGGCTTCAGAACATAACCGAAGTGCTTTTACCTTAGATGGATTTTATCGCACTGGTGATTTAGTTCGATTAACGCCAGAAGGCAATATTATTGTTGAAGGGCGAAGTAAGGAACAAATTAATCGTGGCGGTGAAAAAATCGCGACGGAAGAAGTCGAACAGGTTTTAAATCAACACCAACAAATCATCTTGTCCGCCTTGGTTGCACAACCAGATCCAATGTTAGGAGAAAAAAGTTGTGCATTTATTCAATGGCGACCTAACAACCAAGATGCATCAGAAACAAGGCTGAAACTACAAATTAGACAATTCATTCAAGCATACGGTCTGGCGACCTATAAGATCCCAGATCGCATCGAATTTATTGAAGAAATGCCTTATACGGCATTGGGCAAAATCGACAAGAAACAACTCAGAAAACGCCTCACCGAAGACACGATTTAACGAAGGAAATAAAATATGGCAATCCCACGTATTGCAAGTTATCCCATGCCATCTGCTCAAGATTTTCCAGTTAACAAAGTTGATTGGACTTTAGATGCGTCACGGTCGGTTTTATTGGTACATGATGTTCAGCAATATTTTTTAGATTTTTACGATCAGACCCAAGCGCCCATTCCCACATTAATCCGAAATTGTAAAGCCCTTATTGATCAGGCACATGCACTAGGAATTCCAGTCTATTACACGGCACAACCTGGAGATCAGACGCAAGAACATCGTCAACTATTAACGGATTTTTGGGGTAAAGGTTTGTCAGCTGATCCAGCATTGACCAAAATTATTGATCCACTTCAACCAAAAAGTGAAGACACCGTGCTGACAAAATGGCGCTATAGCGCATTTAAAAAAAGTGATTTTGAGCAGCAAATCAAACAAGCTAATCGCGATCAATTAGTGATTTGTGGAGTATATGCCCATATTGGTTGCTTATTAACAGCTGCGGAAGCATTTATGCTGGATATTCAAGCATTTATGGTGGGTGATGCCTTGGCGGATTTTAGCCGAGAAGAACATGATCTTGCACTAAAATATGCGACTGGACGCTGTGCAAAAGTCATGGATACTCAGACTGTGATTAATGACTTAGGTCAGGGGCAATGATCATGAATGAATTAAGCATGCTTGAGTTAAAAAATATGGTCGCTCATCAATTAAATTTACCTGCAAATGAAATTCAGCAGGAGGATAATTTATTTATGTTAGGACTTGATTCAGTCAGTCTTATGACGCTGGTTGGATTGCTACGTGAAAAAGGCTTTCAAATTGAATTTCAAGATCTGGTGGAGGAGCCAACGTTGAATGAATGGAGTGATCGTCTTAAATTGGATAGAGATTGATGTAAGACTAATGTGCATACCTTGAAAATCAACACATGCACAATCAACGGCCCTAGCCAAAGTACTTATAGCCAAAGGCCATTTTCGTTAAATTATTCGCTAACGTGAGTGGATCTTACATGCAATTAGAAAAATACTATTCTGATCAACAATGGAAAAAAATCCAAAATTTTGCCGAAACAAAGCAAAGCCCTTTTTTAGTTGTTGATTTAGATCAAGTGCAAACTCAATTTATTGAGTTGCAAAATAGCTTTCCAAAAGCCCATATTTATTATGCAGTGAAAGCAAATCCAGGTCGTGAAATTATTCATAAACTTGATCAACTTGGCTCATATTTTGATATTGCATCAATTTATGAGTTAGACAAAGCGCTTGAATGTGGAATTCATCCAGATCGTATTTCATACGGTAATACTATTAAAAAAGCTTCAGACGTTGAATACGCTTACCGAAAAGGAATCCGTTTATTTGTTACCGATGCGGAAGCAGATCTCGCCCAAATAGCCGAATTCGCACCGAACTCTAAAGTCTTTGTCAGGGCAATGGTAGAGTCGGGAGGTACAGCAGATTGGCCACTGTCACGTAAATTTGGATGCCATCCAGATATGGCGGTTGATTTAATGGTGAAAGCTAGACAATTGGGTTTAATACCCTTTGGCGTGTCATTCCATGTCGGTAGTCAGCAACGTGATGTCACTGTATGGCGTTCAGCTTTAACGATAGTGAAGCAAATATTTAATACTTTGAAAGACCAATACGGTATCAGTTTACAATTAATCAATTTGGGTGGTGGTTTCCCAGCACATTACTTAGCTGAAGTTGACAGTATCCAAAGTTATGCGCACGAGATTCAACGCTATCTCGATGAACACTTTGATGATCAGGTAATATTATTTTTGGAGCCAGGCAGATCATTGGTGGGTAATGCTGGAGTGATTGTTTCAGAGATTGTTCTTATCGCCAATAAATCAGCACATGATGATAAACGATGGGTCTACACGGATGTGGGCGTCTTTAATGGACTAATTGAAACTTTAGGTGAGATGATCAAATATCCTATATACACACCTAAAATGCATTCAGCACCTGAGCATTCAAGTGTTGTGCTTGCAGGCCCGACCTGTGATTCAACTGATATCATGTATGAAAAAGTGCCTTATCAGTTACCTAAAAACTTGAGCATTGGAGATCGACTCTATTGGTTAAGTACTGGAGCTTATACAACCTCTTATGCTTCGGTCGAATTTAATGGTTATCCACCTTTAAAAACGTTCTATTTAGATTGATTTAAGGAATGGTGCTATGTGGTTGGTAGTCAGTCGCTCAAGCTGCGAGCCACATAGCCTAACCCTCCTAGAAGCGTTATCATAATGCTAAAATCTTGATGGGTAGGCTCATGAAAATCGTTGCAGATGAAAATCTCGCATTCACAGATTATTTCTTTTCAGAATTTGGCGATATTGATAATAAAGCTGGTCGTACCTTAAAGCATGAAGATGTGGTCGATGCTGAAGCCTTATTAGTACGTTCTGTGACGAAAGTGAATTCTGCGCTCATTCAAAATACTGCATTAACCTTTGTGGGTAGTGCAACGATCGGAACAGATCATTTGGACATTCCAGCAATTGAACAGCAAAATATTCAATGGTCAAATGCTGCAGGATGTAATGCCCAAGCTGTTTCTGAATATGTTATTACTGCGTTATTAGCTCTAAATCCTCATTTGCTAGATGCAGAACAAGATTTCACTTTAGCCATTATTGGACTGGGTAATGTCGGTTCACGACTCGCACATATGGCGAAATTATTGGGATGGAACGTCATCGGGGTTGATCCTTTTGTACAAAGAGAAAATATTCAGCAAGTCACTTTAGATGAAGTTTTTTCAAAAGCAGATGCAATTTCTATCCATGTGCCATTAACCACTTCAGGGATGCATGCAACCCGACATATGTTTAATGCTGAGACCTTAAAAAAGCTTAAACCATCTACAATTTTAATTAATTCTGCCCGTGGGTCAGTCATTGAAGAACAAGCTTTGATTGCAGATATTCGAGCAACAGGTCGTAAAGTTGTACTAGATGTCTTTGAGCATGAACCAGTCATTACGGAAGAGTTACTGGATCTTGTGCAATTGGTGACACCGCATATTGCGGGGTATAGTCTTGAGGGTAAAGCGCGTGGTACCCAGATGATTTATGATGCTTTCTGTCAGCATTTCGGCCATAAATCTTCAAAACAGTTCGAAACCCAATTGCCTACATGTGAACAATATTTTAACAATAGTGATTTCAAGCACACGCTGAAAACTCAATTAAACCATATCTACGATATCTTTAGAGATGATCAGAACTTAAGAGCATGCCTCAAAGATGGGAAAGTAGATCAAGCCTCATTTGATCAATTACGCAAAACATATCCATTACGCCGTGAATGGGCTGCTCATGGAGGGCCTCAGGCATGACTGACTCTCTGAGCTATCTACCAACTTGCGATTTTGCTGCCATGAAAGCCAGAGTGAGGATGTATCAACAGATTCGCCAATTTTTTTTAGAACGTGATGTTTTGGAAGTTGAAACTCCAATTTTATCTCATGCTGGAGTAACTGATGTCCACTTGGCGTCAGTTGAGGCAAGCCGTCATGTACATGGTCATTTGAAAAAGCACTATCTTCAAACTTCACCAGAATTTGCCATGAAACGACTGTTGGCAGCAGGAGTAGGGCCAATTTATCAAATCTGTAAAGTTTTTCGTGATGATGAACATGGCCGTAAACATAACAGTGAATTTACCATGCTTGAGTGGTATAGACCTGATTTTAGTCTCAAAGACTTGATGTTTGAAGTTACAGATTTACTCAATGTCACTTTGGCACATCGTTTTGGCGAAGTGCGACCTACGATTTTAAGTTATAAACATGCATTTATAGATCGCTTAGATTTTAATCCACTTAAATCCACATTAGAGGAATTAAAGGATTGTTGTAATCGTGTTGGGTTAAATCTAGATCTGGGTGATGATCGTCTAGGATATATCGACCTGTTATTTTCGCATATGGTGGAACCGAGCTTAGGTTTTGATACACCTGTATTTTTAACGGATTTTCCACCAGAACTTGCTTCTCTTGCAAAAACTCGAGTTGATGAAGATGGGGAATTGGTTGCAGCACGTTTTGAGCTTTACATTGAGGGCTTAGAGTTAGCAAATGCTTATGATGAGTTGATTGATGCAGATGTATTGCGTTCCCGTTTTGAAGCTGATAATGCTGAACGCGAAAAATTAGGCTTAGATGTTATGCCAATAGATGAAAATCTCTTAGCCGCATTGCCTAAAATGCCAGAATGCTCAGGTATCGCATTAGGAATCGATCGTTTACTGATGGTGGCAACAGAGAAAATGAAATTAGAGCAAGTGATTACATTTCCTGCTGATCGCTCATAAGATTTTTTATCCTCAGGATAAAGGACGATCTTGAGGAGCTAATATTTTGACAAATGTCGTGCTATACGCTTTAAAACCGTGATTTAAATAAAACTGATGTGCAGGTAATCGTTCAGCACGATTACCACTACTGACCACAATTTTTTGAATACCTTGTTGACTGGCTATATGTTCAACGTGAGCCAACAGTTTTTGACCAATCCCTTTATCGCGATGCGCCTGATCTACAATGAGTACTAGAATGCGAAAATACGGATCAGCACATTCACATGATATTTCTTCAACAAAACCAATATATGCGACAACTTGTCCATGATCGATAAATACTAGGGTTGTATAACGCTCCTGGGCTTGCAACCTCATCAAACGTTCTTTCATAACTTCTGTTTGAGTTGGATAGCCGAGTTGGGTAGTCAATTCAGCGATCGCTGCAACATCATGGTTTAAATTTACAGGTTTAATCAGTATTGTCATGGCTATTGAAACATGATTTATAAGTATGAATTGAACTATGTTTAAATAATTTAATCTTTCATGTATTTTGTTTAGATAAATTTAATATTTTATCTTTTAATATTGGATTTAATTCATTTTTCAACGTGAAGATTTAAAACAATAATCATAGGCGACTATATGTCTTTTTCTATATTTTTATCTTTTGTAATTTATACAATTGTGACATCCATAACACCTGGACCTAACAATTTGATGGTCGCAACCTCAGGAGTGAACTTTGGACTCCGTGCGACTTATGGACACATTTTAGGTGTAGCGATCGGTTTTGGGGTCATGGTGATTTTGGTTGGTTTAGGAATTGGTACATTACTGAGTCAAAATCAATTGGTATACGAAATTCTAAAGTTGATCGGTATTGCTTATTTAATCTATTTAGCTATTAAGATTGCTCAATCAGGCTCAGTTGAATTAGATAAAACTCAAGCGAAACCCATTACTTTTTTGCAAGCTGCATTATTTCAATGGGTCAATCCAAAAGCTTGGATTATGGCAATGGGCGCGGTGACGACTTATTTAGCTGCAGGCAGTGAATTTTATTGGTATATCATTTTGGGTGTTGTGTTTGGGTTAGTCTGTATTCCATGCACGGGAGCTTGGGGAATACTCGGAGAAAAATTACAAACTTTGGTGCGTACGCCACAGCATCTAAGAATTTTCAATTACAGTATGGCGCTACTATTAGTGGCTTCAATCATTAAACCAATGATTGATTCTTTTAAATATTTTCAACAATCATTTTTTTAAAATACGATTACCTCCTGAGTTTCAGGAGGTAAATATTATGCGTTTACCAAGGATTGATGTTTTTCTCGGTGCGTTGCCAAAGCCTCGATTCTTTTTTGTATCAGCATTTCACCAATATCAGGGCCTTTGATCTCAGGCGGTAAATCAGATGCTTTAATTGAACGAACAATCTGTACCGCATCTAATACATATTTTGCTTGAGGATATTCACGGTCTTCGAGACCTAAGCGACCTTTGGCATCACATTCACATGCTTGTACAAAAGCCTCAACACGTTCAGGACGGCGTAATACATCTAAACGTTGTAATAGACGCCAAAGTGTTCCTGGTTTTAATGTAAACGCCTGATGGCATTTAAGATGTTCTTTGCACACCGCAATTGCCAATTGTTTGGTTTGGGTCGGAACTTTAAGACGTTCACATAAATCAGTCACGGGCTGAACACCACGTTCCTCATGCATGATATGGCGAGGTAACTCATCTTTAGGCGTGAGTGCTTTACCCAGATCATGCACTAATACTGCGAAGCGTACATCCATCGAGTAGTCTGCTTTACAAGCTTGTTGTAATGACATCAAGGTATGAATACCACAGTCAATTTCAGGATGGTATTCAGGACGTTGTGGTACACCAAATAATGCTTCGATTTCTGGAAAGAGGATTTTGAGAGAATCACACTGACGAAGGACTTCAAAGTAAATATCAGCATCACGTTCCATTAAAGCACGAGAAGTTTCTTTCCAAACACGTTCAGGTGTAAGTGCTTGCAATTCACCAGAATCAGCCAAATTTTTCATTAAGGCTATGGTTTCTTCAGCTACTTTAAAACCATACTGATGATAGCGAGCTGCAAAACGGGCAACACGCAATACTCGTAGTGGATCCTCTGCAAATGCATCAGAAACGTGACGTAAAATGCGTTGATTCAAATCTTGATAACCATGATAAGGGTCGAACAACTCACCATCGTCATTCATGGCCATTGCATTTATGGTCAAATCACGACGAATTAAATCATCTTCAAGGGTTACCGAGGGATCGGTAAAAAATTCAAAGCCATGATAACCATGCCCAGATTTACGCTCAGTACGAGCGAGGGCGTATTCATCTTTAGTTTCGGGATGTAGAAATACAGGAAAATCTTTACCAACAGGTTGGAACCCTTGGTTTAAAAGTTGTTCTGGTGTTGCACCGACAACGACATAATCTTTTTCGTGATAGGGGTGTCCGAGCAACTGATCTCGTACTGCGCCGCCTACTAAATAAACTTGCATAAAAAACCTCTATTCTTAGCACCATCATGCATCAGAATAGAGGTTTTCTCAAGTCACAAAACGTGCCCTAAATAAAGGATTAGAGCGCGTTTTTTTCCTCTTCTTGAATTTCTGCAACAGTTAATGCAGTCATATTCACAACACGGCGCGTAGTTGCTGTTGGTGTTAAGATATGAACTGGCTTAGCCGCACCTAATAAGATTGGACCAATTGTTACATTATTTCCTGAAGTTGACTTCAACAGGTTGAATGAAATATTTGCAGCATCTAAATTCGGCATAATCAATAGATTCGCAGAACCTTTGAAGCGCGAGTTCGGGAATGCAAAGCTACGGATATTTTCATCAAGCGCTGCATCTGCATGCATTTCACCTTCAACTTCAAGTTCAGGTGCGATTTCAGAAAGAATTTCATACACTTTACGCATTTTTTGAGCGCTAGGATCAGTCTGGTCAGAACCAAAACTTGAGTGCGACAACAATGCTACACGTGGAGTAATACCGAAACGACGGACTTCTTCTGCTGCTAAAATAGTCATTTCAGCAAGCTGTTCAGCCGTAGGATTACGATTGATGTATGTATCTGCAATGAACAAGTTACGATCTTCGAGCATCAACGCATTTAAGGTAAAGAAAGTGTTATGACCTTCTTTTAAACCAATGACATTACTCACGAAATCTAAATGAATATCGTAGCTAGAATACGTACCACATAGCATACCATCTGCTAAGCCGTGGCGTACTAACATCGCTGCAATCAGGGTCGAACGACGACGTGATTCACGTTGTGCATACTCAGGTGTTACCCCTTTACGCATCATCAGATTATAGTAATCATCAGCAAACTTTTCGTAATCAGGATTTGTTTCTTGATCAACGATAGTGATATTCACACCATTTTCTAAACGTAAACCTAATTTCTTAATATTCGCTTCGATCACAGCAGTACGACCCACCAAGATCGGTTTTGCCAGGCCTTCGTCTACTGCAATTTGAACAGCACGAAGAACACGAAGATCTTCACCTTCCGCATAAGCAATACGTTTAGGATCAGTTTTCGCTTGAGCAAAAATTGGTTTCATCATAAATGCTGAGTTGTAAACGAACTCAGAAAGACGCTGATGATACACGGAGAAATCTTGGATTGGACGAGTCGCTACACCAGAATCCATCGCAGCTTTTGCAACAGCAGGCGCAATTTCAAGAATCAAGCGTTGATCTAGTGGGCGTGGAATTAGGTAATCACGTCCAAATGATGCAGATTTTTCACCATAAGATGCAGCATCAGCTTCTACATGTGCCATACGAGCAATTGCGTGTACACATGCAATCTTCATTTCTTCGTTAATGGTTGTTGCACCTACATCAAGTGCACCACGGAAGATATATGGGAAGCAAAGCGCATTATTCACTTGGTTCGGATAGTCTGAACGACCCGTCGCCATGATGACATCATCACGAACTTCATGTGCATGTTCAGGCAGAATTTCAGGATCTGGATTAGCAAGCGCGAAGATAATTGGATCCTTCGCCATGACTTTGACCATTTCTTTAGTCAAAATACCCGCAGCTGATAGACCAAGGAACATATCTGCACCAGCAATTACGTCGCCAATCTGAGAACCTTCGATATCTTGAACATAGCGTTTTTTAGACTCGTCTAAACCTTCACGTTTTTTTGTTAAGAGTCCACGAGAGTCAGCAACAATGATATTTTCTTTTTTAGCACCAAGCGCACAAAGAAGATCTAGACATGATAGTGCCGCAGCACCTGCTCCAGAAGCGACGATCTTGATATCTTCAATTTTTTTGCCGTTCAATTGCAAAGCATTTAAAAGCGCTGAACCTACAATAATTGATGTTCCATGCTGATCATCATGAAAAACTGGGATATTCATACGCTCGCGAAGTTTCTGTTCAATATAGAAACATTCTGGAGCTTTAATGTCCTCGAGGTTAATACCGCCGAAAGTCGGTTCAAGAGCAGCAACAATATCTACGATTTTATCTGGATCATTTTCTGCAATTTCGATATCGAAAACATCAACGCCTGCAAACTTTTTAAACAGGACGCCTTTACCTTCCATCACTGGTTTAGAGGCGAGGGGACCAATATTACCCAAACCGAGTACTGCAGTACCATTACTGACGACTGCGACTAAGTTACCACGTGCAGTATAAAGCGCTGCTTTAGAAGGGTCTTTTTCAATTTCCAAACATGGCACTGCAACACCTGGGGAATATGCTAATGCTAGATCATGTTGGTTGACGAGTTGCTTACTCGGAGTAACGCTGATTTTTCCTGGCGTTGGAAATTCGTGGTAATAGAGTGCTTGCTGTTTTAAAGATTGATCGTCCATCTGAATCCCAGTTATTACAATGTTCCAGCCTTGCTGGTTTTTTGGTTATATCGGTTCGAATATACCACTAGTTGCACATTGATCACAGTTAAAAGTCGAAATTTCATACATATTTAGGACTTTGGTCTAGCCTTTATTTGATTTTTGAGAATTGATATTCATTTTGCAGAAATTGAGTGCTATCAGCGCTATTTAATGGTCTCGAAAAATAATAACCTTGGAAATAATCACAACCTTGTTTTTTTAAATATTCAATTTGCTCGATATCCTCAACACCTTCAGCAACTAATTTCATCCCCATCGTTTTACCCATTGAAATAATTGCATCGACAATAGCATTATTTTTACGAGTGCCAATCTTTGAAATAAAGGCGCGATCAATCTTGAGTGTATCAATAGGATAGTCGGCAAGATATGCAAGTGAAGAATAGCCTGTTCCAAAGTCATCTAAGGCGATTAAGAAATTTTTATCCTTAATTTCGTCTAACAAATCAAAAACATGAGATGATTTATCTAATAATGATGACTCGGTAAGTTCAAACTCTATAAACTCGGGTTTGAGTGAGTATTTGAGCACGGCTTGATCAATAAAATTGAGAAATTCCCCACGATGGATCTGTTGCGCCACGACATTAATAGAAATTTGTAACTTATCAAATCCTAATTCATGCCATATTTTAAGTTGCTTACATGTCTGGAAAATAACAAATTTTCCGATATCTGAGATCAGACTAGTCATTTCAGCAATCGGTATAAAACGATCTGGCATGATGATGCCATACTTTGGATGATTCCAGCGGATTAATGCTTCAAAGCCGCTCACTTGCATCGTTTTACTTTCTATCTTAGGTTGATAGTAAATTTCTAAGTCCTGATTTTTTATAGCAAGTCGTAAATCTCTTTCGAGCTCAATGTCACTGCCAAAAATGGATTCAGGCTTGTTGTCATAATAATAGGCTGTGCTGCCCCCTAGTTTTTTTGCTTCTGTTAAAGCGCTTTCCGCGTGACTATTTAAGCTACCAATTTGTCTACCATGATTGGGGTAAATTGCGATACCCAGTGAGACATGAATCATGTGTTCTTGCCCATCGATGATAAAGGGTATTTCAAAGGCCTCAAGGATCTGATCGACGACTTGTTGGATCGTGTAATGACTATGATTTAAGTTGTAAATCATAGCAAAGTCATCATTATTTAAATATGAAATCAGAACAGCTTTAGAACAGGTATATTTCAGTCTTCGGGAAACTTCTTTGAGAACTTCATCTCCAGTTTGATGATTAATAAACTCATTAAAATGTCTAAATCGATCAATGTTAAGACGAATAATAGAAAAATGGCTCAGAATTTTAGATTTACTAATTAGATACTGGTGTAACTGTAAATTAAAATAAACACGGTTAGGTAAATCTGTAAGTAGATCGTAATTCTCTAAGTAGGCCATTCTTTCAAGATTTTGTTTCCGTTCAGTCAAATCTGAAATGATGCCTACATAATTTAAAATTCTATTTTTATCATCACGAACTGCATTGATATGCAGCCACAAGGTTAATATCTTTCCTGAAATAAATTCTTCTGTGACCTCAGCATCATATTGTCCGGTGAGTAACACCGTTTGAGTTATATCGGCGTGATGTTGGCTGAGTTGGGATGTGGAAGATTTGGTAATATCAAAGATGTGTTTTGAGATAATATCCTGCGGTGGGATGTTGACCAATTCACTAAAATAAGGATTAACTTCTAAAAAACACAAGTTATTGTCTAAAACGAAAACTCCTTGGGCCACTTGATTAAATACATTCGAAGCTAATTTCAATTTTTCTTGTGCTTTTTTTTCACTCTCAATGTCTTGGAAAATACCCACCATTTTAAGAGGTTTATTATTTTTAGGATCACGTGTAATAACTCGACCAATATCTTTAATCCAGAACCACTGATCTTTTACTTTAGTTCTATAATGTGCTTCAAAACGTTCAGTATTTCCTCTTAAATGTCTACGGAGCTCTTTACGATAATTTTCTTGATCTTCTGGGTGAATAAAATCGTTAATTTGATCAGTAGCACTTTGGTAGTGTAAAACCTGATTACCATATTTAATTCCTGAAATTTCAATGGTTCTTTTCTCAATATTCCATAGCCAAGATGAAATTCCAGCAGTTTCATGCGCAAAATCGAGATTAGCTTGATGGTGCTGCAGTCGATCGTTGATCTTATTAATATCGTAGGTTCGTTCAATTACTTTTTGTTCGAGTAATTGATTATGCATTTGTAATTGGCTTTCAATTTCTTTGGATTTTTCAATCTCATTTTTTAGCTTGTCTTGGAGAAGTGATGACTCCATAAGATGTTTTCTAGATTCAGATAGATAGAATTTATTGTGATTATTTAATATTCCAAGACGGCGGTACATCTTATGGGTAAGGAGTGCACAAATAAGTAATACACCAAACCAAATATTAAAGATTAAACTAAAAACATCAGGAGTATTATCTAAAAAAAGGAAATTGGAAAGGACTATGGCCGAAGCTGAAGGCAAAAAAACATAAAGGAAGTATCGTAAACGCTGTGATAAAAATACAATAGCAAAAGTATAAACAATAGATAACATTAACCCAGCTAAAGTCAACATATGTATATCTTTGACTTCTGGATTATGTTCGGGCATAAGCTGTAATACGGTATAAATACCAATAGCTAGACCAGCTCCAGTAATTAAGCAAACCAATTGTGCCCACATGTCTAAGTTAAAAATACTAATTTGATTAGATTTTTTAAAAAAGAGGGTAAAGCAAATACAGATTAAAAGAATGGCGGTAAATATAATGAGCCAAATGGTATAAGGTATTGAAAAGCTTTTGAAATAAAAGAAGTAAATAAGTTGATTATAGATACAGGCAAAGAGCACCCACGCTAAAAAAAAATGCAAATTAGAAGTCGCACTTTTGATCTGGCTATCGAGTACAGAGTTGGAAACATGCTCTCCCTGAACTTCACTCATAACTGGCAATACCTTAATTTTCTTTCTACTTTATTTGAATTATTTTTGAGTACGAACTTAAAAAATATAAATTTAGCGCGACAACTCTTTTCTCATTAAAGTACTGTCTAATTGGATGAAAATCAATTCTATTGTGAGTTAAATCACGGAATTTTGAGAAAATATTTATTAAAATTTGTAATTTAAGATCGATAAAGCAACCACTGGTGCGGTTTCTGTACGTAGAACACGTTCACCAATACACCAATTGATAAATCCATGCTGATTTGCAGATTGGATTTCAGCTTCACTTAATCCACCTTCTGGACCAATGAGTAGCGCTATATTTGAGGAGGCATCATTTAACACATCGACCTCATCTTTATTGGGGGCTAAGACTAATTTCGTTTCAGGGAGTGTGCTATTTAACCATTGTGCTAAAGGGAGTGGAGCTAATATTTTTGGAACAATATTCATTCCACACTGCTCGCAAGCTGCAATTGCTACACCTTGCCAATGATCAAGTTTTTTCTGATCACGGTCGTACTTTAAACGCATTTCGCAACGTTCAGAGGTGAGAAGTTGAATTTCAGATACGCCTAACTCAACCGCTTTTTGAATAGCATAATCCATGCGGTCACCTTTACTCATTACTTGACCAAGTAAGGCATTAAAGTTGGGTGTGCGATTGGTTGGGTTAAATTCTTGAACTAGAACCGAGCCTGTTTTTTTATTGGCTTCAGTTAATTCAACTTGATATTCGCCACCTTGACCATTAAACAGGGTCGCTTTTTCACCGACTTGTGCACGTAAAACTTTGACCCAATGATGAAATACAGTTTCAGTCAGTTCAACTGTTGTATTTACATTAAGGTCTGCTTCAATAAAAAAACGAGGCATCTGCATTACTCTAAAATCGGTAAAATAAAAACTTCTTTTATCTTCAGTCCCTACATCAAATAAGGTGAACCTAAGCTGTCGATAAAAGAAGTCAGGAGACTTATGCTAGACCGAGGTCTTTTACAAGTTGACGAGTTGGATCAGTGGTGTTCATCGTATAAAAGTGTAAGCTTGGCGCACCACCAGCAATGAGGCGTTCACATAGCTTCACAATCACTTCATGACCAAAGGCTTTAATTGAAGCAGTGTCATCACCATAAGCCGCAAGTTGCTTACGAATCCAACGAGGGATTTCGGCACCGGTACCATCCGCAAAACGAATGAGATTGCTTGCATTGGTAATTGGCATAATGCCCGGCGCAACAGGAATATTCACACCTTCTTTTTGAATGCGCTCTACAAAGTAAAAATACGCATCTGGATTAAAGAAGAATTGAGTTAAGGCTGCATTTGCACCTGCATTGGCTTTCTCACAAAAGCGTTTGATGTCTAAATCAAAGCTATCTGCTTGTGGATGCATTTCAGGGTAAGCTGCAACTTCAATTTGGAAGTGGTCACCCGAATGTTCACGGATAAAGCGTACTAAATCCTGGGCATACGGTAATTCACCTAAGCCAACTTGACCGGAAGGTAAGTCACCACGTAGTGCAACTATACGGTCAATCCCTTGAGATTTGTATAAATCTAAAAGTTCAGCGATCCGTTCTTTGCTATCACCAATACAAGAGAGGTGAGGAGCAACAGGCGTGCCTTTGCCATTAAAATCAGCTAAAGTCGAAAGTGTACGTTCACGTGTAGAACCACCTGCACCATAAGTCACAGAGAAAAACTCTGGATTCAGCAACTGCAGTTCTTGGTGAACAACCTTAAGTTTTTCCGCACCTGCATCAGTTTTGGTTGGGAAAAACTCAAAAGAAATTGGAATCTGTTTAGACATGTTCAAATCCTTTGTACTTATTTCAGCAAAATAGAATTCAAAGAAAAGCAGGCTGTTCAGCCTGCTTGTTCAAAGATTAGTATTTATAAGCGTCAGATTTGAATGGACCTTCAACAGCAACCCCAAGGTAGTCCGCTTGTTCTTGAGTTAATTGAGTCAGAACACCACCGAAACCTGCAACCATTGCTGCAGCAACTTCTTCATCTAATTTCTTAGGAAGAAGTTCAACACGAATCGCTGCTTGTTTTTGATCTTCAGGAAGATCAGCAAATTTCTCTGCGAACAAGTGCATTTGACCTAAAACTTGGTTCGCAAAAGAACCGTCCATCACGCGTGATGGGTGACCAGTTGCATTGCCAAGATTTACTAAGCGACCTTCAGAAAGAAGAATGAGGTAATCATTTTCATTTTCTGAACGATATACTTGGTGAACTTGTGGTTTAACTTCAACCCATTTATAACCACGTAAGTAGTTGGTATCGATTTCAGTGTCAAAGTGACCGATATTACAAACTACTGCACCTGCTTTTAATGTATCAAGCATTGCAGCGTCACAAACGTGGTAGTTACCAGTCGTTGTTACGATTAAGTCAGTATTTTGAAGAAGGTCAGCGTTAACGTCTTCTTTTTTACCTGTTTGTACGCCATTTTTGTATGGAGAAACTACTTCGTAACCGTCCATGCAGGCTTGCATTGCACAGATTGGATCGATTTCAGAAACACGTACGATCATGCCTTCTTGACGAAGTGATTGTGCAGAGCCTTTACCTACGTCACCGTAACCAATTACAAGCGCACGACGACCAGATAACAGCATGTCAGTTGCACGTTTGATCGCATCGTTTAGAGAGTGACGGCAACCGTATTTGTTGTCATTTTTAGATTTAGTTACTGAGTCATTTACGTTGATCGCAGGTACTTTCAATGAACCGTCTTTCCACATTTCGAGAAGACGTTGAACACCTGTTGTTGTTTCTTCAGTAATACCATGGATTTTTGCGAGTACTTCTGGGTATTTTTCATGAACAAGCGCAGTTAAGTCACCGCCGTCGTCCAAAATCATGTTGGCATCCCAAGGCGTACCATTTACATTAATTTGTTGTTCAAGACACCACATGTATTCTTCTTCAGTTTCGCCTTTCCAAGCAAATACAGGAACACCTGAAGCTGCAATAGCTGCCGCAGCGTGGTCTTGAGTAGAGAAAATGTTGCAAGATGTCCAACGAACTTCAGCACCAAGCTCTACCAAAGTTTCGATAAGAACAGCTGTTTGGATTGTCATGTGGATACAACCCAAAATTTTAGCACCAGCAAGTGGTTTAGCCGCAGAGTAACGCTTACGCAGACCCATAAGGGCTGGCATTTCAGCTTCTGCAAGTTTGATTTCTTTACGGCCGTAGTCAGCAAGTGAAATATCGGCAACTTTATAATCTGTAAATGAAGCATTAACCGCGTTCATCACGATCTCCTTATAAAAAACAAAAATTGATCATTATGTTCGCGGATGCCGTTGTTGGTCCATCTGAGCAGATTGACCGATCGTCGAGCCTGGCGCTTTTACATTTTTTACTTGTAAAACGTCGCAGCATCCCTCGACTAGGGCAGTATTGTACTTCTAAACTTGCGAATTTCCAATGTTAAGTTGGTTATTGGTGATTCAAAGTATTTCAATTAAATCGCGTCAACTTCAGATTCCGATGATATTAGAGATTTTATTTTCTGTGCTTTTTCAAAGTGGTCAAGTTTATGTTTCATGATCCACCAATGAGCTACTTCCATGAGTGCATCGGGGTCATTATTTTTATTTGAAAAGAAAGCATAAAATGACAAACCTACAGATTCTCCCTTCCGATCGATTTTTTCATCACAAATTCGAATAATTTTGTCTTTGATTGATTTATTCATTTTGGCAACGTATTAGAAATTTAATTTAAAATTTTTATCATTCAATCTATCAAGCTTTCATTAGTGTAATGTTGAGAAAATGTAGGATTGAATAATTTGGGCTATAAATAAACCGATTCCGAAGTTTAAGTGTGCCACTAAGCTATTTTTTATGCTGATCCATTGATTGGGCGTTTTACTCGCAAAGAAACCAAATCCAAGAATAGGTTGCATCACCAAAAATGGGATAATAGCAGTTGAAAGTCCAAATAAAATAGAAGATATAAAAGCTTCCAAAGTAGTATGTGAATTATCGATATAAGTATAAATTAAAGCGAAAAAAATACCGGTTATATAATGAAATACCCAACCCGTAATGTATTCAAATTTGTGTACAGGGGCTTCGGTAATATTTCTGTATACGTATTTTTTATTTTTAACTAAAAAGAAAAACCTACCCAAATAAGCATAGTTAAATGAGGGGATTTTAAAAATCATCGCTCTTACCCAACCTAAAAAATTCATAATTAAAGTAGCGCTTAGGCCTAAGGCTAAAATGTAAATTAAAATATTCATGAAAGGATGACTCTCTAATTTAAGTCATGTTAGTGTGCAACTTAAAGCTAACTTGAAGTCAAGGTGCATTAATGGAAATAGATATAGGTGATCTAGTTGATCGGACAAATACTTCAACTGCCACGATTAGGTTTTATGAATCAAAAGGACTTATTCGATCTATTGGAAGGAAAGGGCTTAGAAGACAGTATTCATCCCGAGCAATACAGAATATCTCATTAATCAAGATCTTCCAGAATGGTGGTATGACGCTGAGCCAAATTAAAAATATGGCAATTGATCATGAAAAAATTAAAATTAAACGAGATCAAGTTAGGGAAGCAAAAAACGAAATCAAAGATAAAATTGAGACTTTAAATAACTTACTCTTAATTTTAACACACGTTGAAAAATGTCCATACGATGACCATTTACAATGTCCAGACTTTTTGAAACTTTTAGATGAGTGAGCTTGAATTTTGTATTTAATTTCTTAAATTTTGAAGAAGATTATTTGTTATAATTGATAGCTCAATAAATAATATATATTTTTGATGGAAATTCCCGAAGAACTAGCTAACCTCGAAGCTAATGCTGGCATTTACGCCGTATGGATGCTCTTTCAACATCTTGGGTTAGACCCAGATATTGAACAACTAAAAGAAGTCTGTGGTTATGTAGAGGGTGATGGAACGACCACGATCGGTCTAGCTGTGGGACTTAAAAAATTTGGCTTAGATGTGGAATTTACCACAGATGAAGACAATGCACTTCAAGAGCAAGAAAAGCGAAGTTATTTAGAAGCTGAAAAACTTGCGCTAAAAATATCCCCCGCAATCAGCTATCAAGATATTCAAATCGCATTTGATGCCAATAAGTTTGTGATCGTGTATTACGATACTTTAGAAGGCATTGGTAATCATTCATTGGTATATGACATCAATGAAGAAGAAATCTGCTTTTTTGATAGCTTTGAAGCAATGCCGAAAAAAGTATTTGAACAGCAAAGGGCAGTAGATGGGATTTGTAGACAAGCCATCATCGCT
Source organism: Acinetobacter sp. ANC_7654 (assembly GCF_056779855.1). Taxonomy (NCBI): domain Bacteria; kingdom Pseudomonadati; phylum Pseudomonadota; class Gammaproteobacteria; order Moraxellales; family Moraxellaceae; genus Acinetobacter; species Acinetobacter sp. ANC_7654. The sequence goes on along the minus strand of NZ_JBWYIR010000001.1, from coordinate 315,652 downwards.
GAAGTTAATTAATATCTAAAAGTATGTCACTATCTTAAAGTATGTTGCTATGTTAAGGTATGTTATAGTTAAAAAGATCTAAAGTAGCTCAATAAAAAGCCTTCAATCATGAAGGCTTTTTGATGCAAAGAAAACGTGATTTCTCTTAAGTGCTTGATTGAGCCTTTTCCTGCCAATAATCAGCTTTTTCCTCGTTTATATCCACACCTAAACCATGTGCAAAGATGGCAGATAAATCACGCATTGCTTGAGTATCACCAAGTTCAGCGGCTTGAGTCACCAATTCAACAGATTTTTGTACATCTTTTTCGACCACATTACCACGACGGTAATAACCTGCGAGCTCTAAAATCGCAGCAGCATGTTGATGTTTACTTGCTTGCGTGAGCCAGTTAAAACCGTACTCAAAGTTTAGTTTTGCATCTTCAGGATCTTCTTCTAAAACTTCTTTTGCATAATGGGTATAACCTTCCCCTAACCAGTACATCGCTTCGACATGACCCAATTGACCAGCACGTAAAGCCCATTCTTCTGCAAGCGCAATGTCTTCATCGTGTTCACTCGTCATATAAAGTTCAGCAAGTTCAAATTGAGCAGCGGCATTACCTGCATGAGCACGATTTTCGAGAGCAATCGGGACGGTAACACGTTTCGTCATAGTGGGATTCCATGGCTTCAAAGCGAAGCAAAAAATATTAAAGTTGTTACCTTATTATACTGTAAAACTGATTCAAAGCTTGAGTAGTACGGTTTGAGCAGATTTACTGAGATATTTTGTAGATGAATTACAAATCCAAGCATAGGTAAAAACTATAGATGTGCGACGTAAATTAAGGTTTTTTGATGGAATTGAAGTAAACGTGACAGTTTTTTAAATTTCATAAGACCTTAGCATAACTTTTTCCTATGCTGAAAATCCTCTCTAATGCGAATATTAGAGGAGATTGACCATGTCACAGACCAACACTTATTCAGCAGATGTGATCGTACTTGGTGCAGGCCCAGTCGGTTTAACGATGGCGAACGGCCTTGGCCTTGCGGGCTTAAAAGTAAAAGTGATTGAACAGCTCGATCAATTGATTGATTATCCTCGTGCAATTGGTATTGATGATGAATCTCTAAGAACAATGCAATCGATTGGCTTGATCAACAAAGTATTGCCGCATACCACTCCCGATCATGCGATGCGTTTTCTTACGCCTTCAGGCCGTTGTTTTGCAGATATTCAACCTAAAACACGTGAGTTTGGTTTCCCTCGTCGTAACGCATTCGTACAACCTTATGTTGATGCAGAATTATTGGAAGGTTTAGAACGTTTTGATGATGTGGAAGTACTTTTTTCTCGTCAACTTCAAAGTTTTAAGCAGACTGCAGATCAAGTTGAAGTTCAAATCCAAAATAAAGATAAAACAATTGAATATATAACTGCAAAGTATCTTGTGGCATGTGATGGAGGTAATAGCTACGTTCGCCGTATGTTGAATATTCCTTTTGAGGGTAAAACTGCACCTAACCAATGGATTGTTGTCGATATTGCAAACGATCCATTGGCGATACCACATATTTACTTATGTTGTGATCCAGTACGTCCATATGTGTCAGCGGCTTTACCACATGGTATCCGTCGTTTTGAATTTATGGTGATGCCAGGGGAGACGCAAGAGCAACTGAGTCAACCTGAAAACATGGCTAAACTTTTATCCAAAGTATTACCAAACACTGAAAATATCGATGTGATCCGAAATCGTGTTTATACCCATAATGCACGTATAGCCAGTAGATTTAAAGAAGGGCGTATCTTACTTGCGGGAGATGCAGCGCACATTATGCCAGTATGGCAGGGACAGGGTTATAACAGTGGAATGCGTGATGCGTTCAATTTATCTTGGAAACTGGCTATGGTCGTACAAGGTAAAGTAGATGCTAAAGTTCTAGATTCTTATCAAGAAGAGCGTCATGATCATGCCAAAGCGATGATTGATTTATCTGTTACAGCAGGCCATGTGCTAGCTCCGCCTAAAAAATGGCAAGGTACTGCGCGTGATGCTATTTCATATGTTCTAAATTACATTAAACCAGTTAAACAATATTTGTTGGAAATGCGCTTTAAGCCAATGCCACAATATAAATCTGGTATTTTGGTTGGACAGGTCAATAAGACATCACCAATCGGTAAAATGTTTATTCAACCTAAAATGCAAGATAGCACAGGTCATGTGAAATTACTGGATGATTTTATTGGTCAAGGCTTTGCTATTATTGCTTGGGGAGTAGATCCGACTTGGGGACTCACACCAACAAGTATTCAAAAATGGAAAGCCTTGGGTGTGAAATTTATTAAAGTCGTTCCACCTGAACAATTGAAAACTGATGCTCATGATGATGAAATATTGACACTTGGGGATACAGAGCATGCGATTCGTGCGTGGTTTGGTCGCACTCAATACTCGATGGCATTTTTAAGACCAGATAAATTTGTGGCGGGCTTAAGTATTCCTCAGACGAGCGAAGAGCTCAGTCAAAAGCTGTTTGATAAACTTGGCGTTTAATCAAAAAGTTTAAGACTAATCTAAAAGAAAACCTGCAAATTTGCAGGTTTTTTATTTTTAAAATAGCGTTCAAATTTTTAAAAAATATGACAATGAAAGTGTTGGCTTAGAATATTTTTGACAGTTTGCAAATGCTTACTTTGATCTTGTTTTCTGAAACTCAAATATAAGCTGATATTCGGTAAATCGATTTCAGTTGATTTAATTAAGACATTTTCACTGAGCAAGCTTTCAACATATTTTGGAACAATGGTCCAACCGACTTGCATCGCTACAAGATTAATATTCATTAAAATGTTACTCGAGTATTGAGCAACTTGAATAGATGTATTTAGAGCTTCAAAAATGTTTTGAATTTTTTGGAATAAGATCGGTGAGGCAGTTTCCTCGCTCATGATAAATTTTTGGGCAATTAAATCCTGTTTTGAAATACAGTCTAAATGCGCATGGGCTGAATGACGAGGAATCAGCAAGATCAGAGGCTCACTAAACAATTCAATAGAGGCAATATGCTCATCATCGATACATTGGCGAGTGAATGCGACATCAATTTTTTGATCACGAAGTGCTTGGATTTGATGTACACAGCTCAAACTATGAAATTGAATATCTAAATCAGGCTGTTGTGCACGAATAATAGGCATGACATAGGGAAAAATTTTCATTTCTGCCACAGGTAAAAAGCCAATATTTAATTTATTTTTCTTGGTATTCGCCATGATTTGAATCTTGTGTTTGGCGTCTTGAGCAAGTTTCAAAATATGTCGAGCATCTTTTAAAAAAGTTTCTCCTTCCTCTGTGAGCGATAAGCTTCTGCTTTTACGAATCAGCAGGGATGTACCTAATTCCGCTTCAAGATCTTTAATTTGCTGACTTAAAGAGGGCTGCGCTATAAAGAGTTTTTCTGCAGCACGCGTAAAATTAAGTTCTTCGGCAACTGAGACGAAATATTTCAAATGTCGAAGTTCCATGCGTACCGATCCTTAATCGCCATAATAAATGAGGTTGATTATACGTTTGAATTGCTAGAACTACAGCGTGATTCACGTTTAAAGCTAATTTAAGAAGAAAAAAACCGACCCATATTGAAATGAAATATTGGTCGGTTTTTTTATCAAGTAGAGTATTTAAATGATGAGGAAGATCAAGCTGATGAATCCAATAAAGGATACGCCCAAAATGATTTTTTTCATTTGTGACTCAAAATAGGTCAGACAAAGTGCAACAAAAAGCGCAGCGAATGTCAGTACACCAATCCAATAACTCATCATATTACTGACTTGTCCTTTGCTCATGCAGAGGATAAGCCCTAACGACAGGAATCCCCATCCAACCATTGAGGCTATTTTCTGGTGTTTAGCACTCAATGTTTGACCAAAAATTTGTTTTTGATGCTTTTGCATTGCACTGGCTAAACCTATAAAACCTAAAGTACAAACTGCCCAAATGAGGAGAAAAAAGCTCATGGTGATTACCCCTCTACCTTAGGTAAAACTTGACTCATTTTTAATGGAGTTCCTTGATGATTTTGAACTTTGTAAAGAGCAAAATAAAAAACCACTGCTAAAACTAGCATCGCCAGATCGAACGAAGCGATAACCCATTGACCGTGAGCTATAGAACGCCATAAAGGTTGACCACCTGTGATAAAGTTTACAAGCGGAAGTAAAGCGAAAAGCAGGGTAGCGAGACCCAGTAATTCAAGCCAAGCTTGGCGATGGGTGCGAAAAACAGCATAAACAAGTGTGAAGAGCCACACAATAAAGAATGTACGGATTTCCCAGTTTAAACGCATTTCCATGTTGGCAGGGATAAAACGGTTTGCATAAAAATAAGCTGCACAAGCAATAGGTAAGCCGATAATCGCAGCGATGTTGGTAATCTCGACCGTACGATACCCAAAGGATTTATAACCTTGTTTCGCTTGTTGAGGTGCACGTTTGACGCACCATAAAATTAATCCTGTTGCGACCATTAGCGTGCCAACGATACCAGAAAAAAAGAGTATCCAACGTAAGGCTAAATCAACTCCTCGTGCTTCATGTAGAACAGTGGCAACATTGTAAATGCCATTGGGAATAGAAGGATTTTTGAGTTGAGTGGAATCATCTGTAATGTTTTGACCTGTCACACCATTGAAGTCTAAAGTTTCATATACGCCACGATGAGCGATACTTGCGCCGTGTAAAGCACGTAACTCAATGGTCGCCTTCGATGTATTTGGTGCTTTAATTGTGATCGAACCAATCGGATTGTTTTTCCACTTCGCTTCAGCTTGAGTGAGGATCGGAGCAATATCTGTAAGTGGTGCAGGTTCAGCTTTTCGATCTTGGTTGCGCGTACGTCGACTTTCACCTCGATTCTTTCTCTCACCATCCATTTTGTTAGTATGTTCATTTGATGCTGACTGCGTACCACGAGCCTCAATTTCTGTACGCGCATTCATCATCGAGCGCTGATTTCCTTGCGGTTGATCAGTACGAGTCTGCCCTTGTGGTTCTGCTGGATTTTGAATTAAGGATTTTCGTTGGTCTTGTAGAAAGGCGCCACGATTGTCATAAATTTGCTGTACCCCCCACGGCATGATGGTAAACAATAATAAAAGTAAACCACTAAAAGTGATCATGATATGAAAGGGAAGTGCGAATACAGCTGTTGCATTATGTGCGTCTAACCAAGAACGCTGTCCTTTACCTGTTCTAAAGGTAAAGAAATCTTTAAAGATTTTCTTATGGGTGATGATGCCACTAATAATTGCAACAAGCATAAACATAGTTGCTATGCCCACAATCCAACGTGACCATATACGTGGCATTCCGTATAATTCAAAATGGAAACGATACAGAAAGCTACCACCACGGGTTTCACGGGCTTCTAATACTTTACCTGTGGCACTGTCAATCGTCACACGTTCACCACCGCGACGAGCATTGGGATCTTCTCCGACACTCCGGATATTCAGTGTGGTGTAATTTTGACGAGCATTGGGTAATTGAATTCCCCAGCTCCCTGCATCAGCATGATTATTCTGCAAATATTGCAGAGCCACTTGCGTCTGCTCAAGTTGAGATCGGCTTGGAATCGATTGGTGATACTCGGGTTTCATCCATGTGCTGATTTCTGCTTGGAAAAAACTCAAAGTACCGGTTACAAAGATGGCATACAGCAACCATCCTAGTATCAAACTAGCCCAAGTATGTAACCATGACATAGACTGGCGTGGGCCTTCAGCTTTGGCATCACTTCTCATGAATTAGTTCCCCATGATTTTATAGATGAGAAATAAAGCAAGGCTAGGTAAGACGATGCCCAATGTAGCTTTTCTGGTTTTGTGAACCATAAAAACCCAAATAAACGCTGCACACTGTAAACAGAAAGCAATGAGCGTTGCTGACATCGCTGCGCTAGATTGATATGTGCTAAATGTTTGTGCAATCACGATAGCAGAGAGGGATGCAAGCAAATAACCTCCAATACCCGCCAATAAAAAACGATAGAGCACCATCAGGCGATAACTGATAGAAACTGATTTAGTAGTCCTACGAGTTTTTTTTACTTGATTCCCAAGTGTTAACTCGCCTGGTAGTTCGAATTCTGTACTGTTCATAAAAGTAAGAAAGTGTGAGTGTATGTAATTATTGTAAATGATAACAATTATTGTTTATCTTTAGAATTATAAATTTAGCATTTTAGAAATAAATTTTTAATTGAATTAGCTTGGGCATGTTAATTGCAGCGTTGTAGTTATTTTTTATCGATAGGTAAAATTTATGACGTATCAAGTTTTTTACTGCAAAGCTAATCCTAATGCTCAATTTGTGTTGTTATCTTCAGGGTTAGGAGGGCATGGACATTTTTGGCATCCTCAATTAGATATATTGACTCGATTTTTTCATGTCATTACATATGATCAACAAGGATGTCATGCAGATGCTGCATTACTAGCACCAACTTATTCAATGACCGATATGGCAATACAAGTGATACAGATTTTAGAGGATCTAAAGATCGATGAATTCCATTTTATCGGTCATGCTTTAGGTGGGCATATTGGAGCGGAGTTAGCCGTTTTAATTCAAAATACAAAATTGGAAATGTTGAGTTTGACCAGTATTAATGCGTGGGACTCACTAGATCCACATACGCTCAAATGTTTTGAAGCTCGAGAATCGTTATTACAAAATGCTGGTGCAGAGGCATATGTTAGAGCTCAAGCATTATTTCTTTATCCACCTGTATGGATCTCTGTTAATATCGATCAAATACAACAAGCAGAAAATAATCAACTCCGAAACTTTCCACCAAAAGAGAATGTATTGAGACGTCTGAAGGCTTTAAAGGAATTTAAAATAACGAATGAACATATCACCGCACTTCAACGAACTCCAATTCACTTGATTGCAAATCGTGATGATTTCTTGGTTCCAGTACATAAGACTCTTGATCTTCAGAAAAATTTTGTACATGCACAATGCTCAATTTTTGATGTAGGTGCACATGCTTCTACTGTGACTGAGCCAGATATCACTAATCAGGCAATTATTCAATTTCTTCGATCACTCTAGCATTTGAAACTTTTCAATTGCATATAAAAAACCACGATTGAGATCGTGGTTTTTTTAATTATTTTACCAAATGGTATTTTTTGGAACATCTTGTGCACTTTTATATGACGTTATTTAGGAGTAATGGGTATTGGGATTATGTGATTAATTTATCATAAGGTAAAATATAAAATTATTAAGTTGTTGTAATATATAATAAAATAATAATTGGCACATCATTTGCTAAATATCTAATACAAGCTCTAAGGCTTAATCCTACTAAATAAAATTTAACTGATCGTTAAATTAGGAGTGTTAGATATGAAAATTGGTGTCTTTTGTCCGATCGGAAATAATGGCTGGTTACTCTCAGAAAATGCTCCTCAATACAAACCAAGTTTTGAGTTAAATAAAAAAATTGTCCAACGCGCAGAGCATTACGGTTTTGACTTTGCATTGTCTATGATCAAGCTGCGTGGTTTCGGGGGTAAAACTGAGTTTTGGGATCACAACTTAGAAACTTTTACGCTTATGGCGGGTCTTGCTGCAGTCACCAGCAAAATAAAAATTTTTGCAACAGCTGCGACGCTAGTGATGCCGCCTGCCATAGTTGCACGCATGGCATCTACGATTGATTCAATTTCGAATGGTCGTTTCGGCCTAAATGTCGTCACAGGTTGGCAAGCGCCAGAATATACCCAAATGGGCATGTGGCCCGGTGATGAATATTTCGGAAAGCGTTACGAATACTTATCTGAATACGTACAAATTCTGCGTGAATTATGGGCAACAGGTAAATCTGATTTTAAAGGTGACCATTTCCAAATGGATGATTGCCGAGTTAGCCCACGCCCGCAAGCAGAGATGAAAATTATCTGCGCTGGTCAATCGGATACAGGTTTGGAACTTTCTGCTAAACACGCTGATTACAATTTTGTTTTTGGTAAAGGGCTTAATACACCAACAGCATATGCAGAAATCAACGATCGTTTAAAAGCAAAAACAGATATTACGGGTCGTGATGTTCAAACCTACGTTTTGTTCATGATTATCGCTGCTGAAACAGACGAAGAAGCGATGGCGAAGTGGCAACATTACAACGATGGCGCTGATATTGAAGCGATCAACTGGTTAATGAATCAAGGCGGAAAAGATACTAAATCTGGTGCAGATACTAATATTCGTCAAATGGCTTCATCAGTATCACCAGTCAACATCAATATGGGAACGTTGGTGGGTTCTTACGAAACTATCGCAAAAATGCTAGATGAGATTAGTGAGGTGAAAGGAACTGAAGGCATTTTACTGACATTTGATGATTTTGTTGAAGGTGTTGAAAGTTTTGGACAACGGATTCAGCCGCTTATGAAATGTCGTGAACATGTTGTGGTTGAAGGAATGAGTTCAGAAACTGTGTTGGAGAAAATCGCATGAGTCATTTAGAAAATACCGTTGAAGCTGGATTTACTGTACAAGCGGGTACGGGTGTAAAACTCAAAGCCGAACCGGAAAATATTGTGCTTGCACCAGAGCAAACAGCACTAATCGTGATTGATATGCAAAATGCGTATACGTCAAAAGGTGGTTATTTAGATCTTGCTGGGTTTGATGTGTCGACGACAAAACCTGTGGTTGAAAATATTAAAAAGGCAGTTTCTGTAGCACATGATGCTGGTATTCAAGTGATCTATTTCAAAAACGGTTGGGATAATCAATATCGTGAAGCAGGTGGTATTGATTCACCAAACTTTCATAAATCAAATGCACTGAAGACCATGCGTAAGCGTCCTGAGCTACAAGGAAAATTGTTAGCAAAAGGGGATTGGGATTTTGAGTTGATTGATGAGTTGGTGCCAGCTCCGCAAGATATTGTGATTGAAAAGCCTCGTTATAGTGGATTCTTTAACACAGCGCTAGACAGCATGCTCAGAGTGCGTGGAATTCGTAATTTGGTTTTTGTCGGTATCGCGACCAATGTATGTGTTGAATCGACGCTCAGAGATGGCTTCTTTCTAGAATATTTTGGCGTGGCTTTAGACGATGCCTGTCATCAAGCAGGGCCAAAAGAAGCCCATGTCGCAAGTATGTACAACATAAAAACCTTCTTTGGATGGGTGTCGGATACAGAAAGTTTTGTCAGTAGTTTTGCAGATCAACCAACACTCGCTGAAAGCGCATAGATATTTATAAATTCTAAAATTAGGAAATAAGTCATGTCAAAAGAAGTCATTATTCCAGTGGGTTCAGGTAAGCCACTCGCACCGTATTCGCCAGCAACTAAAGCAGACAACATTGTCTATGTTTCAGGCACTTTGCCTTTTGATGAAAACAACAATGTAGTTCATGTTGGAGACGTAGCAGCACAGACACGCCATGTCCTTGAAACAATAAAGAAGGTCATCGAAACTGCTGGCGGAACAATGTCGGACATTACTTTCAACCATATTTTTCTGACAGATTGGGCAAACTACGCTGCAATGAATGAAGTATATGCCGAATATTTTCCGAATGCAGAACCAGCTCGTTACTGTGTTCAAACAGGATTAGTCAAACCTGATGCACTCATCGAAATTGCTTCAATTGCTCATGTTTAATTTGAAAGCTTTCATCACCCTATTATGAGTCCCTCACTGACTGCTTAGGCGATGAGGGATGGAGAACACTATGAATGCAAATGTGCAATCAATCAATTTACCCGAGGCAGTGAGTGCCACACTCAACATTGACCAACAGGTTTTTAGACAAGGAATGTCGAATTTAGGTGCAGCTGTCAATGTCATTACTACAGCTGGTCTAGCAGGAAAAGCTGGCTTCACAGCTTCAGCTGTATGTAGTGTGACAGATACGCCACCAACATTGCTGGTATGTCTAAATCGATCAGCATCTGTATTTGAAACATTTAAAAGTAATCAGGTTTTGTGTGTCAATACTTTAAGCAGTAGTCAAAAGCATTTATCGAATGTGTTTGGGGGTAAAACTCCAATGGCAGAACGTTTCGAAAAGGGGGACTGGTCAACATTAGTCACAGGTGCACCTATTTTAGAAGGTGCGCTAGTGAGTTTTGATTGTGAAGTCGTACAAAGTTTATCGGTAGGCAGTCATGAAGTTTTGTTCTGCCATGTAAAGGGGATGAAACAGCAAGCGGGTGAAAAAGCCCTCATGTATTTTAACCGCGTATATTGCGAGCCAGTTCCAATGGTCTAAAACAGCATGCTTGATCAGGAGAAGGTCGATGAGCACAAAAGAAACATGGTTTCCAAAATTTAAACCTTTCCAAGGAAATCTAGACACGACCGCAGTTCAAGTAGATGAGTACTTGCCGCCAGGTAAAAGTATGGTATTGGGGCTGCAGCATGCATTTGCAATGTTTGGAGCAACAGTACTTGCCCCATTACTGATGGGTTTCGATCCGAATCTTACAATGTTTATTACGGGTATTGGGACAATATTATTTTTCCTAATGACTGGGGGGCGTATGCCGAGCTATTTAGGTTCGAGCTTCGCTTTCATTGGAGCAGTCATTGCAGTCACTGGTTATACCGGTGTTGGCTTAAATCCAAACTTAGGCTTAGCACTTGGCGGTACCATTGCATGCGGTATTTTGTACGCCTTGATCGGTTTGATCGTGATGAAAACTGGCACAGCATGGATTGAAAAGTTGATGCCACCAATTGTGACTGGAGCAATTGTGATGATCATTGGTTTGCATTTAGCGCCAGTGGCGATCAAAAGTGTCTCTGCTAATCAGTTTGATTCATGGATGGCTCTAATCACGATTATTTGTATTAGTGTAATCGCCGTATTTACTAAGGGCATGATCCGTAGATTGTTATTGCTCATTGGCTTAGTGGCTTCTTACTTTATTTATTTTTTACTCACCAATGTTTTGGGTTTTGGTACAGCGATCGATTTTACTGAAGTCAGTGAGGCAGCTTGATTCGGTTTACCTACTTTTCATGCGCCAGTGTTTGAATTTAATGCCATGCTGCTTATTGCTCCCATAGCGATCATCTTAGTTGCAGAGAATCTAGGACATTTTAAAGCGGTATCTGCAATGACTGGACGTAATCTATCACCATATATGGGAAGAGGTTTCTTTGCAGATGGTGTATGTACGACCTTGTCTGCATCAATCGGTGGAACAGGAATGACAACATATGCTGAGAACATTGGTGTTATGGCGGTAACCAAAATTTACGCAACCACCATATTTTTATTTGCTGGCGTATTTGCAATTTTGCTAGGTCTATCACCAAAATTTGGCGCGGTTATTAGTACGATTCCTGTCGCATTATTAGGGGGAGCTTCGATTGTTGTTTTTGGTCTGATTACAGTGGCCGGTGCTAAAATTTGGGTGGACAACCGCGTAGATTTTACCAAAAACAGTACTCTGTTGATTGCTGCTGTCACCTTAATTATGGGGACAGGCAATTATAGTTTACAAATTGGCCATTTTGATTTGGGTGGAATAGGGACTGCAACATTAGCGGCTATTTTATTGAATCTTTTCTTAAATCGAGAAGATAAGAATGCGCAAACAGTAGAGCTCGAAAACGAACCGCATTCAGCAGAAGCAACGGCACTCCCTAACACTCAAATTTAAGGTGAAATTAAAAATGAAAATTGCATTTATCGGTTTAGGTGCTATGGGATGGCACATGGCGAGCCATTTACCAAAACTAGGATTTGAAGTTTTAGTTTGGAACCGTAATTTTGAAAAAGCAGAAGCACATGCACAAACATTTGGTACTAAAGCGACTTCTGTCGATCAAGCAGTGAAAGCAGATTTTATTTTCAGTTGCTTACCCACCAGTGCAGATGTCGAACAGCTTATTGCTCAAAATCCTCCGGTCAAGGGGAGCGTATGGATCGACTGTACCAGTGGTGTACCTGTAAGTGCTTTAAAACTTGCAAATCAGTTGAAATTTAATGGTGTTGAATATTTAGATGCCCCCGTTTCTGGGCAAACTATAGGCGCTGAAAAAGGGACATTGACGGTAATGGTTGGGGGGGATGTCGATGCTTATAAGCGTGCAAAACCGATTATTCAGGCATTTGCAGGATTAATTGAATATGTCGGGGAGAGTGGTTCTGGATTTGCTGTTAAAGCAGTGAATAACACGTTGATGGCAACCCATCTATGGGCACTCGCAGAAGGATTGACGGTATTAAAGTCAAAAGGAGTAGATTTGAATAGTGCATTGAATTGTATTAATCATTCTAGTGGTAAAAGTTCAATGTCTGAAAATATTATGGCGCAACGTGTTCTGAGTCGTGCGTTTCCAAAAACCTTTGCCTTAGCTCTTTTACAAAAGGATATAGGAATTGCGACTGATCTAATTCAAGAGCAAGCGTTGAATTTGCCAGCGATGCAACTTATACAAAATCAGTATATGCAAATTGAAAAAGTGAAAGCTCAAGATTCTGATTTTTCAGCTGTGGTTCAGGTGCTTGAACATCAATCTAAAATTGAATTAAGTTAAATCTAGCGTCCAAATACCTTAAATACCGCTTAATGTAGATTAAGCGGTTCATCTATGAATGCTCAATGAGATTAGCTTTGTTGATATTCATTAATGACTTCTAACGCGGCTCTAAATGCTTCTTGTGTAGCTGGAGCACCACAGTACGGCAAGCTGTGCAAAAGAACCTCTTGGATTTCCTCAACAGTTGCGCCGTTATTTAAAGCACCACGTACATGACCTTTAAGTTCTGTTGGGCTTTTTTGGGCTGTTAAAAATGCAATCGTGATTAACGAACGATACTTGCGTGGTAAAACGCCTTCACGTTGCCAAGTTGAACCCCATGCATGCTCATTAATCCAATCTTGAAGTGGTTGAGTAAATGGAACTGTATTGTCTTGTGCACGTTTGACAAAAGTTTCTCCCATCACTTCTGTACGAACTTTTAAACCATTTTCATAATCTTGTTTTGACATTTTTTTCCTCATAAAAAAGCGCATCTTGAGATGCGCTATAGCATAAATATTAAGCTGGGATTTCAATCGCAATCGCAGTTGCTTCTCCACCACCAATGCAAAGTGCGGCAACACCTTTTGTTTTACCTAAGCGTTTTAGTGCATGGATGAGAGTCAAAATAATTCGTGAACCTGATGACCCCAATGGATGTCCGAGTGCACAAGCTCCACCGTGGATATTCACTTTTTCAGGATCTAAATGAAAAGCATCGATCGCTGCCATGGTCACCATCGCAAACGCTTCATTAATTTCCCACAAATCCACGTCTTCAACAGTCCAACCCGCTTTGTTTAATACTTTTTCTATTGCACCAACAGGTGCGATGGTAAATTCTGATGGGTGTTGAGAGTGCGTTGCGTAAGCTTTAATCGTTGCTAAAGTTGAAAGTCCCTTTGCTGTTGCGAGTTCAGCAGAAGTCACTAAAAATGCTGATGCACCATCACTAATTGAACTGGCATTGGCTGCAGTAATTGTACCGTCTTTAGCAAATGCTGGGCGTAGCGTAGGAATTTTATCAATTTTTGCTGTAAATGGATTTTCATCTTGGGCAACGATGACATCGCCTTTACGTGAACTTACTGTAACAGGGGTGATTTCATCTTTGAAATAATTATTTTGAATCGCATTCTGAGCACGAGTTAAGGAGCGAATCGCGAAATCGTCTTGTTGTTCACGTGTGTAGTTTTTCTTATCTGCCATTTCTTGAGCAAGAATACCCATTGAATAGCCAGTTTCAGCATCTTCCAAACCTTCTTGGAACATGTGATCAATCACTTTGCCATGTCCCATACGGTAACCTGCGCGTGCTTTGTCCATGAGATAAGGTGCATTCGACATGGATTCCATTCCGCCAGCGACGATAATATTTACCGAGCCAGCTTTAATGGCATCTGCAGCTTGCATCACGGCTTTCATGCCAGACCCACAGATTTTATTGATCGTTGTTGCACCTACATGATCTGGTACACCTGCAATTCGCATCGCTTGACGAGCAGGACCTTGTTTTAATCCCGCAGGTAAAACACAGCCCATAATCACTTCATCTAATTGGTCTGCAGCAAGCTTAGATTGGTCAAGTACGGCTTTAATGACTTCAGCACCAAGTTGCGGGGCTGTTAAGCTTGAAAGTCCTCCCTGAAAGCTACCCATAGCGGTACGGCTACCTGCAACTAATACGATTTCTTGACTCATAGCGTTGATCCTTGTCCTGTAGTTTATATGATTCAAATGCGTGTCAATTTCATATGTTTAAAATTTAATGACAGCTATTTTATTAGTTGTAATCACATTATCATAAAAAATGAATAAAGATTCATTATTTTGTTTTCATTTAATTTCGCTGATTTTGATGTTGTTTTCTATAACACCATAGTGGAATGAAATATAAAAAGTGGAATGAAAAATAAAAAACGACCCTTTAGGATCGTTTTTTCAGAAGCAATTGAGTGACTAGTATTGTGTAGAATTTGACAGAGCCTGAGCGTGAGGGTTCTCAAGTTCTAAACTCTGGTTAAGTTCAGTATCGAAAACATCAGTCAACATACTGTCAAAACGTTTAGCGTTATACGTAAGCAACTGATCAGCTTCAGCTTGAGTGATGAAATTCTCCTTAAGAGCAGATTCAATATGCTCTTCGAAAGTCAGACCTCTAAATTGGCCTTTAGATTCAGCCTTTTTAAACTTATTCCATAAATCCTCAATTTGAAACAACATTTGGAATGTAGACTCCATGCGTCCATTGACATCATCGGGATCAGTGCTATAGAAGACATGTTTTTTTAATTCATCGCGGAAAGCATTTTCCTGAAGAATTAGTTCACCTAATTTAAGTTTCAAGGCATCCGATGGTTGAGTAATAGGACGACCAAAAGGGAAACAAATAAGTTTGACTAAACTTGCGGCAATTTTTACAGGGAAGTTATCAAACAGACCATAGAACGCTTCTTGAGATGCATATAATGCTTTCTCAAGTGCGAGTTTAGCATGCAGTTGTTCAGCTTCAGTACGTTGACCATTTTCATAAAATTTAAGAATTGCAGTCGCAATAAATAAGTGTGAATGCATATCTGCTAATCGTCCAGACAGCATTTCTTTGCGTTTGATATCACCTGCAAGGAGGCCTAAGCACATATCTGCGACTAAGGCAAAATTAGCACTCAAACGATTAATGGTTTTGTAGTAAGGGCGACTGAAATCATCAGCCTTTACTGAGCCTTCTGTTGATCCGCCTATAAAACCATAAGCAAATGATTTAGCGGTTCGATTAAATGTATACCCCAAATGCTTATAAAGAATGTCATTAAAATCTTTTAATGCTGCATCTTTATTTTCGGCTTGTAAAAGTTGTAATTCTTCAAATAAATAGGGATGACAACGCATCGAACCTTGACCAAAAATCATCAGTGAACGACTCAGAATATTGGCACCCTCAACAGTAATCGAAACAGGGATCGCTTGGTACATGAGCGCCAAGAAGTTACGAGGACCCATTTGAATAGCACGCCCGCCCACAATGTCCATACTATGATTAACAATCTTACGCATGGTCTCTGTTGCGTAGTATTTTGCCATTGCAGTCATGACTGCAGGTTTACCCCCTTGGTTTAGGCCACAAGTGACGAGGTAACGGAATGCTTCAAGCATATAGGTATCGCTAGCGATATCACTTGAAACCTCTTGAACACCTTCGAATTTACCGACTGAAATTTTGAATTGTTGACGGACACGAGCAAAGGCGCCGACATTTAAATAACACATTTCACCAGCAGCTGTTGATAATGCTGGAAGAGAAATACCGCGGCCAACTGCCAGACATTCCATTAGCATACGCCAGCCTTTACCTGCATTTTCTACACCACCAATAATCCAATCCAGCGGAATGAAGACATCTTTACCATCCACGGTACCATTCATAAATGGTGAACCTGGATTATGGCGTGCTCCTACAATCACACCTTCATGATCAGCTGGTAATAGGGCACATGTGATTCCGTATTCAGTTTTGTTTTTATCACCTAGTAAACCTTCAGGGTCATATAATTTGAAAGCTAAACCGACCACCGTAGCAACAGGGGCAAGTGTAATCCAACGTTTGGAAAAATTCATTTTTAGGCCAAGAACTTCTTGTCCTTCAAATTGACCATAACAAACCACACCTGTGTCAGGAATTGCACCTGCATCTGAACCTGCTTCAGGGCTTGTTAAACCAAAACAAGGAATTTCTTCACCTTTTGCTAAACCTGGTAAATAACGATTCTTTTGATCTTCAGTACCGTAGTGTAAGAGTAATTCTCCTGGACCTAAAGAGTTAGGCACCATACAACTGACAGCAGTGGTAAGTGAGCGCGAGGCAATCTTACTCATGATACGGCTTTGCGCAAATGAGCTGAATTGTTTACCGCCGTATTCTTTAGGGATAATTAAACCCAGAAAACCTTTGGATTTAATAAATGACCAGACTTCTTCAGGGAGGTCTTTACGATGATGGTGAATATCCCATTCATCCAGCATCTGGCAGAGCTGTTCGACTTCATGATCGATAAATGATTGTTCTTCTTCAGACAGTGTGGGGTACGGATACTGATCAAATTTCTTCCAGTCTGGTGCCCCCATAAATAATTCTTTTTCCCACCAACTGGTTCCTGCATCTAATGCTTCACGCTCGGTACTACTCATTGTTGGCATTGCATTGGCTAGAGCTTTATAGGCAGGTTGTGTAATAAATTTCATCCTTAACGTATCAATACTGACAATCAATGAAATTAGGATAAAAGGAATACCGAGTATCAGCGACCAAGGGCTGATCAACGCAACTAAAATAGATACGACTGTGAGTGTGATAGCCCCAGAAGTTCTTGAGAATTCGAAATAAAAAATAGCCCAGAGTGTTATAAATAGAATAATTAAACTGAGTATAAAAAACATTATGAACTGCTCCATTTATGATTTGGTCATGGAGCCAATACCCACAGTAAATTTAATCAAAGCACAAACATCAGATCTACAGCGATATTGGATCATGAAATGTGAAACGAAAGCGTTGAGTTCTAAAACGGACGCATATTAATACTTATATTGGATAAGATTGTTTGAAAAATATTCAAAATTCAAGCAGAAGAGAGATAAGAAATGTGTCAATAAGTAATTGAGAATTATAAAAACCACAAACAAAAAAGCCCTCATACGAGGGCTTTAAAGTAAGAAGAATTATGCTTCGATTGTTTGAACAGTAATTTTCTTTGCAGGATCAGCTTTACGACGAACTGCTGGTACTGGTTCGCCATAGTATTGACGATCAGCAAAATAACTTGAACGTACCATTGGTGCAGCCCAAATATTTTTAAAGCCTAATTTTTGCCCATGTGCTGTATAGCGTTCGAACTCTTCAGGTGTGACGAAGCGATCAATTGGTGCATGTTCTTTCGATGGTTGTAAATATTGACCAATTGTTACGTAGTCAACATCGTGTGCTTTGAGGTCATCAAGAAGTGCGAGAACTTCTTCTTCAGTTTCGCCAATACCTACCATCAAGCCACATTTAGTTGGAATATCTGGGCAGTATTCTTTAAACATTTTAAGAAGATTTAAGGAATGTTGATAGTCTGAACCTGGACGCATTGCTTTGTATAAACGTGGTACGGTTTCAATGTTGTGGTTAAACACATCTGGAGGACATTCCGTCATGATGCGTAATGCAACATCCATACGACCACGGAAATCAGGTACTAAAATTTCCAATAATGTATTAGGACTTAAAGCACGCGCTTCTTTAATACAATCAACAAAGTGTTGCGCTCCACCATCGAGTAGATCATCACGGTCTACAGATGTTATGACAGCGTATTTCAAACCTAAGTTTGCAATTGTCTCAGCCATGTGGCGTGGTTCATCTGGGTCTAATGCATTCGGACGACCATGTGCCACATCACAAAATGGGCAACGACGTGTACAAATGTCACCCATAATCATGAAAGTTGCTGTACCACCACCAAAACATTCAGGAAGATTTGGACATGCAGCTTCTTCACACACTGTATGTAATTTTTGTTCACGTAAAGTTGATTTAATGCGTTGAACCTCTTCTGGTGCAGCCATTTTGACGCGAATCCAGTCTGGTTTACGAGGTGCTTCAACCGTAGGAATCACTTTTACAGGAATACGTGCAACTTTCTCAGCGCCACGAAGTTTTTCACCCTGTACTGGTTTACGGTTTTCTGACATATTCAACGATTCCACTAATGTGTGACGGGAGGAAATATTAAAAATAGGTCTCTTATTATAGCGAATTTATGCATAAATTGGGCAAAAACGATATTCATAAAATAAATGTGGCTATCAAGCAATATATGGTATTGAAATACAGCAAATGTATGCATTTTCAGTCATAATATAAGTTAGATAAATGAAGAGATAATTGTATAGGAGCATTGAATGCCGCGTAAGAAAGAGGTCGTGAGTGGAACCTTTGTCAAATATGATGCAGTCGTTTTAGGTTCAGGCCCTGCTGGTGAAGGTGCGGCAATGAAACTTGCCAAATCAGGCAAGCGCGTTGCAGTAGTTGATATGCGTGAACAACTTGGTGGTAACTGTACGCATGTAGGAACCATTCCAAGTAAAGCTTTACGTCAAACGGTTTCTAGCATTATCCGTTATCAACGTGATCCAATGTTCCAAAAAGTGGGTGATTGGAAACAATTCACCATGAAGCAAGTGCTTCGTAATGCGCATAAAGTGATCCAACAGCAAGTGGATACACACTCGCGTTTTTATGACCGTAACCGCATTGATATTTTCCACGGTCGTGCTTATATCCAAGATCAAAATACGGTGGTGATTTTCACGCCTGAAGGTGTGAAAGAAACGATTATTTTTAAACAGTTGGTGATTGCGACAGGTAGTCGTCCATATCGTCCTTCAATTTTAGATTTTAATCACCCACGTGTGTTTGATTCTGACAAAATCTTAGATCTAGATTTTTCAATTCAAAAAATCATTATTTATGGCGCTGGTGTCATTGGCTGTGAATATGCATCTATCTTTATTGGCTTAGATCACAAAGTTGATTTGATTAATACTCAGCATAAATTATTGAGCTATTTAGATGACGAAATTGCAGATGCATTGTCATATCACTTACGTGAACAAGGTGTATTGATTCGCCACAATGAGCAGATTGATCACTTAGAAACATTTGATGATCATGTGGTGTTGCATCTTGAAAGTGGCAAGAAAATTAAAGCTGATGCAATTCTATGGTGTAATGGTCGATCTGGTAATACAGATGGTCTTGGCTTGGAAAATGTCGGTATCAAACCAAACAGCCGTGGACAACTATCAGTGAACGAGCAGTATCAAACTGAGGTTGAAAATATTTATGCTGCGGGTGACGTAATTGGTTGGCCGTCTCTAGCTTCAGCTGCATATGACCAAGGTCGCTGTGCTGGCGCGATTATGAGTGGTGAACAAGGTATCCAACCCGTGGTTGATATCCCTACTGGTATTTATACCATTCCAGAGATTTCATCAATTGGTAAAACTGAGCAGGAATTAACTGAAGAAAAAATTCCTTATGAAGTTGGTCAGGCGTCTTTCCGTCACCTTGCTCGTGCACAAATCACGGGAGATACAGTGGGTGAGTTAAAGATTTTGTTCCATCGCGAAACCTTAGAAATTTTAGGTGTGCATTGCTTCGGTAATAATGCTTCTGAAATTATTCATATTGGTCAAGCCGTGATGAATAGTCCGAACAACACGATCAAGTATTTTGTTGAGACAACGTTTAACTACCCAACGATGGCTGAAGCTTATCGCGTAGCAACGTTAAACGGGATGAATCGCTTGTTCTAAGGCAACGTGATGACAAAAAACTCGCAAGTTCAGGCTTGCGAGTTTTTTATTTTTGCATTTAAGTTTGATCTTTAAATCACAAAATACAATAAAGCTCCATAGCTAACAAAGCTCGCTAATAAAGAGATGATGACAGGGATTTTTGATCTCAGTAAAAGAATGACAATGCCGATAAAAATAAAATCATAAATTGAGTGTAGATGTTTTTCAGCCATTTGAGCAATTAAACAGAGTAATAATCCGATGACCGCTGCATTAATAGCAGCGACGGCTGCTGCAATCTTTTTGTTTTTGACCCATTTTGACCAATAAGGGAGCGTGCCGAAAATAAGCAGAAATGAGGGCAGGAAAATTATACTGGTTGCAATCGCAGCGTTCAGTAAAGGCGATGCGCTAAATCCTAAATATGTGCCAACGTATCCTGCAAAGCTAAATAAAGGGCCTGGAATAAGTTGAGCAAATGCATAGCCTAAGTCAAATTGTTCCGCAGTGATGTGTTGAGTAAGCACAAAATCTTCATACATGAGTGGCAGGATGATATGACCGCCCCCAAAAACCATTGAAGCAGTGTGATAAAAGCTTTCTATATTTCTAAGCAAGCTTGATGAATAGATAAATTGCAGCGCAGGAAAAAAAATAAATAAAGCGACAAACAGGATGAGCCAGAGATAATGATATTTTGAAGATGTCTGAGTGGTTTTTAAGCGAGGTGATGGCTGAGATTTTCCTTTTTTTGTAAAAGCTAAGCCAATGAATCCAGACACTAAAATTAAGAAAATTTGACTATAGCTCCACTGTGTAAAATAAATAAAAAAAGCAGAACTCAGCATCAGGACATACTGCCACATTTCAGTACAGAAGCTTTTGAACATTTGTAAAAAAGCCCAAATGACGACGGCTATTACAATCAAATGGATGACGTGAAAGAGTTCAAGAGGTACATCGGAAAAAAAATATTGACCAAAAATAGCAAATGAAGTCATTAGAATGAAGGCAGGTAATGTAAATCCTAACCAAGCAATAAAGCCCCCCCAATATCCTTTGGATAAATATCCTATCGATAGCCCCACTTGACTACTGGTCGGACCTGGCAACAATTGCGCTAATGCGACCAATTGTCCATATTCATGAGAGCTTAACCATTTGAGTTGATCAACAAAAGTGCGATGAAATAACACTAAATGCGCTGCAGGACCGCCAAATGAAATACATCCTAATTTAAGAAAAATAAAAAATAGTGCTGATAAGCTAACTTTAGGAAAATTATCTGATTTCATTTAGTAATCGTACGATGTTTTTGAACTAAGTCTAATAGGCGATTATGACAAGTATTTGAAATTAATGAAGGAGTGAGGAGGGGTAAGCCTTATCTTGAAAATGATAAGGCTTGTGGATGTTAAATTAAGCAAAATTTCCATTTCTGAAATCATCAAATGCTTGCACGATTTCTTCCTGAGTATTCATGACGAAAGGACCGTGGGCAACAATGGGTTCATTCAATGGTTCACCACTTAAGCAAAGAATTTTCGCCGTACGATGAGCAAATATTTCGACTTGTGTTGATTTTGGGTCAAGATAAAGCGTTTGCATGGCTGTATAGATCTGACCATCAATCTCAACTTCTCCATCAAGGATGAAAATCAGATGATTCCAGTTTGGCATAAGATTTAATGGAAGGCGTGCTCCATGATTAAGTCTAATGTCATAAACATTCATGTTGCTAAATGTTTGAGCTGGTCCTTGATAAACAGTTGAGCCGATTTGATATTGACCAGCAATAACACGAATCTTGGTTTGCTCATCGTGAGATAAAACTTCAGGAATATTTTGCTCAGTCAATTCCTGATATCTCGGCTCAGTCATCTTGGCATGCTCTGGTAGATTTACCCAAAGTTGAACCATATCCAAAACTCCGCCAGTTTTTGCAAAAGCTTCCGAATGGTGTTCTTCATGCAGAATACCTTTACCTGCGGTCATCCATTGCACTTCGTTTGGACCAATTTTTCCATGATTGCCTTTTGAGTCACGATGCTCTAATTCGCCGTCATAGACAATCGTCACCGTTTCAAAACCACGGTGGGGGTGTAAACCAACACCGCGTTGGTGGTGACTTGGAGAAAATCGATATTGACCTGTATAACCCATTACCAAGAATGGGCTGGTATGATTTCCTATTTCATGCATGGGTAACATGGAGTTTGTTGGAAAACCATCACCCACCCATGTGCTTCGATCGCTGGTATAGACTTTCTGAACTTGTGTCATTTGTATTCCTCTATATATCGTTCTAATCATGATATTGAGGTATATTGATGAGATTACAGGGCGATTCTCTCAACAGATAATTCCAAAAATGAAACAATTATGCAAAATTTAAATGATTACTACTATTTTGTGCAAGTCGTTAAATATCAAGGTTTTACTAAGGCAAGTGAAGCTTTAGGTATTACAAAATCTAAGTTATCTCGTCATATTTCAGATTTGGAAAACCGTTTACACGTAAGATTATTGCAACGAAATACACGAAAGTTTGCCGTAACCGCAGTTGGTCAAGAATTTTTTGAATATTGTATTAAGATTTTGGATCAAGTGGAGGCGGCAGAAAATTTTGTAGAGCAAAGTTTGTCGAGCGAGCCTTCAGGTTTAATTCGAATCTCGTGTCCAATTGGTTTGGTTGAGTTTCCATTGGGGAATATGATTGCTAAATTCATGCAACATTACCCACGTGTTCAAGTTCATCTGGTCGCAACAAATCGTAAAATTGATCTCATAGAAGAGGGGATTGATTTGGCTGTTAGGGTGAGAAATTTACCACTTGAAGATAGCGACTTGATTGTACGAGAGCTTGATGCTTGGCAACATGTGTTAGTGGCAACGCCTGAATTAATTCAACAGATTCATGAGCCTATCCATTTGGATAACCTTGAACAACTTCCGAGTATAGGTTTTCATGTCCCAAAATCGATTTGGAGATTTCAATCCAAATTTGACACAGTTAATAAGTTTCAAGAAGTAGAATTCTTTCCAAGACTCAAAACTGATAATTTTGCTGCCATGAAATCTGCAGTGTTGAACAGTGTTGGAATAGCATCATTACCTAGAGTGTTTGTTTATGAAGAGCTTAATCAAGGCACTCTTGTAGAATTAGTCCCTGAATGGGAGTTGCCACGTGGCGTTATTCATGTTGCCTATACATCACGACAAGGCATGATGCCTGCCGTGAGATGTTTATTAGATTATTTGATTGAGGAATTTAAAAAACTGAGCTGTCAAAACCATGAAATTATATGAATTAATGTGCGCAAAAAGCTTGATTAAAATATGTAAATAAATCAGGAGTGTTCATCCACAAAGTAATCGATAGACTAAGCAGAAGGATGACTCCGATGAATATGCTGATGTTGAGCAGATTGAAGCGATTAGTCATTGACGACATTCTCCTCATTAACAAATAAATGAATGAATACACCGAAGATACTGAGCGCAATACACATCATCCAAATAATATTGTAATTGCCTGTCATATCATGATTTAAGCCACCCAACCATCCTCCAAAAAATGAACCGACTTGGTGAGTAAAAAATACAATTCCACTTAGCATGGTGAGATACTTAACCCCAAACATATTGGCAACAATACCATTGGTAAGAGGAACGGTTGATAACCATAACAACCCCATAATGATGGCAAAACTATAAATCGTAAAGATCGAGAGTGGCAATGCGAGGAATAAAATGATGGCGATGCCACGTAGTCCATATAACCACATGAGCAATTTAGGTTTGGAATATTTATCACCCAGCCAACCAGCAGTGTAAGTTCCAACAATATTAAATAGCCCAACCAAGGCTAAAAACATAGTACCAGTGGTGGTGCTAAAACCATGGTCAGTTAAATAACCCGGCAAATGAATGCCCAAAAATACGACCTGAAATCCACAAACTAAAAATCCTAATGCCAACCAGATAAAAGGTTTGTGGTTTTTAGCAACAATGAGTATTTGTTTAAAACTTAAAGAAGGTTTAGCAATCGCATCAACTGCTTGAGGCGCTTGATACATTGGAGCTTTTAGCATCCAAGCCAAGGGTACAATTAATGCAATTAAAATCGCTGTGATGAGTAGCGCCGATGACCAACCAAAATTTTGTAAGAGTAAAAGTGTGGTTGGCAACATAATAAATTGCCCAAAAGAGCCTGCTGCGCTGGCAATACCCATAGCCATACTACGTCGACTTGGGTGCGCTGCACGTCCGACAGCAGAGAGCAAAACAGAAAATGAAGTAGCTGATAAAGCCAAACCAATGATTAGACCTAGACTAAGATTGATGAGAAGCCCTGTTGAGCTAAATGCCATCATCACAAGTCCAATCGCATATAAAGCGCCGCCTACGGCAACGACTTTTTTACTCCCATATTTATCTGCTAGCGCTCCCGTAAAGGGTTGAACAGCACCCCATAATAAATTTTGAAAGGCAATTGCTAAACTGAAAACTTGATGATTCCAATTAAACTCATGACTCATTGGAACTAAATACAAGCCAAATCCATGTCTGACACCTAAGGAGAGTGCCAAAATAAAAGCACTCCCAATGAGCATAAAGATGAGGGGTTTTGAAAATTTGGTTTCTGACATGGTCAATCCGCTTAGCATTTTTTGTAATTTTAAAAGATCAGTAGCATCATGACGACAGAATAAAAATTTATCAATCAATAAAATTTAGTTATTAGAATGAATAAAGCGGCACTTGGCCGCTTTATGAAGACTGATGGAAATTAGAATCGATAACCAATACCGGCATATCCCAGAATCGGATTAATTTCGATATCTGATTTTGCATTGATTAATTCACCAAGTTCAGCATCGTTTACGGTAATTGTTGTTTCACCTTTAAGATGCGCATAGGAAATTGATCCGACTGCAAACCAACGATCATTGAAATCATAAGTAAAACCAGCAGTAGCTACAGGGGCGAAAGCATCTTTAGCTTCGAGTTTAACTTTAGGATTCGCAGTACTTTCAATTCCATCAAGTGCTTTCCCAGCTTCACCTAATTTGATGTTCGCAATTTTATGACCTGCAGCGACTAGATCAGCTTCAAGGTTGGAGTTCATTTCCAATTCATTGAAGTATGCATACATCAAACCAAGCCCTACATAAGGTCTAAATTTATTTACGCCTGTTTTACCAAAATGGTATTGGAATTCGAATGCTGGCGTCCATGCACGAGCTTCTGCGACTTTACCGTGGGCTCCAAGATTTGTTACTTGGATATCTTGTTTGAGTGGAATATTGCCGCCAATAATACTCCCTGCATCTATATCTGCAATAATGATATTGACGTTTCCAGGATCTACTGAGCCTGTGAGAGGTGCTGATATATTCCCTTTACCTTTAATATCAACCTTAGGTGGAATTCCTGCTTTGACTTCTAAAGAAATATTATCTGTAAAGAAGTAATTAGTCATGATTCCGAGGGTAGTGACATCATCAGCTTCTAATCCTGTCCCTTGAGCAGTCCATGATGATAATCCATCAATTTCGGCAGTGCCACCAACTGATGGCTTAAGATATTTTACGCCATCGATTTCATCAAGGATTAATGGGCTAACAAGACCTGAGTTTATAAGTGTCTCTAATTTACGTTTTTTATCAACACCATCTGCTGTCGAAGTATCAATAGCACCTAGTACAGAAGATGTTGAAATTCGTCCAACTTCAGACTTGGTACCCTCTGGTACAGCGGTGTTAATATTAATCGGTTGAGCTTTACCCTGAGGCATTACATGTAATGCACCCACTGAAACCGAAAAACGTTTAAAGCCATCGCCATCTTTTAAACTAAAATAAGGTGAATCTGCATAACTGAAGACTGGAAAACTTAACGCGCTGATAGATGCAACTAAGTAAGCTAGTTTTTTTTTCATTATGGAACTCCATGTCCAAAACTGTAAATAAAGAGTGATTATTTTTGTATTTTTATTATCAAATTTATTTTTAGACACATTGTAGTAATAATTTGCCAATTATGTTTGGTTTTTGTTTGATTACAAAAAAAAGAGGCAATTGCCTCTTTTCTTACTCTATGCGTTAGAAACGCATGCCAACCCCAGCATAGCCCAATATCGGGTTAATCTCGATATCAGCTTTTGAGTTGATTAACTCTTGTCCAGTATTTTCATTGACGACTGTGATCTTCGTTTCATTCTGCAAGTGAGCGTAACTAATAGATGCTACTGCATACCATGTATCATTAAAGTCGTAGGTGAATCCAACTGTAGCTATAGGTGCAAAAACATCAGTTGCTTCTAAATTAACTTTCATTTTTCCATTGGTATCTTTCTTATCGAGTGCTGCACCAGCATTTTGATTAATAATATTTTGGATCATATGCCCAGCGGCGACTAAATCTTTTTCAATACCTGGATCCATTTTTAGCTCATTAAAATAAGCGTACATTAATCCAACGCCAATGTAAGGGCGGAATTTATTAATCCCGGTCTCACCAAAACGATATTGTAATTCAAAAGCAGGGGTCCATGCTCTAGCTTCAGCAGCTTTTGAAGATTGTTCTAGATTAGTAATATGAATATTATTTTTGAGGTCTAAGTTCCCCGCAATTCCACCTAACGGTGCTGCAGTAGCTGAGAAGGGGGCTTTAATATTTCCAATACCTTTGATATCCACTTTAGGTGGAATTCCACCTTTTATTTCCACAGACAAATTATCTGTAAAGTGATAACTACTCATGATGCCAACTGTTGTAACTTTATCAGCCTCCAAGCCAGTATTCGGATTATCCCATTCAGCTAATCCATTAATATAGGATTTTCCACTAATAGCCCCTGAGACATTGCCTTGAAAAGCAGAAATTAATTTAACAATACCTTCTACTAAATAATTTGGTTTACGATCTGGGTCAAGGTTATCGATTACTGTGGAAGCATTAATGTCCCCAACTTTAGATTCATAATTGTCATTTATGACTGTTTTTACATTAAAAGGTTGGGCCTTACCTTGCGGCATTACATGTAATGCACCCACTGAAATTGAAAAACGCTTAAACCCCTCATCAGAAAGGCTGAAATATCCTGACTCCGCATAACTCAGAGTAGATAAGAATGAACTTGCGAATAATGTAGGAACTAAAAACTTCTTCATTGTTTGAAGGACTCCATGTCCAATTTTTAGTTCATTTTATATTCATTAAATCATCTAAATGCAAAGCAGTTTGTTCACTTGAAATCAAATTTATTATCCTAATTTACAATTGTTAAATTATTGAAAAATATGATATAAGTTGGATTTTAAAGTGTGTGTTAATTGTCTTATTTTTTCTTTATTTGTGATAGGTTGGGCATATTGGGGTATGGCTTCAATATGCCTCAAGTGTTTTAGAAGCGATAGCCTACACCAGCATAACCAATGATAGGATTTACTTCTAAATCAACTTCCGATGAAAATAATGTTCCGAGTTTATCATCGTTGACTTCAATTGTGGTTTTACCTGTTAGATGTGCATAACTAATAGATGCAACTGCAAACCAGTTCTGATTGAAGTCGTAAGTAAACCCAAGCGTGGCTATTGGCGCAAAACTCAATTCGGACTCAAGTTTAACCTTGGGATTTGCTGTACTTTTTTTACCTTTAATTAATGCATCGCCACCGCGTCCATTTTTCATATTGGCAATCATGTGACCTGAATCAATTAGGTCTTTTTCAAGACTTGGATTCAATTCTAATTCATTGAAGTATGCGACCATAAGTCCAAGCCCAACATAGGGTCTAAATTTATTGATCCCAGTCTGTCCAAAATGGTACTGCAATTCCCACATTGGGGTCCATGCACGAGCTGTCGCAATAGAATTTCCATGACTTTCAAGATCTGTAATTGGCAGATCATTCTTAAGATAGATTGTTGGTAAAGGTATACCTAAAAGTGTTGAATTAGCTTCGGCTGTAAATGGTGCTGTAATCTTACCTTTACCTTGAATATCTACTTTTGGGGGGAATCCAGCTTTACTCTCGAATGAGATCTTATCGTTGAAATGGTAATTGATCATGATGCCAAGTGTTGTGACATCATCTGCAGTCATTCCAGAACCATCCATACTCCAACTTTCAATGCCGCTTACAGTTGAAGTTCCACTTTGACTGGCTGGATAAGTATCATTAAAAGCATCAACGATCTTCAAAAGTGCTTGCATACTTTGATTTTCTTTTTCTTTATCAGGATCTAAGTTCTCAAAAACTGTAGAAAGTGTAATATCACCATTTTTTGCAACTTCACCATTTTTTACTGCTGTACGAATTTTAGGTGCCTTGGCTTTACCTTGAGGCATAACATGTAATGGTCCGACTGAAATTGAATATCGTTTAAACCCTTCAGTTTCATCCAGATTAAAAAATGATGATTCTGCATAAATAGTTGTAGATGCAAAAACAATAGGTACGACCATGCACCAGAATGCTTTTTTCGTCATTTTGGACTCCCTGTCCGATTTTGTTGCTAGTTGTTGTTTTACATTCTTTAAGCGTTATATAAACATAAAATGAATCAGTTTGAAAAGCGTTTTTACTCATTTTTGTGATAAAAAATTTTTAAAAATCATGAATTTAAATTTTAAAAATCCAACATTTGTTAGGTTCGTTTGTGAATTTATTTCTTATTGAGTGACTTAGCAAAATAAAAAGTCAGATCAATTTAAATTGGTCTGACTTTTTTAACTTTATTAATTAACTAAAATTATTGAAATCGGGATAAATCCTCTTCAGGGCGAGCAGTTAATACCTCGACACCTGTTTTAGTGACTAAAACAGTATGTTCATATTGCGCAGATAATTTATGATCTTTCGTTACAACTGTCCATTTATCACCAAGAAGTTTAGTTTGCCATACACCAGCATTGACCATTGGTTCAATTGTAAATGTCATACCTTCTTCTAAAACCATGCCTGAATTTGGTTGACCGTAATGAAGCACTTGAGGTTCATCATGGAAAACAGTGCCAATACCATGACCACAATATTCACGAACGACACTGAAACGCTCTGACTCAACATATTTTTGAATCGCATGACCAATATCACCGATCGTCGAACCAGGTTTTACCGTAGCAATACCACGATACATTGCTTCTTGTGCAACTTTGCATAAGCGATCTGCAAGAATAGAAGTCTCGCCACCCACGATGTACATCATGTTGGTATCACCATGAAATCCATCTTTAATCACTGTGACATCAATATTCAAGATGTCACCTTTCTTTAAGATTTTGTTTTCAGAGGGAATACCGTGGCAAACCACATGGTTTACTGATGTGCAAATCGTATGCTGGAATGCAGGACGGCCAGGCGCAGCACCATAGCCTAGGCAAGCAGGAATGGCATCTTGTTTATTCACAATATAATCATGACAAATCGTATCCAATTCTAGTGTACTCACACCAGGCTTGATATGCGGTTTGATCATATCCAAAACTTCTGCCGCTAGTCGTCCCGCCACACGCATCTTTTCGATATCTTCAGCAGATTTAATTAAACGACGTGGTGCTTCATAAGTACTGTTCATGATCTTTAAAAACTTTTGGAAATTTGTGTGTGACTATGGTATAAATAGCCGCCCAATTTATCAAATGCTTTTCGTGAATAGATTCACTTAATCGGATGATATGTTGGTTAATAAAATCCGCACATATGTCGACACATTACTCTGGGTGCCCGTAAGGGTGGAGAATGCGGACATATGGAGGCCTAACCCAAACTTTTAAGGTAAAGAAAATGGCAGATTACAACGTAAGCATGCGCGACCTTCTTCAAGCTGGTGCGCACTTCGGTCACCAAACTCGCTTCTGGAACCCAAAAATGCGTCAATACATTTTTGGTGCGCGTAACAAAATTCACATCATCAACCTTGAGCACACTGTTCCTGCGTTAAATGATGCATTGAACTTTGTTAACAACCTAGCAAGCAAAAAGAACAAAGTATTGTTCGTTGGTACTAAACGTGCTGCTTCTAACATCATCCGTGAACAAGCTCAACGTGCTGGTCAACCATATGTGGATCACCGTTGGTTAGGTGGTATGTTGACGAACTGGAAAACTCTTCGTCAATCAATCAACCGTCTTAAAGATCTTCAAACTCAGTCTACTGACGGTACTTTCGCTAAGCTTACTAAACGTGAAGCTTTAGAGCGTACTCGTGAAATGGAAAAACTTGAACGTGCTCTTGGCGGTGTTAAGAACATGGGTGGTTTACCTGACGCATTGTTCATCATCGACGTTGACCACGAAGCGATTGCAATCAAAGAAGCTAAGAACCTTGGTATTCCAGTAATCGGTATCGTTGATACTAACTCTAACCCAGATAACGTTGATTTCGTTATTCCTGGTAACGATGATGCGATCCGCGCTGTAACTCTTTACGCTACTGCGATGGCTGATGCGATTATTGCTGGTAAAGAATACGCTCAAACTCAAGCTAATGCGCAAGCTAAAGGCGAAGAAGCTGCTAAAGAAGCTCCTGAGGCTTAATGCGATTTGATGCGGATTTGTCATTTTTGCGACACGTAATCGTGGCATCTTAAGCATCAATCAAGGAAAACGGCCCAGATGATTAATTTGGGCCGTTTTTGTTAACAGATACATATCTCGACCGAATTTAGGAGAATAACATGACTGCTATTACTGCAAGCATGGTTAAAGAGTTGCGTGATCGTACTGGTCTAGCAATGATGGAATGTAAAAAAGCGTTGACAGAAGCTGGTGGCGATATCGAGTTAGCGATCGACAACCTTCGTAAATCTGGTCAAGCAAAAGCTGCTAAAAAAGCAGGTAACATTGCTGCTGATGGCGCGATTACAATTGCTCAAGAAGGCAATAAAGCAATTCTTTTAGAAGTAAACTGTCAAACTGACTTCGTTGCTAAAGACGAAAACTTTGCTGGTTTCTCTGCGAAAGTTGCTGCTGCTGCGCTTGCTGCGAATGTAACTGATGCTGCTCAAATTGCTGAATTGAAACTTGAAGATGGTGCAACTGTAGAAGAAGCTCGTATTGCGCTTGTTCAAAAAATCGGTGAAAACATTCAAGTTCGTCGTGCTCAAATCGTTGAAGGTGAAAACCTTGCAGTTTACAAACACGGTTTAAAAATCGGTGTTGTAGTTTCATTTGCTGGTGATGCTGCTACTGGTAAAGGTATCGCAATGCACGTTGCTGCGTTCAACCCAGTTGCTGTAAATGCTGAAGGTGTTTCTGCTGAGTTAATCGCTAAAGAGAAAGAAATTGCTGAAGCAAAAGCAATTGAATCTGGTAAACCAGCGAATATCGTTGAAAAAATGGTAACTGGTTCAGTTGAAAAATACTTAAATGAAGTTGTTCTTGAGCGTCAAATGTACGTTATCGACAACGACAAGAAAGTTGCTGATGTTCTTAAGTCTACAGGTACAACTGTTGCTCAATTCGTACGTTTCGAAGTGGGTGAAGGTATTGAGAAAAAAGCTGAACTTTCTTTCGCTGAAGAAGTTGCTGCTGCTCAAGCTGCTGCAAAATAATTGATTCAATTATTTTGAAAAAGAAAAAGCCCTTTAAGGGCTTTTTCTTTTTTTTGATGAGTCTAAATGATATAAACTTTAGGATGAAATAAAAATATAACTTAGAGATCAATATGTCTCAGAAATCAAAAATGAGTATTGTTGCGTTAATTGCAGTGTTGGTCGCAGCATATTTCGGTGTCGATTTAAAACAGGATTTAAAACAGAGTAATGAGCACGCACTAAATCCTACAGATGCAAGTACTCAATATAATGATGCTAACCAACGAGAACTATCCTCTGCGGATAATGATGATGCCGCAAAAATAGCGACACTTTTTCAAAAAAAGATGAGTGATGTGCAAGTTAGGGCTTCTGGAGAAGTTGTTGCAATATTAAATGATGATAATGAAGGATCTAGACATCAGAAATTTATTTTAAAACTTAATCATGGTCAGACAGTTTTGGTAGCTCATAATATAGACTTGGCACCACGTGTTGAGAATATTCAAAAAGGGGATATCGTCGAGTTCTATGGTGAATATGAATATACCGACAAGGGTGGTGTAATTCATTGGACTCACCATGATCCTAAAAAACTGCATATTGATGGTTGGTTAAAGCATCAGGGTCGAAGTTATCAATAATTTTTATAAAAATAAATATATGAGATGAGCAATTTCATTCTAGATTTAAAATGCAGGCGTGATAGTTTTTATGCAATTTTATAGGCGTAATATCCAGAAAAAAGATGCAAGAGTCTGCTAATTATCTTCATTTCAAAGAATTGGGCGGATTGGAATTATTAAAAGCTCAATTTCAACGTAAGCAATTTTCAAAACATGCTCATGAGGGCTATTGTATTGGTGTCATTGAAGATGGGGCACAAAGTTTTTACCGCTCTGGAAAGCTTCATATCGCACCTAAAGGCGATATTATTCTGGTGAATGCTGATGAAATACATACTGGTTCATCCGCTGTGGAAACTGGTTGGAAATATCGAGCAATTTACCCAACACCTGAAATGATATTAGATCTGAGTCGAGATTTTTTTACAACCAAGAATGCAGTTCCATGGTTCTCGGATGCAGTGATTCATGATTTGGGTTTGGCGAGGCAACTAGTATTTTTATTCGATTTATTTGAGCAGGGCGAGGATACTTTGCTTAAAGAAAGCCTCTATTTGACGACATTTGCCAGATTGATCTATTGCTATGGACGGGCGAAATTGAGTCCAATCAACACACCAGAAATGAGAAAAAAAGTTGAACTAATAAAAGAACTTATGAGTAGTTTTCCTGAACATGACTATTCTCTACACGAGTTGTCTGCATATGTAGATACAAGCCCATGGCATTTATTACGTGAATTTAAAAAACATACGGGATTGCCTCCACATAGTTGGCTTGTTCAAAGAAGAATTCAAAAAGCCAAACAATTGCTTAAGCAGGGGGTGCGAATAACTGAGGTTGCACAACTCACTGGATTTTCTGATCAGAGTCATTTAAATCGACATTTTAAAAGTGCAATAGGTGTAACGCCTAGACAATATCTTTTGAACTATTAATTTTCCTTAAATTTGCGCCGCAATATTATTCAAGATCAATCATTACTCATCAGATGATAATAATCGATAAGTGAATCAGATTAAGATGTATTGATGAAAAAGATGAGTGATACAAAAAAGAATTTTATACATGGTGTGCTGGGTATTATGCCGTTGGCAATTGCAGTCATGCCATGGGGGTATTGGCTGGCTCCTTGGCGATACAGACTGGATTGAATGCGATACAAGCTTTTGCAATGTCATTGTTTATGTTTGCTGGTGCTGCACAATTAGTGAGCTTAGGATTGGTTTCGGGGCAGGCTTCGCTGATGACAATCTATCTGACGATATTTTTTCTGACGAGTCAGCATTTAATTTACGCGCTTAATTTTCGAAATGATGTTAGTAAATTTCCACTATTTAAACGTATTGTATTTGGCTTTCTGCTGACGGATGAATTATTTGCGGTTGGAGTAAAAAATAAATCACAACGCTCATTCGCATATTTATTTGGAGCTGGACTTTGTTTATATATTTTTTGGCTGATATTTAGTTTATTTGGGATTGTGCTTGCTCACTTCATTCCTAATTTATCAAATTTGCATCTTGATTTCTCAGTCGTTGCACTGCTTATATTAATTATAGTGCCAATGATAAAAAATCTTACAATACTTGTTGGTGTTGTGATTACCATAATTTTTTCTTTAATTTTAGAAGCTTACCAAGTAAATGCAGCGTTAATTATTTCTGGTCTATGTGGAATGTTTGCCAGTGTGATAGTTGAAAAATGGCAAACAACAGAAGGGGATTAAAAATGAGCTGGATACTTTTGCTGGGGTTGTCGATCATGATCTTTATTAATCGATATTTATTCTTGGAGCCAAGGGTAAATGTGCCACTTCCTAGAATTTTGAAAAAGATGTTGAAATATTCTGCGCCATGTTTGTTGACTGCAATATGTGTACCGATTGTGTTTTATGAAGCAGCAGAATTAAGGGTTATGTCGAGTAATCACTATTTATGGGCAGCAATGTTTTGTGTACTGCTTGCGGTAATAAGTCAAAAAGTTATCAGTAATTTAGTTTTTACTTTACTGTTTTTCTATCTCATAAATTACTTAATTAGAGTATGAACATCGGGCTAAATTAAATTCTAATTTAACCCATGCTGTATTTGCTAATTTAAGCGCTGATTTGGCGTGATTTCCAATTGGGTAGTATCTTATCTAGGTAGGCATCCATACACCATAGAGGGCCAATTAGAAGGAATTGGAGGTCTTTAAAGAAAGATGGCTTTTTCCCTTCAATTTTGTGCCCGTAAAATTGACCTATCCAAGCCAAAACGAATAGAGCAATATAGAATCCTTTCCCGAATGGAAGAATAATAATAAGCCAAGACATGACCAATAATAACGCTGCCATTGCAACAGCGAGTACAAGATCTAATCTTGCATAAAAAATAAGTGTTAACACCAGTAAAAGGGTAGTCAGTAATGCGCTGAAATGAGCAAGTATGCCAATGATCGAGAATAGAATCGTTGGTACGCAAATCCAGTGTAATGTTTTATTGGTTGGGTTTTGATGGCTATCACTATATTCATCTAACCATTCTGTAATTGTCTTCATCCTATTTCCTTCGCTGATTATTTGAATTTTATTTATTCTATAAAAGACAGTATGACATAAGATGATAAATCAAGATTCTTTTTTGTATATTGGTCACATCGAAACAATTAAAAATAATAAAGCCACTCGATGAGTGGCTTTTCGTTAAATGCTTCGCTGAATCATGAAAACTTAAGAATTTGGACCATCCACACGTTCGATGCTGACACGCGCAGTACCAGCATTGGTAATACCAAGAGATTTCGCAGCACCGTAAGATAAATCTACAACACGATTACCATGAAATGGGCCGCGATCATTTACTTTAACAACGACGCTTTTACCATTTGATTTATTTGTTACACGAATATAGCAATTAAGCGGTAAGCTACGATGCGCTGCAGTAAGTGCATTCATATCAAACGTCTCGCCACTTGCAGTTTTACGACCATGAAATTGACGACCGTACCAAGAAGCAACACCTGTTTGGCTAAAACGACGAACAGTGTTTGAAGCAACATTATTAAGTTTGTCAATCACTGAAGGCTCTTCAACAGGTACTTGAATTTTCGCTGCGATTGTTTCACGACGAATTTTATCACCTGAACTTTCAGTAATTGCTAAACTGTTTAAATTCGAGAAGTGTGAATTGAAACTTGTAGAGTCTTTGCTAATCACGCGTGAAGCAAGACTTGATTGGTCAACATCATTATTTAGATAAGAGGATTGAACCAACTCGGCATGAGTTTGAGTCAAAGCCAAACTAATACCTAATATTGATAACATTTTCAGCGAAGCATGCATCGTTTAACTCCTTGGAACCCTAAGTTAATTATCTAAGTTGCTGATAATTAACCTAAATGGTCTGTAAATTTACTTGTGCAACTGCATTTAACGGTAGTGGATGATATTCATCCTGATACAAAAGTGTCTAGCTTTATTTTCACTTTAGTTACAAAAACGACAAATTATCACAAAATATGGTTAAAAATTAATCAATAGTGTAACAAAATATGTAAAATGTGCAAATAGTGAACTTAATCACAAAAATATTTATTGACTTTTGTGAAAACAAGTAGATTTATATTTATCTACTCGCGATTTCAGTCCCTAAAAG
The DNA here is from genome assembly GCF_056779855.1 of Acinetobacter sp. ANC_7654. Classification (NCBI taxonomy): domain Bacteria; kingdom Pseudomonadati; phylum Pseudomonadota; class Gammaproteobacteria; order Moraxellales; family Moraxellaceae; genus Acinetobacter; species Acinetobacter sp. ANC_7654. The sequence continues at coordinate 279,941 of NZ_JBWYIR010000001.1, read as the reverse complement.
CCACAGTGCAGTTGCATACATTCGACTACGGTTATAGGTCGTAATGACTTGAAAATTAGGATATGTAAGGTAATAAGCTGGTCCATAATTTTCTTGTAGTTGAATCACATTGACCATGTCTAAGTCATCTATTTTAACAATAGGATTGAGTGGGCTAATGCCTTGAACTTTTAATGCACCATATGGAGTAGGTTGTGTTAAGTCTTTGGCTATGATGGCATCCGCATTATTTCCTTGGTAGCGTGCGGCAAAAGCAATCGGTTGATCTCGTTGCCAACCATGTTGAGCAAGATAATTTGCAATAGAACCAATTGCATCTACAGCAGAGTTTCTGAGATCGATATGACCATTACCGTCATAATCCACACCAAATTTCGGAATATTGCTTGGCATAAATTGAGGATAGCCCACAGCACCAGCATAAGAGCCAACGACTGAATTAGCTGGAATGCCGTCCTTATAAGACCATGCAATCAAAGCGCTTAATTCGTCTTGAAAGTATTGTGCACGTCGTTCATATCCAAACCCTAAAGTGGCTAGTGCATCACGTGTGATGAATGAACCTTTATTTGCTCCAAAACCTGTCTCTACGCCGAGAATACCGAGAATGATGGACTGGGGAACACCGAACTGCTGTTCTGCTCGATTTAAAGTGTCTGCATATTGATTTTTAAAACGCACACCACGTTGAATTGTACTTTCTGCTAAAAAATTCTTTTTATATTCGTACCAAGGCTTGCTTTCTCCTGGGCGATTCATAATGTGGATAATATTTGGTAGGTTTTTTGATCCATTCATGGCCCAGTCAACTTGCTCAGCACTCAAACCATAGGTCTGCATCGTTTTTAGTTTAAAATTTTGATATTGAGGATGTTGAGCGAAGTCATTGGCTTGAACAAAACTTGTGATCATAAACGCACTGAGTGCTAAAGCAATACGTTGTAATTTAACATTAAAATTTTCAAATAACATAACAGCAGCAGATCCAATTATTATCGGTGGTAGATGCAAAGGTATAAGTGTTGATAAGGATTAAAAGTTCAACATCATTTGATTAATCGCAATGTTTATTAAGATAACATTAGGTCGTGATGGATTCACAAAAACCTACATAAAAAGTGTAAAAATGGATGAATTATGTCTTTTATTTATTCAATATTGATGAACTATTTTTAAAACATAAAAAAACCTAGCAGAAGCTAGGTTTTTGATTAGTCTGATTTATTCTTGAATAAATAGCGTGTCATGATATTCAGCTGTAGCTAACAATTCTTCTTTAGTAAAGTTAGGAATGAGCTTATCAATAGCAATATGAACCGCTTTGATGACCGCTGAAGAAGCGATATCAGACGCCTTACGTTTAATCATACCCAGATCTAGGGTCTTATTAAAATCATTCATAAAGTGACGAACTGCAGCTTCACCGAATTGTTTGTATTGTTCAGACAGAACTGCACGATTGACATCATTGCCTGCACGTACTTCTGCAAAGCTATTTTTTAAGTTTGTCACTAAATCAGCGGGTAATGGAGCACCGACACGATAATTACCCTCTGGATCTTTGAATAAACTCTTTTCAGAGAATTCAATCGATTGTCTCACGACGTCATTTGGTGCTTTACCCAATAACTGTTTAAGTAGTACCGATACTGTTGATTTAATATAACCAGCAAGTTTTTCAGCTGTTTCTCGTTTGTCACTTGCAGGGAAACGACGTACAAGTTCAACTAAAATTGCATCGATAATTTCATCATTAATAGCGAGTGCAGTTTGATCACGCAAAGGGTAAAGTGGTTCGTTTGAATTTTTTTTCTCAATTCCAGTTTGAATATTCTTTAACAAAGATTCAGATGGAATAAAACCAAAATATGACATCGTATAACCTCAACTATTCTTCAATTTATTGTCGCGCCAATCGAATTGGGCTTGGCATCCATGCAAAGTCCGATACACGACAAGGGTTAATGTCTAAACCACCACGGCGTGTATAAGTCGCATATACCATCAACTTTTCAGGATTAAAGTTTTCCCAAATATCTGCGTAGATTTGTTCAACGCATTGTTCGTGAAAGCCATTATGCTGACGATAGGAGATAATATAAGCTAAAATTGAACGATAACAAGGTTTTTTGCCACGATATCTTAAAAAAACTGTGCCCCAATCAGGCTGACCTGTGACTGGGCAGTTACTTCTTAATAAATGCGAATATAATTGAATTTCAACGATTTCTTCGGAAGACACTGCATCGAGTTTGAGTAAGCTCGCATCAGGGTGGTTTTCAAGACGTTCAGGCTCATAATGGTCGATACATATTCCTACAGGCTGAGCAATATTCAATTGATCAACATCGAATAATTCAAGTCTGACTTCTGCATTGGCTGCTTTAGAAAGATCACGCTCGACTGTCTCAATAAACTGATTTTGAGATTCAAATTTAGCAAAATTCAGACTATTGAAATATAGTTTAAGAGATTTGGACTCGATGAGATAAGGTGATGAAGCAGGAAGATGCATTCGACCAATTGCAACTTGAGGAATCCCTAACAGATTCAACCAAGAAATTTCAAAAATATGCCACCAATCAATTCCTTGTTGAATACCATCTACATGTGCGTACTTCGCTCGTGCTTCTGCGCGAGCAATTGGAAATAGCACCTCAGGTTGATATTCAGTTGGATAGTTGGTGTCTTTGCCTAAAAGAGATTGTTCAACGCTCATTATTCACGCATTCCTGAACCACGGGAGAGTAAGTGATAAGCGACCGCATATAGCACGGCGCAACACGCTGTGATTACTAATAAAGAAATAGATACATTTACATCGCTATGACCAAGGATCCCATAACGGAATGCATTGACCATATATACGACAGGGTTAATTAAAGATAAATTTTGCCAAAATGGGCTTAATGCAGAAATTGCATAGAACACCCCACCTAAATAGGTCAACGGTGTTAAAACAAAAGTGGGAATAATCGAAATATCATCAAATGACTTTGCATAGACCGCATTAATAAATCCACCTAATGCAAACAGTAATGATGTAATCAGGACGGTATAAATTGTGACGAACCAGTTGGTAATATATAAGTCAGTAAAAAATAAACTCATTGCAGTCACAATGATAGCAACCAATAAGCCTCTAGCAACACCACCAAGCACATAACCCCAAAGTACGGCATGTAAAGGCACTGGACTCATGATCAGTTCTTCAATACTTTTTTGAAATTTAGAACTAAAAAAGCTTGATGAAACGTTGGCATAACTATTAGTAATGACAGCCATCATAATTAGACCAGGTACAATGAACTGCATGTAGGTAAAGCCACCCATTTCCCCAATTCTTGAACCGACTAGATTTCCAAAAATCACAAAATACAGTGACATGGTAATTGCTGGTGGTAACAATGTTTGTGGCCAAATGCGCATAAATCTACGAATTTCCTTATGGATAATCGTATATAAAGCTACAGCGAGTTGGTTAAAATTCATTGCGCGGCTCCATCAAGATTCTTTTCGACCATTTTGACGAATAACTCTTCTAAACGATTTGATTTATTACGCATACTTCGAACTTGAATGTTCTGTGATTCTAGAAGTTGAAAAAGATCATTCATGCTATGTGCTTTATCAAGCGTAATTTCTAAGGTCACTGGATCAACCAAATTAAATTTCACACCAATAATGTCAAGTTGTATCGGTTCTATAGGTTCAGCCAAATCAAAAATGAAAGATTCTTCATTTAATTGATTTAAGAAGTTCTTCATGGTGGTGTCTTCTTTAATGACGCCACGATCAATAATTGCAATTTTGCGACACAGTACTTCTGCTTCTTCTAAATAATGTGTTGTGAGAATGATAGATGTACCTTTCTGATTCATTTCTGTTAAGAAGTCCCACATCGAGCGACGTAGTTCAATATCAACACCAGCAGTCGGTTCATCGAGAATTAACAGTTTCGGATCATGCATCATTGCTCGGGCAATCATAAGGCGGCGTTTCATTCCCCCAGATAGCATACGGGCTTGAGTAGAACGTTTTTCCCATAAACCTAATTTGGTCAGATACTCCTCTGCACGAGTTTCAGCAACTTTTTTTGGAATGCCGTAATAACCTGCTTGTGTGACTAAAATATCGAAAGTCTTTTCAAATTGCGCAAAGTTAAACTCTTGAGGGACTACACCCAAGCATTGTTTAGCTTGAGAAGGATGTGTATCGAGGTTATGACCAAAAATCTGGACAGTTCCTGCAGTTTTTTTTGTAAGAGAGCTGATGATGCCAATAGTGGTTGATTTACCTGCACCATTAGGGCCTAGAAGTGCATAAAATTCACCTTCTGGAACATCTAAATTAATTCCTTTTAGTGCTTGAAAACCATTTCGATAGGTCTTCGACAAATCCCTTAAGGTCAATGCATCAGTCATGAATATCTCGAATGGTGAAAAGTTGAGATATTGTGAGTGATCTTGAAAAATAAACCAAGCTTTGTAATCAGAATTCTCTGTTTTGATGTTGAAACACTGTATAAAGCATGAGCACTAAAAATTCGAAAGATATATAGTTGCTTTACCTTAGAGATTTTTTTGTTATGATGTGCGCACTTCCTAAAATGCGCTCATAGCTCAACTGGATAGAGTACAGGTCTCCGAAGCCTGTGGCGTGGGTTCGAGTCCCGCTGAGCGCACCATTTCTTTTATGTCTTTCAAACAAAACATAGTCCGTCAAATAAAATATTTTTAGTAAATTTTTATCAAAATTTAGTGCGTAATCTGAATTGTTAATCTGAGTCGATTGAATCGTGAGATGCTCCAATACTGACAAATAATAATATATTTAGTCTCAAAATAAACATAAAAATGCAAAATATTTCACATAAAATTTACATGGCTTATTTTAAATTTAAATTGCGGTATTGCCGTATAAATCACATAAATTATGAATAATTCAAATAAGAGGCACAACAATGTACGAAGAAAAAGTTTTGATCCAAAATCGAATTTCGTGGGCGAGTATTTTCGCTGGCGTTATTGTTGTATTAGCTATTTCAATTTTAATATCATTGCTAGGCGTTGCATTAGGATTTGCGCTCCTAGATCCACAATCTACCACTGATATTACAAATGGCTCAGGGATAGCAATAAGCGTATGGACAATTATTTCATTGTTAGTATCGTTGGCTATTGGTGGATTTGTTGCAGGTCACTTAGCTCAAGCTGATGGTGCAATCCATGGCTTTATTGTCTGGTCACTTTCATTGCTGTTAGGTATCTGGTTTGGTGCAATGACCATTAGCGGCGCGGCAAAAATTACTGGTAGTGCGATTAGTTCAGTCAGTAGTGCTGCGGGTAGTGTAGCATCAGGAATTGGTCAAGGTGGCGTTAATTTAACTCAGATCGGAGTTCAAGCTTTTGAGGAATTAGTTCCTTTACCAAAGCTTGAAAATAGTGATGAAAAGATGTCAGAAGCATTACGCAAAACTGGGATCGAGGAACTGCAACCTGAATTCTTAAAAGCGCAGGGTGAATGGGCAAAGGAGCAAATTAAGGTTGCTGCAAAAGAGTTGGTGATTCATCCAGATTACAGTGATGCTATTATTCAAAAGTTATCAGAACAATTAAAAAATCGTGCACAATCTGTGACTGCTTCTATTAATAAGAATGAAGTCAGTGCTGCTTTAGCGAAAAATTCATCTCTAACTCCGCAAGAAGCGAATCAAGTTGTCAATAATTTCCTTATACAGCAGGATAAATTCTTTAATGATTTAGAGGCGAATATTCAATCTGCTAAATTGAAATATACTGAACTAAAAGATCAAGCACGTGAAAAAGCAGCTGATGCGACTAAAGCTGCTGCAAAAGCTGCTTTATGGTCATTTATTGGTTTATTTATTGGATTGATTGTGACGATTTTTGCTGGCCGTTTTGGTGTAAATCATTCAAATAATCGTTCACGTCATTTGGCTTAATTCTGAGCTTAAATTTAGAATTAAAAGTCGACCCATTTCGGTCGACTTTTTTGAATTAAAACTTTGTTCATATTCGCGAAACTTATTCTTATCTATAAATAAAAAAATTCAATTGTATTTTTTTTATACAGTTGTTGAAAAGTGTTAAAGTCACTTCACATCACATATTGAAAGTATTAAATTAAAACTCACAGTAGGTTGTAAATAAATATTCAACGCTACTGACGAGTTGGACGGATCAATGACAGTTAGTTGAGTTCAGTTGAACAATAAATCTAACACTAGCCTTCCAACATAAAGCCCGCGTAAAGCGGGCTTTTTCATATCGGAATTATGCTTTAAACATGACTTCAACATCATATTTTCGAAATTCACTGAGCAGGTCTTGAATGATCGATCCACCCGTTTGTTCTGAAGCATTGAGCAGGACTTCTTTATTTTCAAGGCTATCAAAACATTCTATGTGATTGATTTGCCATTGATGTTCTTGATCAGCTTGCTCAATGATAATACGTCGAGGCTGCAATGAGCCATCTGCTTGACGCGGAATAACATTGGTAATGGCGAGCTGGATTTTTTCCACCTGGTCATGGGCATGCAAGAAGGTGAGAACCCAATTTCCGACTTTTTTAAGATACATAGGATTATCTAAAGGATCAAATTCTAGAATTTGGCTGAGTTTAGACATAAGGCACCTATTTATACCGTTGTTGTATGATCGTATTAATATATTTATGAGAAAGATGTTCTACTTCGCCTTAGTCTAATAGCGGATGAGGTGGGCAGTGTTGAATGAATAAAAATAATAAAAAATATTTAATTATCATGTGATTATATTATTTTAATTATTGGTGTAAATTTTAGTTTAATCGTTTAAAAGTATTAAAAAAAATAGTTAATTTCTCACTTTGAGGTTTAGGTTCAAAGTGAGAGTCATGAAATATTGCTTAAAGCGTATCAATTAAAGTTTTTTCTAAGGCTTTTTTCAAATAGGGATCCAAGTCTTCTTGTCTTAGTAACCATGAAACATAATCTTTTGGAAGATCTACAATGGCTGTCCCACGATGTTTACCGAAGTTAATTGTACGAGGGATACGTGCATCTTCAGATACTTCATAGAGTTCTTCAATGTTTTGAATACCCAAATGATGAATAATGTGCATTAAAATATTTGCAGTCAAAATAATATCTGCGTCAGCTCGATGGGCACCTTTTAACATCTCTCTAGCTTTGCTACTGCCTTTACTAATCATATAAATTAAAGCAGAAATGTTGTGTGCTTCTGCATGAGGCCAAACTAGTCGAGAAAGAGCGAGTGTACAGATGGCTTTAATATGACTTGTTTCAACGCCGCATTGCTGAATAGCTCGAATATCATAATCAATATTATGACCAATAATATACGTCGTTTCTTGAGGTAACTCGAAGGTTCTGAAGTTGGGTTGATCTACTAAATCGCTTTCAAGAATATGATGAACCGCCATTGCAGCATAGGAAATTTTTTCGTCACCAATGCTATATAGTTGGTCAAAAATTTTTTCGCGATCAAGACTTAATTTGCCTTGTTCAATCTGAATAGGAGCATATGCAATTTCTATGGGCAAACCGTTTAATGTATGGGTTTCAGTATCCAAGATAATGGCTTGCATGCAAATGTCCAAGTTAATGATAAAGATGTAATTAATTTAACATTTTCAAATCTGAGCTCACAGTAATAAAGTCAATGAATTGTATAAATTATGCTGAATTGAACAAATTATGGGAATTATTTAGATAAGGTGCTCATTTAAAGAAATTTCGTTTTCTATGATATTGACGCTGCAAGTTTAGACTGTAGGTTGTTAAAGGCAATTTTCAAAAATGAATGAATTTAAAAAAGAATAGTCATAATTCAGATATTTGTTTTTAATAGTAATTGAGTAAACACACAGGAATTAATCAAATTTAATTGCAAACTGTTTAAACTTCATTCTCGAAATTTAACAAGTTCATGTTACAATACGCGCCAATCTTAGCACGGCTTAAAAGCCCTACATTAATAGGACCTCGCTAATGTTTGCCAATATCTCTATTGCTGACTTTGATCCAGAATTAGCTCAAGCTATTACGAGTGAAGATGCTCGTCAGGAAGCTCATATTGAGTTAATCGCTTCAGAAAACTATTGCTCTCCAGCAGTAATGGAAGCTCAAGGTTCAAAACTCACTAACAAATATGCAGAAGGCTACCCAGGCAAACGCTACTATGGCGGTTGTGAATATGTAGACGTGATTGAACAATTGGCAATTGACCGTGCTAAAGAACTCTTTGGTGCTGATTACGCGAACGTTCAGCCTCATGCTGGTTCTCAAGCAAACTCTGCAGTTTATCTAGCGCTTCTTAACCCAGGCGATACTGTTTTAGGTATGAGCTTAGCTCACGGTGGTCATTTGACTCACGGTGCTAAAGTTAGCTTCTCTGGTAAAACATATAATGCGATCCAATACGGTTTAGATCCAGAAACGGGTGAAATCGATTACGAAGAAGTTGAACGTTTAGCTGTAGAACACAAGCCACGTATGATTGTCGCTGGTTTCTCTGCTTATAGCCAAATCGTTGATTGGCAGCGTTTCCGTGAAATCGCAGACAAAGTAGGCGCTTATCTATTCGTTGATATGGCTCACGTTGCTGGTCTTGTTGCTGCTGGTGTTTATCCAAGCCCAGTTCAAATTGCTGACGTAACTACAACGACGACTCACAAAACACTTCGTGGTCCACGTTCAGGTTTAATCCTTGCAAAAGCAAATGAAGAAATTGAGAAAAAACTTCAATCTGCTGTATTCCCAGGTAACCAAGGTGGCCCTTTAGTTCATGCTGTAGCGGCTAAAGCAATCTGCTTCAAAGAAGCAATGGCTCCTGAATACAAAGCATATCAACAACAAGTTGTGAAAAACGCGCAAGCAATGGCTGAAGTGTTAATCGAACGCGGTTATGATGTTGTTTCAGGTGGTACGAAAAACCACTTGTTCTTGTTGTCTCTCATCAAACAAGACATTACAGGTAAAGATGCTGATGCTTGGTTAGGTGTGGCTCACATCACTGTGAACAAAAACTCTGTGCCAAACGATCCACGTTCTCCATTCGTAACTTCTGGTATCCGTATCGGTACTCCAGCTGTAACAACTCGTGGTTTCGGTGAAGCAGAAGTACGTGAACTTGCAGGTTGGATCGCGGATATCTTAGATTCTAAAGGTGATGAAACTGTCATCAACGCTGTGAAAGCTAAAGTTGAGACTGTATGCGCTAAATTCCCAGTTTACGCAAAATAATCTTCGACTTGAGAAAAGCCCCCTCAAGGGGGCTTTTTTATTGAATGTTGGAATGTCAAATCTGTCATTTTTAGATAGTTCTGATATAACTGATGTATCTATTAATTATTCAATTGTCGTTATACATTTGAATTGGAGCAGAAAATGAGCCATCCAAATATTATTATTTCTGAACAGGATTTAAATCGTTTAGAAACCATGTTGGAACATCAGAAGCAGGTAACTCCAACGATGGAGCATTTAGAAAATGAGTTGGCTCGTGCTGAAGTCGTACAGCCTAAAGATATCCCTGCCAATGTAGTAACGATGAATGCTAGAGTGCTGATAACGGTTGCACCGTCCACTGAATCTACAGAGATTGTGCTGGTATATCCCCATGACTTTAAAGGTGAAAAGGGGCAGGTTAATGTGATTGCACCTATTGGTGCAGCAATCCTAGGTTTGGCGGAAGGACAAGAAATTGAATGGCCTCAGCCTGATGGGCAAACAATGAAAGTGAAAATTGATAAAGTGCTCTATCAGCCTGAACGTGAGGGTATATATCTTTAACTAAAAAATAAAGCCTCTTGTGGAGGCTTTAAAGTTTATTATTTCATCGTGGTTTGTTGTATATATTTATTTATATAAGTTTCGCGTATTTCCCTGCGCTGCTCGGCAGTCGTCGCGTTCATCATTTTTTTACGCAAATCATTTCGTTCACTTGAGCTCATCTGTTGCCAAGTTTCGCGCATTTGTATTTTTTCTTGTTCAGGCAGTTTAGTAAACCAATCCATTCTTTGTTGTAGAACAACACTTTGCTCTTCAGGAATTTCTTTCAAATTTTGATAGCGTTTAATCAGTGCTTTTTGTTCTTCTTCAGAAAGCGATTCCCAAGATTCATTAAGTTCAGAATTATTGTCTTTCGAGAAGATCCAAAAACGTTCATAGCCTGCAAAACTGGTTTGTAAAAAACCTAATGTGCAGAGTGCAATCGCTAAGCCTTTAGCTGCCATGAGCTGATTTATCCTCACCAAAAACAGATAACATTTCTAGATCTTCCATCATTTGCGGAGAAAGTTTAGGGGTGACAATCACTTGTTGTGGGCTTGGAGCTTCTTCCAAATCAAATGCATTTGGAAGTACCACAAATCCTGTGATCGCGGCTGCTAATGCAAAACCAGTAACTTTCCAAGTCATCAACTGAGAAAATAACGGTTTGTCTTTAATCTCATCGAGTACATGCTCCATCACGACCGCTTTATTGCGATGTTGTGATGCCAGTACATTCAATTTTTCAGTCACTTGTTTGGTAAATTCATCATGATTCATCCGATGATCCCCCGTCATTTGGGTTTAAGTGAGACAAAGCAGATCTTAAGCCCTGTATAGCTCGATGGTAATGGGTCTTTACACTGCCTTCTGAACAATTCATGATTTCGGCTGTGGTTTGTGTATCAAACCCTTCCCATGCTCTCAACATAAATGCTTGTTGTTGGCGAACAGGTAACTTAGAAATTGCATTTTGAATCTCCTCAACAGCCATCTCTTGTGCAAGAAATTGCAGCGGATTAGGTGTTGATTCATCCACAATATTGATGGTTTCGTCATCATCTTCATCGTGGTTATTTTTTTTAAATAACGAGAATGGAAAAGCCCGTCGAGATTCTTTACGACGCCAATCCTGAAGTTTGTTATTTAAAATGGTATAGAAAAGGGGATACCACTCTGCAGTGGATTTATCAGCATAAGATTTATGCAAAGATATAAAAGCTTCTTGGACTAAATCCATGGCAATGCCATTGTGTCCTTGAGTTGCACTTTCCATCATCACCAATGCACGCCCAGTGACGTCTTGCATAAAATATTTAAGACGTTGTTCGGCCGTATTCAAAAGAACACTCGAATCTTCAGGCTTGACTTTTTTTGGTGCTAAATCCATAGAGATGGAAAATCCCGTCATTGGGTACCCACCATTATTTTCTAATCGTTACTTATATAACGTCAAAACATAATGGTAGGTTGACAATCTAAGCAACTATTTTTTAGCAGTTTAATAGATTTTTTTATTTTCAGTGACTTCGTTAATATATTTTAACGAATCATATCCGTTGGCGTACCATTTCAAAGAAACAAATCGATCCGGCAACTGCAACGTTTAATGATTCTTGACCACCCGGTTGGGGAATGGTAATTGCTGAAGCATGTGCTAGGGCATATTCCGAAACGCCTTGACCTTCATTGCCCAGTACCCATACGCAAGCTTGAGTTAAGTCTTTTGCATATAAACTTTCTGATTCATGTGAGCTCGTGACATACACGGGAATTTTGAATTGAGACAGCACATCTTCAAGCGCAACGTTTTCATAGGTTTTTAATGAAAAGTGCGCACCCATTCCTGCTCGTAATACGCGAGGAGACCACAAAGATGCTGAACCTTTGGTGCAAACAACTTGTTCAATACCTGCAGCCGCAGCTGAACGAAGTAATGTACCCACATTGCCTGGATCTTGAACATTTTCAAGAATTAAAGTGTCTTGAGTGTAATCTAGAGCATCACGTTGAGTTGGTAAATCTACAATCGCTAAACATGCTAAGGTGGTTCCTAGCGTGCTAATGTCTTTATAGAGTGATTCACTAATAACAAACACTGAACCTGTATAGTGTTGTGCGATTTCGTCAAAATCGGCGTGTTCCATTGCTTTTTCAGTGGTAAAAATCGAATTCAGCTTACGATTTTTTTCTAACCAAGCTAAGCACAAATGTGTGCCTTCAAGAACAGTTTGGCCTTGCTTTTTACGGTAACTATTTTGATCAATTAAACCACGTAAATGTTTAATTTTCGGGTTGTCTTTAGATTCTAAAAAGATAATGGCCATTCAGTTTGACTTCCATGAGAGCCTAAATCAATAGGCTCTCAATTGTAAAATTATTGATGATAAGCAGTAACAAGCTCAACTTCATTTTTTGAACCAATAACGACTGGTACACGTTGGTGAAGTTCAGTCGGTTGGATTTCCATAATACGCACGCGACCTGTTGTCGAAGCACCACCTGCTTGTTCCATGAGCATACTCATTGGATTTGCTTCATACATAAGACGTAGACGACCTGCTTTCTTAGGATCTTTGGTATCGTAAGGGTATAAGAAGATCCCACTACGGCAAAGAATACGGTGGATATCACCAACCATGCAGGCAACCCAACGCATATTAAAGTCTTTTTCACGTACAGATGTTTTACCCGCTTGTAGCTCACCAATATAGCGTTGAACAGGTTCTTCCCAATGACGTTGGTTTGAAGCATTAATGGCGTATTCTTTTGTATCGGCATCCACTTGGATATTTTCAGTCGTCAACAGGAATGTTTTTGATTCTGGATCAAATGTAAAGAAAACAGTACCTGCACCAACGGTTAATGCCATCATAGTTGATGGGCCATATAACACATAACCAGCTGCGACTTGTTCAGTGCCTGCTTGAAGGAAATCTTCTGCTTGTGTCACTGAATTTTTGGCAGGCAGGATAGAGAAGATTGTGCCAACACACATATTGATATCGATATTACTTGAGCCATCTAGTGGGTCAAATAAAACTAAATACTTACCGTTCTCTTGTGCTGGTGTAAACTCATCGAGTTCTTCAGAAGCTAAACCGCCTACATTTGCGTTGTTTTTTAGCGCATCAATTAAATAGTCATTTGAAATAACATCTAATTTTTTTTGTGCTTCACCTTGTACATTTTCATTACCAGCACTACCTAATACACCCGCTAAGGCACCCTTTTGCAATGCTGAATCGATGGTTTTACACGTTTCAGCAATTGTTTCAATCACATTAGAGAGTTCAGGCGTTAGATTTCCTTGTTGTTGTGCAAGATATTGTGACAAGGTGAGGTATGACATTACAAGGACGCTCCTAAAAGCTTTAAAAGAATAAAATTTGGATCTTGGGCTATTTTAGATGAGTTCAGTGCAAAATAGAAATTATCCTGCGTTATTTGTGGTGATTTTGCACTTGCCAGAGTTTTAGAACATGGTATGTTGGTAGGAGGATGATTTTAAAAGGAGCTTTAAAATGAGCATTCAAAAGTTTGAAGCAACTCCAACGCCAGGTGAGGCAATCGACTTAAACGAAATTAGTTCAGAGAGTTCCAAGGAAGCATGGAAACAGTACGAGGCTAAACCTGAATATAAAGAGTTTAATAAGCATGACATGATTGAGTCTATGCAAGTGCCCATGCCAGACTCGCAAAGGTCTTAAACCTGATATAAAAAAAGCGCTCGAATTGAGCGCTTTTTTTGCATTCATTAGCGAAGAAGTGGTGGCACTGCTTCATAATTGAGTTCTACACGACGGTTTTCTTTCCACGCAGCTTCATTGTTACCTGTATTAATTGGCATTTCTTTACCATAACTCACAGCTTCGAGTTGGTTTGGATTTACACCATTTGTAACCAAATAACTTTCAACTGCTTTGGCACGTCGCTCACCCAAAGCCATATTGTATTCACGCGTTCCACGTTCATCGGTATGACCAGTTAATGCGATTTTAGAGTTTGCATTTGCCAATAAAAATTGTGCATGTGCTTGGAGGGTTTGATAGTCCTCAGTAGATAGCTCACTGCTGTCATAATCAAAGTGAACAACACGTTTAGCCAAGAAAGCTTTATTGGCTTCAGTTACCCCTTTAGCAGAAGCACCCGTTAAGTTTTGAGCATTTAATGCTGCATCTTCACTGAGACCAGTCGTATTTACAGAGGTGGACGTTGATGGTGGTGTCATCGTAGTGGTATCTGTAGTTGCTGGTTTACGGCTTGCGCAACCCGTCATTACTAAACTTACAGCAATGAGTGGAAGAGCAAACGTTTTAATCGCGTTCATGTTCATCTCCTTGAAAGATTAAATTCGATTATTTAGGTGCCCAAGCAGGTTCACGAACTTCACCTTGCTCGCTAGGTAAATTCATGCGGAAGCGGCCGTCTGTAGACATAATCGATAACAATCCACGGCTGCCTTCACGTGTCGCATATACGACCATTTGACCATTTGGTGAAAAGCTTGGTGATTCATCTAAACTGGTTGGCGTTAATATGTTCGTGATCCCAGTGGAGATTTCCTGAATTGCTACCTTATAGTTGCTACCTGAAGGGCGATGTACTAAAGCAACATATTTACCATCGGCACTTAAACTGCCACGTGCGTTGAATGCTCCGCGGAAAGTCAAACGTTTTGTTGAACCATCAGCAAACGTGTAATGATAGATCTGTGCTGAACCACCACGGTCTGAGGTAAAGATAAAACCTTTACCATCTGGGGTATAGCGAGCTTCTGTATCAATTGCTGTATTATTTGTCATACGCTTCACTTGGCGCGTATTTAAATCCATTTGATAAATTTCAGGGTTGTCATGCATTGAAGCAGTGAACAACATGCTTTTACCATCTGGGGAAAAACTTGGCGCACCGTTTAAGCCACGGAAGCCAGCTAATTTTTCACGTTGTCCAGTCGCTAAATCTTGAACATAGATCGCTGGACGTTTAGTTTCGAATGAAACATAAGCGATTTTTTTGCCATCAGGTGTCCAAGCAGGGGATAAAATTGGATCGCGCGAACTCAATACAGTACGTGGTTGTTCGCCGTCCGTATCTGCGATTTGTAAAGTATAGCGATTATCAGGAGTCGCAGGATTTCGCAAAACATAAGCGATGCGACCACTAAAGTCACCAGGAATACCTGTTAATGCTTGGTAAATCGCATCACTGATCATATGTGCTGCAGATCGAATTCGCGATGGTGGTACAGTTAATAGTTCATTGAGCAAATATTGTTGTTTTTGGACATCATAGAGTTGGTAATGAACAGCCAGTGAGCCATCAGGATTGGTTTTAACTTCACCATTCACAACATAAGGTACGCCTGCAGATTGCCAAGCAGCACCATTGGCTTGATTGATGGTTGCTGTTGCAGGTAAATTTTTAGATGAACTGGTAAAGCGACCTGAACGGTTTAAATCTTGCTCTACAACAGGGTATAAGCGTTGATCACCTACGAATGGCACGATAGCAATTTTTGGTGCTTCTTCAGGTGCTTTAGCAATTTCAAGATGAAGCTGTGCATAAGAGGTCGTAATGAGGGCAGGGCTAAATGCTGCCAAAATTGCTAAACCGAGAAGATGTTTTGAGATCATTTTCATGAGAGGTCACGTACTCAAGATACTAATTTTTCGAATATTCTAGCTTTTTAGCATATAGCTCCGTACCGAATCTATATAAAGCGTGTAATTATCCGCAATTCATAAAAAAACCTTTCGACGAATCGAAAGGTTTTTTATTATTTCACGGTGAATGAAGAAGTGAAACTACGAGCTTCACGCCTTGCATCAGGATCGGATGGCATCGGATATGGTGCTGCTGCACGAACAGCCTGTTCAACACTGGCTTTGACATCTGGATCTGATGCATTGACGATGACTGAAGTCACAGAACCACTGTCAGATAATGTCACGCGTGCTGTCGCTTTTTGACCTGAAGAGCCTATTGGCATTCTCCAAGCACCTTTAATTTTTTGCTCAAAGTCTCTTTTTGCTGAAGAAGCGATGCGTTTAGATTCAGCTTTTTTGTTGGCTGCTTCTTGTCTAGCTTTTTCAGCGGCAGATTCTCGAGCTTCAGCTTCGGCACGTTCTCTGGCTTCGGCATCCGCTTTTCTTTGTGCTTCCTGACGAGCTTTCGCATCAGCTTCCGCTTTAGCTTTGGCATCAGCTGCAGCCTTAGCTTTACGATCAGCATCTTGTTTTGCTTTGGTTTCAGCAGCAGCTTTAGCTTTCCGGTCGGCTTCTTGTTTGGCTTTAGCATCTGCTTCCGCTTTAGCTTTACGATCAGCATCTTGTTTTGCTTTGACTTCAGCAGCAGCTTTGGCTTTCCGGTCGGCTTCTTGTTTGGCTTTAGCATCGGCCTCCGCCTTAGCTTTCCGATCAGCTTCTTGCTTAGCTTTGGCTTGAGTTGCCTCAGCTTTAGCTTTTCGATCAGCTTCTTGTTTCGCTTTTAAAGCCGCATCAGCTTTCGCCTTTTGTTGTTGTTCCTGTTTTGCGCTTTGCTCAGCTGCTTTGGCTTTTTGAGCGGTCTCTTGTTTAGCTTTAGCATCGGCCTCAGCTTTAGCTTTCCGATTCGCTTCTTGAGTCGCTTTACGTTGTGCTTCAACCGCAGCTTTACGTTCGGCTTCTTGTTGAGCTTTAACCGCTGCCACTTGCTCAGCTTTACGGTCGGATTTTGGCTCTTCGGCTTTTGGTTGAGTTGGAGGAGATACAGGAGGCGCAACAGGAATCACAGGAGCATTTTTAATCGGCTCATTGGTCTGTTGAACATTTTCTTGAACGTTCTGGTGCGCTGTATCTGAGTGATCAGATTCAACCAATGGTGTGGGTTCAGGTGGTACCAGATCTTCAGGTTTAACTAAAACTGTTTTAACAGTTTTAGTTGGCTCAGGAGGTTGAGTCAACCCAAGGAACAATAAGCCTGTGATCGCAATCACATGGACCGCAACAGTGAATCCGATTGCAATTTTCTTTTCTTTTGAAAAGCGAGAGTTAGATTCTTTCATAGCTTATTGAATTGGTTTGGTCAGCAAGCCAACTTGATTGATCCCTGCATCTTGTAAGTTTGACATGAGCGTCATCACCTCACCATAAGGTCGAGTATTATGACCATTGATGACGACACTAAATTGTTTATTCTCACGTTCAGCAGTTTGTTGTGCATCACGGAGTGTCTGTTGTAATTCCTGCAAGCTCAGTGGACTTGGTTGGCTACCCTTGTATTCTAAAAAGTATTGTCCTTGTTGATCTAAAGTCACCATAGCTGGTGCATCCTTAGATTCAATCGGTACACTGTTTGCTTCAGGTAAATCAACTTTTATGCCACTTGTGATCATTGGTGCGGTCACCATAAAAATCACTAAAAGTACTAACATGACATCAATATAAGGAACTACATTCATGTCACTGTTAAGTGGCTTTTTGATGCGTTGGAAACGCCCTGAACGACGAACGGCCATTTATTCAGCTTCCTGTGTAGAACCCACAGAACGACGTTGTAAAAGCGCCACCATTTCTTCAGCAAACAAGGAACGATCTGAGTAAATTTCTTCACTTTTGGCCGTATAGTGGTTGAATGCAAGTACTGCAGGAATCGCAGCAAATAAACCAATAGCAGTCGCAATGAGGGCTTCCGCGATACCTGGTGCGACAGTTGCTAGCGTCACTTGATCGACTTGGGCTAAGCCGATAAAAGCATTCATAATGCCCCAGACTGTACCAAATAAACCAACATAGGGCGCAACCGAACCAATACTGGCAAGTGCACTGAGGCCTTGTTCCATACGGCTCTGATCTCGGCTTAAACCCACCCCAAGAATACGCTCTGTGCCATCAATGACTTGTGCTGTTTCAGCTTTGGTTTTTTTGAGTTTGAGAAACTCTGCAAAACCAAGATAAAAAACATCTTCCAAGCCTTCACGCTTAGAGTTGACTTGTGCATTGTTATATAAAGTGTTGAGTTCAGCACCAGACCAAAAAATCTTTTGAAAATGATCATCACCTTGGCGAGCTTTTTTAAACGTCATATGTAACTTGGCAATAAGGTACCAGCTAAAGAGTGAAGCTAGTACCAACACCAGCATGACCAGTTGTACGACTGGACTCGCTTGAAGAATTAAATCTGTGACGTGAAGTGAAGATTCGAGTTGTGTTGCCATAGTTACATGTGCCAATCATATTTTTATGCGTGGGCTAATTCTTTTTCGATTAGATCACGGATTTCATTTGGAATTCTCAGCGGTTTCATTTCAGCGCTAATACACGCCAATTCTACTTCCCCTGAAGCTAGCATGATTTCACCACGATAAATATTTTGTTGCAATACAAAAGACGTTGCTTTACACGAAACTACACTTGCTGTAACAGTAATTAAGTCATCCATTAATATTGGACGTGAATATTTAAGCGCTAATTTATGCACGACAAAGTTGTAATCTTTTTGATGCCAGTAATGTGAAATCCCTGAAGCGCGTAACCATTCTGTACGTGCGCGTTCCATAAAGCGAATATGATTGGCATGATAAACAATGCCTCCTGCATCTGTATCTTCAATATACACTCGGATTTGAAATTCAAATTTGTTCGCCATACAGGTGTTCCATTACTTTAAATAGTCCAGTGTTTTGCAACATTCTTGACAAAGAATGCGAAACGCTGATTGATACAATGTTTGAAAGGCTTGAAGTTTAGCACTCCATTTTTACAGACCAATGGCACAAGATTTCAAAAATAGCTGTAGATTGGGCGAAATATTTTAAGATGAAAATGCAGATCTAATTGAATTTTATTCATGTTTGGCATAGGGCTTGCTTAAATAATTTCACATGAAATTTATAGTTGGATTTGGGTGTATGTTAAAAAAGTTAGCTTTATCGATTTCGATTGCTACATCGATATTAAGCCTTTCGACCATGAGTTTGGCTGAAGATTTTAAAATTTTAAAACAGATTGAAAGCAAGCCAACTTTACTAAAAAAAGGGGAATATGCTGGACACTATTATATTCCAAGCACACTCAATACTATTCAATGGGGTTATCTACCGAATAAAGATGCTAAGCCAGTTTTAACGGTTCCATCGGGGAGTCATGTGACTTTTGATACAGTGTCACATGAAGGTTTATTAGAGGATCAAGGGCGTGATGCTGAAAAATACTTTACATCTAAAGGTGTTAAAAAAGAGCACATTTTAGATGAAGCGAAATTGATCACCCGCTCTAATTTAAAGCATGATTTCCATAAAGATGGTCCACACATTATTACTGGTCCGATCTACGTTGAAGGTGCAATGCCGGGAGACGTGCTTAAAGTTGAAATATTGAAAATAGAACCACGTGTTCCTTATGGTGTTATTTCGAACCGCCATGGTAAAGGTACATTGCCTGAATTCCCTAAACGACAAAAACAGGATCATGCTTCGCCAGAAAATCCCGATGCTTATGGTAATGTTTCAGTATTTACACCCATTGCGCAAAATAAAGAGGGTGTATGGGAGGGGGTGATTCAAACAGAATCTGGTAAAGCGATTCGTTTTCCATTAAATCCGTTTATGGGTACAATGGGTGTTGCACCAAATACCAGCGAACCTGTTCACTCAGTTCCACCCTCATTTTATGGTGGAAATATTGATATTAATGATTTAACTGCTGGGGCAACCGCTTTTTATCCTGTTCAAGTTCCAGGTGCATTATTCTACACAGGTGATAGTCATTTTGTTCAAGGTGATGGTGAAGTTGCATTAACTGCTTTAGAAGGTTCAGCGCGTGCAACGTTTAAAATTAGTGTGTTAAAAGCGGGTAAAGATCATATTCCAGGTAAGCAACTTTCTCAGCCATTAGGTGAAAATGATCAATTTTGGATTACACCTGGCTTAGATAAAGATTTGGATGAAGCAATGCGTAAATCTACGCGTGAAGCAATCAATTTCTTAGTAAATGAATATGGCATAAGTGAAGAAATTGCATATGCTTATCTCAGTGCGGCGACTGATTTCGAAGTTTCTCAAGTTGTAGATAAAACAAAAGGCATCCATGCGATGATTCGTAAAGCAGATTTTAAAGAGTTCATCGAGCAGAAATAAATTTTTGAAATAAAAAATCCTCCATCAAGGAGGATTTTTTTTATGATGCTTAAGATTTGTTATTCCAATCTTGTTGAACTTGTTGTGCAATAGTCGGATAGTCCATCACAAAACGAATGTGGCTTTCAACGCCAGTTTTTAATGTCGCATCATCTACAATAAATTGAGGGTTATGATTGGGTGCAGCCTTACTCATCTCTTGATCTTGAGGTGTTGCACCAATGAAAATGAACAATGAAGGCATAAGTTGACCATAATAGGCAAAGTCTTCACTTGCGCTTGCATTGTTTTCAAGCACATGTAATTTATCTTCACCGTGAACTTTCGCAAGTGATGGCGCGATGAGTTGAGTTAGCGTTTTGTCGTTCGTGGTGACGGGGGCATAAGCGGCAATTTCTACTTTGGCTTTTACGTCATTTGCATGAGCATTATGTTCGATCAATTTCGGTAAATCCTTGAGAATATTCTGGCGGACCTCTTCATTATTTGATCGAATCGTGCCAACCATATTGACTTGCTCTGGTATCACATTTCCTACCGTTCCACCTTGGATACTGCCGATACTGATTGCCCCCATACCTTTGGTTAAATCTGCACGACGGCTGATCAAACTCTGCATATTACTAATCATTTGAGATGAAGCGTAAATGGGATCGCGTCCAAGCCATGGCATAGAACCATGAACTTGTTTTCCACTGACCTGAATGCGCAAGTGATCTGCACTGTTTAAAATAGTGCCATCTTTATAAAAAATATGACCACTAGGCATACCTGCCATAACATGCATACCGAAGATCACTTCAGGCTTAGGATTTTTTAAAGCCCCATCTGCAATCATCTTACGTGAACCAATTTGATCGCCATGGCTAAAGTTATCAATATCTGCTCCACCTTCTTCAGCTGGTTGGAAGACAAACACAACAGTACCTGCAATTTTATCTTTATTTTCCGAAAGCACTTTTGCAGCGCCGAGTAACATTGCTGTGTGAGCATCATGTCCACAGGCATGCATCACTGGCGTTTCTTTACCTTGATAGGTTGCCTTTGCTTTACTCGCAAAAGAAAGTCCTGTTTTTTCCTCGATAGGTAATGCATCCATATCTGCACGTAATGCCATCACTGGGCCAGGTTTTGCACCTTTAAGAATTCCGATTACACCTGTTTTGGCATAGCCTGTGCGGACTTCAATTCCATATTTTTTTAATTCTTTTTGAACCAGAGCCGAGGTTTTAAATTCCCTATTGCCGAGTTCGGGATGTTGGTGAATGTGCTGTCTTAATTTGATGGTATGTTGTTCAACCGCGTTTACACCGTCATCAACCCAATCTGCAAAACTCAAGGTTGAACAAAGGGGTAAGATAGTACAAGCAGAAAATAGCCTAAGTGAGATCATGAACTCAATGTCCTAAAAATCCAAAAGTTTTAGGAGCTTCTCATTCACTTCTGATGGTTGCAAAACTTAACAGGTATATCAAAATACATGAAAAGTATAGTAACTATGAAGCTTTGATTTTTAATGCTTTATCCATAGATTTAAAGTTGTTATTATTTGTAAATTATTCATTTTAAATAATTATTTTAATAGTTGTGGGGGAGCTGATGGGCGTTGAAGAAGAACTTAAGCATAATCAAGATGTCATGATTCAACTTCCGTGGACTGTGCCACAACAGCCTTTATATACTGCGAATATCCTAGTTGATCCTGAGACTCAGAAAATACCTTTGGATTTGAATGTAAGTTCGACTGATACCACAGCGATTTGGATTACTGGATTATCATTTATCGTGACAGCATTCATTGTATATATGTCCACAAAGCAACAGATAAAAGCGAACAGAGAGTTAATAGAGAGTCAAAATAATCGTCTTGAACTTGAGTTTGAATGGAAAAGAAAACAAGAATGGAATAATTTATTTAGAGAGTTTTCATCTGATTATTTAGCGGCAATTACTGAGTTGATTTATGAAACAGAAATGTATGAGCAAGAATATTTTGAAATGGATAAAACAAACAGAACATCGCTCAGTATCTTGTCTGTAAGGGCTTTAAGTAATATTAAAGCATTACATTCTAAAGCAATTTTATCTTTCCATAAGTTAGCTCAAATTCTTGATGAGGATATAGAACCAAGTCATAAAGAGTTAATTTTATTCGGTGACACTTTTAATGAGTTATTTTTTGATAAAAGGAAAGAGTTAGATGAAGGAGATGTTCCTGAAACATTAGGTAATCATAAGAAAGCTTCGAAAAAATTCTTAGGTTTATTGAATAAATGCTTATCAGTTGAAGAGATAGAAGAATGTAACGAGAAAACAATCTTACAAGCAGTATCTAAAATCAAGAGAAGGATTAGCAAACAGATGAAAGTTATCTCAAATCAGAAAAAAGCAGCCTAAGCTGCTTTTCATCACTTTTCTTTCGGCTCAGGTGGTGTCATCCCAAACTGTAAATATGCCTGATTCGTCGCAATACGACCACGAGCAGTACGCATCACATAACCTTGCTGAATTAAATAAGGTTCGATCACATCTTCCAGCGTGCCTGAATCTTCTGCCATAGCCGCTGCTAATGCTTCAACACCTGCAGGACCACCATCAAAACGTTCTAATAACATGGATAAATAACGGCGGTCGAGTGTATCTAAACCATCTTTGTCCACATTCAACATATCAAGCGCACGTTGCGCCATTTCTTGTGTGACCTCACCTGTACCTTTCACTTGAGCATAGTCACGTACACGACGCAGTAAACGGTTTGCGATACGAGGCGTACCACGAGAACGACGAGCCACTTCCTTCGAACCAGCTTCTGTGATTGGAACATCCATCAGATTTGCAGAACGAGTCACGATATGGGTCAAATCTTCAACCGAATAGAACTCTAATCGTTGGACAATACCAAAACGATCTCGAAGCGGAGAGGTCAGTAAACCGGCACGAGTAGTCGCAGCGACTAAAGTGAATGGCGGTAAATCCAACTTAATTGAACGCGCAGCAGGGCCTTCACCAATCATAATATCCAGTTGGTAATCTTCCATCGCGGGATAAAGGATTTCCTCGATCACTGGAGAGAGACGGTGAATCTCATCAATAAATAAAACGTCACCTTCTTCTAAGTTAGTGAGCATTGCTGCCAAATCACCAGCGCGCTCTAACACAGGACCTGAGGTGGATTTGAGATTGCCACCCATTTCACGCGCGATAATATTGGCAAGTGTGGTTTTACCTAAACCCGGAGGACCAAAAATCAAGGTATGGTCTAAAGCTTCACCACGTCCACGAGCTGCACCAATGAAAATTTCCATCTGCTCACGCACAACAGGTTGACCAATATAATCATCTAATGATGTTGGTCGAATGGCACGATCAAAATGATCTTCTGGTTTTTCAGAACCACTGATAATACGGTCTTGCATAATATGAGATCTTATTTATTCATCGATTTTAAAGCAGCACGGATAATATCGGATGCCTCGGTGAAATCACCTTTGACGGCATTGACTAACTTTTGCGCTTCTAGTGGCTTGTAACCTAATGACTGTAAAGCAGCTTCAGCCTCAGCGACAGCAGAGTTACCCGTAAACTGAATTTGCGCTGTTGTAGAATTGGATGTGGATGGATGAGCTGCAAGCGCCTTAAAGCGATCTCGAAGTTCAATCATTAAACGCTCTGCGGTCTTTTTGCCTACACCCGGAACTTTGACTAAAGTGTTTACATCTTCATGTTCAACAGTATGAATAAGCATGTCTACGCTGAGTGTTGAGAGAATACCCAATGCCATTTTGGGACCAACGCCGTTCACTTTAAGTAAAGTGCGGAAAATACTTTTTTCTTGTGCGTTGGAAAATCCATACAGTAATTGAGCATCTTCACGTACAGCCAAGTGCGTCCACAAAGTGACTTTTTGTCCTTTCTGCAATTGGCAAAATGTTGAGAGAGGTGTATCAACCTCATAACCAACACCATTTACATTCAATAAAACTGTTGGTGCTTCTAAAGCAAGCACTTCACCAATAAGACATCCAATCATTCAATTATTTCACTTATTTGTCGATGTTAAATTCACTATGCCAGCATAGTAGTGTTCATTGCTTCAGAACGCAAAATCAAAAAACACTTTATGCTCTTTTCCTGAACACTAAATTTAAGTTTTATAAAAATCCAACTTTATTCCCTTGAAGTTCCTGTGCCAAATGATAAGCCTGATGATCTGAAAATTTTGAGATCACATCTAAGACTTGCATGATATTGTCATAGTGATCATCACTAAAACGAACACCTAAGCCTGAGATAATAGACAGTAAACGTCCTTCCTTAAAGTTATGAATTTTGTTTGGTGTTGTAAGTGGAATAAATGCATCTAGTATGTGCTGTAAGCTTTGATGTGCAATGATTTCTAAACCAGATTTTTGAGGGTGCTCAAAGATTTTCTCCCGTGCTAAATTCTTTGCACAATCAATTCCTGCTTCGATATCGGGCGAGCAATATTGGAGTAAACTACCTTTAAGCTGTCCTGACAAAATTTCAAAATGATGTTTAGCAAAAGCGGAAGTGACTTCATCAACCAAGCGTTTCATCACACGACCACGCAATGCTGCAATCTTTTGTTGCCACGTGGTGTATGGCATTGCAAGTTCAGCAGGCGTGCCATAGTCACCGAGCAGATTTAAAAAAATAGGTTCGACTTGCTCATAGCTGAGCATGTTAAGAATAATGCCATCTTCTAAATCGATCAGGGCATAACAAATATCATCCGCAGCTTCGAGTAAATAGGTGAGTGGATGGCGACAGAAATGATACTCACCATATTGTATAAGACCTAATTGGTGACCAATTTGTTGCAAAATTTCTTTTTCAGATTGATAGCAACCAAACTTAGCTCGTTTACTGGCAGGCGTATTTCCCTGAGAGTCAATGGTTTTAGAAAGCCATGGGTACTTTAAGTAAGCTCCTAAGGTTGCGTAAGTGAGGCGCATTCCACCGTCATTAGGGTGATAGTCAATTTTCGTGAGTAAACGAAGACCTTGAGCATTGCCTTCAAACTGGCGAACATCGGCCTGCTGTTCAGGGGTTAAACTCGATAAAAAATCGCCGTGTGATGCATCATCAAACCATTCTCGAATCGCATATTCACCTGCATGACCAAAGGGGGGATTACCAATATCGTGTGCAAGACAAGCTGCTTGAATAATTGCACCGACATCTGCAGGAGAGATCCACATAGGTAACTCATCACGAATTTTTTCAGCTGCCAGCATTCCCAAAGAGCGTCCGATGCAAGAAACTTCAAGGGAATGTGTTAGACGCGTATGAATGCCATCATGTTGAGTCAGGGGGTGAACTTGAGTTTTACGGTTAAGTTGCCTAAAACTCTGAGAAAAAATAATACGATCGTAATCTTTATGGAAGGGGCTACGTGCTTGTTCTGTATTTTGTTTTGAACTACCAAATCGAACTGTTGATAACAGTTCCAGCCAACGCATTTGAGTCATTTATCATTATTCATCATTACTGTATGGAACCATCATGCCAAAAAAATAGTGAAAAATATATGCTGACACGACATAATTTGGCGCATTGAAAATACATTTCAGAAAAGTTTAACAAGTTAAATAATGAGTATTAAGATGTTGATTTTAAGAGTTATTTTCCTAATATAATTCAATTTATTCACTCTGAAATCATATAAGAGTCTCTAATTGATTATAAAGATAGATATCAATCATGAGATGATGCGTGGATGCTCATCGGTTCGATAATTTTTTATCGAGATAGTATGCATAATGTATCTACTTTTTATGCCGATTGTTGATCAAATTGATCCTACGATTGGCAGAACATTTCAATAAAGCTATTGAAATTTGTCTATTTTGACCTCATGTTATCCTCATAAAGATGAATTATAGAGATGTGAATTTATATGTTATTTCATTTGCCGAAACTTCCTGCCGAAATTCGAGTCACTCACTTAAATGCGCGTATTAATGAACAACGAAAAAAAATTGCGCAAAGTACTGCATCTAAACTTGAACTTCTGCAGTTGTCTCAGCAGTTTTCAAAAGAAGCACGCACGCGTAAAAAGAATAATCAGAAAGTATATGTAATTGATTTTAAAGGTGACATGGCAGCTTCAGCTGTAGAGAATCTTCGTGAAGAAATTACTTTGATTTTGGCGACTGCTAAAGCAGGGCGTGATCGTGTCGTAGTTCGTTTGGAAAGTCCAGGTGGGATGGTACATGGTTATGGACTTGCGGCTGCTCAACTGGTGCGTCTGCGCGATGCTGGTTTTCATCTAACCATTTGTGTTGATAAAGTCGCAGCAAGTGGTGGATATATGATGGCATGTATCGGTAACGAAATTATTTCTGCTCCATTTGCAGTGATTGGTTCAATTGGCGTTGTTGCCCAAGTGCCTAATTTTAATCGTTTACTTAAAGAACATAATGTTGATTTTGAGCTTTATACTGCGGGTCAATATAAACGTACCGTGACCATGTTTGGTGAAAATACGGAAGAGGGTAAAGCAAAGTTTGAAGAAGAGTTGCAACAAACGCATGCATTGTTCAAGCATTTTGTTGAAAAATATCGTCCACAGTTAAATGTTGAAAAAGTAGCAACAGGTGAACATTGGTACGGTCAAGATTCATTAGATTTGAATTTGGTTGATAAGCTTCAAACCTCGGATGAGTATTTATTAAGTTTATTGACAGTGCATGATGTTTACTTAATTCAAACTCGCCGTAAACCTACCTTAGGTGAGAAATTAGGACTGCAAGCGGCACAAATGGCGGACAGTTTGATTCCTGCTGTGATGAATAAAGTTATGGACACTTTAGTCAAAACTAATGCGAACTTAGTGCAACTACGTGATCCTAAACTTTAAATTCAATGAAATAAAAAAAAGCCAATCTAATGATTGGTTTTTTTTATGATTTATCATTTGTATGGTCGAGAGTCTAATTTTCGATATAACATCACTATTCCTGTGATCATGGACCCAAGTGTTGCGAACAGCATATCTTTATGGGCATCCCAAATATCACCTTGTTGACCATTATAATTTTCTGCTGCCTCAGGGGAAAGATTAATCGCAATCGACCATTCAATCCATTCGTAAATGAGACTGGTGGCCATGACAAACTGAACCACAATAAGAAAAAGTACTCGTTCAGATAATTGTGGTAAATAGAATTGAATGATCCTCAGGAAAAAAGGATAGAGAAGTAGACCATAGGCAAAATGGACCAAGCGATCATACATATTTCGCTCCCAACCCATCTGTGCATTTAAATGTATGTTGAAGTAGTGCATCAAACATTCATTATAGGGAACATACGAATATAAATAGTGCGCCCCAAAAATATGAATGATCAGAAATCCAATATAGAGAGAAAATGCGATAAAACTCAAACCAACTTTCTTTTGTATATAGATCAAAAACACCAGCATTAAAGCTGTGCCAAGTTGATGTAAGCCATAAGAAGCATATTCAAGAGGCTTTATACTTGCCAAGATCAGCACTACTATGAAAATGAAGAATACGAGGCGGTGTTTAGGAGTAAAATTTTTGTAGTGCATTTTGTTATATGTTGATTTGATTAATTTCTTCATATGATTGTAAGGTATCAATCCTGAGAATAAGCTGTAGATCGCATTATTTTTATAAATAGTTGTTTATATCAGTAGCTCATTGCAATCATGGATGATCAGTTAGAATATGATTTATTTTGAGTTTTTATTATGACGGTTTCAGCTGCTTTTCTTGCACAGCAAAATGCATATTTTCATTATGAGTTTGAAGAGCTTACTTTGGATGACTTTCCTGAAGAGATCTCAGTATCACTCCGAGGAATGATGTTTAGGCATGACATTCAATATGCTCAAGTGACTCATTATATTTACTATAGCGATGTTTTAACTGGTGATGAATTAGAAAAGCTCAGAACTGACTTTATACGTTACTGTCCTGATGAAGCATGATTTTTATTGAAACATTTGATGAGTCTCATACAAAAAAAGCGAAGCCTAAGCTTCGCTTTTTTATTCAATACTATTTAGATTTTAGCAATCAAATCTTTAATTTGTTTCGCTTGCTCAGCAGCATTACCTGTATAAGATGCAGGTGTCATTTCAGCAAGACGCGCACGATCTGCTGCAGGAACAGCTTCTAATTCGTTACCATTCACAAAATTCACCATCATTTCGCGAGTCATTGCTTGACCACGAGTAAGGGCTTTAAGTTTTTCGTATGGTTTTTCAACGTTATAACGACGCATTACTGTTTGAATTGGTTCAGCGAGAACTTCTTGAGCGTTGTCTAAGTCTTCAAGAATACGGTCGGCATTCAATTCAAGTTTACCCACACCTTTCAAGCAAGCTTCAAATGCGATCAAGCTTTGTGCAAAACCAACGCCCATGTTACGAAGAACAGTAGAGTCAGTTAAGTCACGCTGCCAGCGAGAAATTGGGAGCTTTTCACCAAGGTGAGCAAGGACTGCATTAGCAATACCCAAGTTACCTTCAGAGTTTTCAAAGTCGATTGGGTTCACTTTGTGTGGCATTGTTGAAGAACCAACTTCACCTTCTTTTAATTTTTGTTTGAAGAAACCAAGAGAGATATAACCCCAAACATCACGGTTGAAATCGATGAGGATTGTGTTGAAACGACGAAGCGCATCAAACAATTCAGCCATGTAGTCGTGCGGCTCAATTTGAGTTGTATACGGGTTAAACGTGAGACCTAAAGATTCAACAAATGCTTGCGAGTGAGCAGGCCAGTTAATTTCAGGGTAAGCAGAAAGGTGAGCATTATAGTTACCTACCGCACCATTGATTTTACCTAGAAGCTCAACATTGTTGAATTGTTTGATTTGGCGTGCAAGACGGTATGCCACGTTCGCCATTTCTTTACCCAATGTTGTTGGGCTTGCAGTTTGACCATGTGTACGAGACAACATTGGTTGATCAGCGTGTTTTTCTGCAAGTGCAACAATTGAGTCCACGATTTGTTGCATAGACGTAGCTAGTACTTCACGACCGCTTTTCAGCATGAGTGCATGAGACAAGTTGTTGATGTCTTCAGATGTACAAGCAAAGTGAATGAATTCACCCGCATTTTTAAGTTCATCAATGTTTGCAATTTTCTCTTTTAAGAAATATTCAACCGCTTTTACATCGTGGTTGGTTGTGCGTTCGATTTCTTTGATACGGTTAGCATCGTCTTCAGAGAAATTTGCAACGATTGCATCTAAAGCTGCATTTGTTTCGTTAGAAAAAGCTGGCACTTCAGTAATTTCTGGGCGATTTGCAAGTGCTTGTAACCAGCGCACTTCAACAGTCACACGAGCATGGATTAAACCAAACTCAGAGAGGAAAGGGCGCAAAGCATCACATTTGCTTGCATAGCGACCATCTAATGGAGAAAGTGCGGTTAAAGCGTTCATAGCAATTCCTTAAACTTTGGAATGAAACGTAAAACAGAACTCGATATACATCAGGTTAAACCACCTGAAACTGTAAACGAGCGAGATCTTGAATATCTTTCAGTAACTTGCGTTTGGTGAAGATCATGCTCCATGAACTTCCACCTGACTGACGCCATAAATGCGCCATCTGTAAACCTGTAAACAACGAAGCACGAATACGATTGGTGTGCGAAGAATCCTTAAAAGCTTCTGCATTGCCTTTCACCATAATGCGAGGATTAATCTGTCCTGCAGTTTCGACATAGGTTTGAGCAAGGTTTGCAAGAATACTTGGATGTAGATAATTATGATCAAAAAAGGAGAGTTGTTTTAGTATTTTTTCTTGTGATTTTTCAATAATTTCAACGAATTTTGGGTTGCTATATACTTTCTTTTCTAAATGTAATAATGCCATTGCATAGGACATTGGAAGTTTTGCATTGGCAAATTTAGGTATTCTTGATTTTGGTGCAGTATTGAATGGTTGGGTGATGCTACTTTCTAATGTTTTTAATCCCAGAGAAATATCTGCAAGCTGGTTAAAAAAATCTAAGGTTTGACAATTCTTATTGGAAGTAGGGCGAATATTTAAACTCGCCTTAATTAATTGTTCTAAATAGAAGTTACCGTTTTCGCCAATATTTTGTCGACCTGCAATGGCTGTCATATGTGTCAGCTGAGTCGATTGAAATACTGCTGCCAAAGCCAAAGCTCTGTTTTGACGATCATTCAGAGTCTGAAGCTGCTGGAACGGTAACTCTGTCATGCCTGAAAATTCCTTTAAATAAAATCAGGTTTAGGCGCATTGGTATGATGAATCACACCGCCACCTAAACAAACTTCATCCGCGTAAAACACAACGCTTTGTCCTGGCGTAACAGCACGTTGAGGTTCATCAAATTCTACACGTACACCTTGCGGTGCATTTGGGTCATTAAATAAGACACATGCTTGATCAGGTTGTCGATAGCGAGTTTTCGCTGTGCAACGGAAACCATTTTCTGGAATCTCTTGCTCACCTGCAACCCAATCAATCGCTTCAGACCATAACATAGTACTTTGCATGAGGGGATGCTCATGACCTTGGCCAACAACTAAACGATTGCCTTCGATATCTTTGTGTAATACGAACCAAGCACCTTCTTCAGCGCCTTTCATTCCACCGATACCAATACCACCACGTTGACCGAGCGTATAGTACATTAAGCCGTGATGATCACCAACCTCTTTACCATCTTCAAGGACAATTTTACCCGGTTGAGCAGGTAAATATTGCTTCAAGAAGTCATTAAATCGGCGTTCACCAATAAAACAGATACCTGTAGAGTCTTTTTTCTTCGCTGTTGCAAGACCTAAATCTTCAGCAATTTTACGAACTTGAGGCTTTTCAATTTCACCGACAGGGAACAAGGTCTTGTTAATTTCACGACCATGAACGGCATGTAGGAAATAAGTTTGGTCTTTGTTGTTATCCACGCCACGGAGTAAAGGCGCATATTGCTCACCTTTAGAGTTGGTCATGGTTTCACCGCGACGAGCATAGTGTCCTGTTGCGATGAAGTCAGCACCTAATTTCATGGCATGGTCGAGGAATGCACGGAACTTAATTTCTTTATTACATAAAATATCTGGGTTTGGGGTGCGCCCCGCAGCATATTCAGCCAAGAAGTGCTCAAATACACGATCCCAATATTCCATTGCGAAGTTGGCTGTATGTAATTTGATACCGATACGATCACATACGGCTTGCGCATCTGCAAGATCATCCATAGCCGTGCAGTATTCTGTGCCGTCATCTTCTTCCCAGTTTTTCATGAAAAGACCTTCAACTTGATATCCTTGTTGAAGTAATAAAGCCGCAGAGACAGATGAGTCTACACCACCTGACATACCGACGATGACACGTTGTTGCATAGGATTAGGCATCCAAATTTGAAATTAAGGGAGAATTTTGGTGCTCATAAACGAGCGATAAAGGAAATTTTTGTCCTGATTGGGCATCTTGAATGGCTTTGATGACCAATGGGCTACGCGCGCGAGCCGTTTCTAATAGCTCATCTAGGCTCATCCAAACTGCACCTACGATACCTGTATCTAATGTTGCATTGGCAAAATACTGTGTTGATTTTGCTAAAAAACAGAAGCGGTAATAGGTACGATCCGGAAACATAGGTGGGGTATAGGTGTATATACCCAATAAATCTGTGACTTCAACTTGGTGACCTGTTTCTTCCATGGTTTCACGAACCGCGGCTTGAATAAGGGTTTCACCAGCTTCTACATGACCTGCAGGTTGATTAAAAACGGTGTGCATGACACCTTCCGTTTGTTCTTCTACAAACAGATATTTACCATCTTTTTCAACCACTGTTGCAACAGTGACGTGAGCAGTCCAAGCGGTCATAAAAAAGCACCAGATGAAGGGAAGGCATATTGTATAAAATTTTGAGGTGTGTGGCTATGATGGGAGGGGATTTCTTTGAAGGCGTTCTATCTTAAGTTTAACTAAGAAGTTCTTTGGATCAATAATTTAATAAAGGGCGTGGAACATGAAGAATCAACAAAAAAGCCCAATTTAAGTAAATTGGGCTTTTGAATGTAATTTAAGATTATGATTTATATGAAATAAAAAAGATAATTTCGCATAAGGTGTATTATGTTAATTTTAGGGGAATTTAAAAATTGAAAGAATAAAGAAGCGAAGTGCCTACATGGATCTGTTTTAATAAAAATAACAATTTATTACCCTATGATTTCAAATCTAAAGTTTTGATTCTACAAATAATTTTAGAGATTGATTCATGTATTTAAAATCTTTCCTTATAGATTTCAAATTATTACGCATCATAGGTACAAGTAGACCACTAAATGTCTCAGAATGTATGAGACAAGTGCTGTCATCTTCTTGGGAGCAAAGTTTAAAATGATGCTCACCATCTAAAAGACCAGAGATTAGAAAGTGACCTAGCCAGCTTAAAGACTGAGCATTTTTAACTTCCAATAGTGTAGGCTTAAATTCCATTGCTTTTTGCTTAGTTGGTTGAATCCTAATCTTTAGTTTTTCACCTATGTTTAACTTTCCTTAAACTTTACGGATAAAGGGATTCCAACTCTCATACGATTTAAAATCAGTCAGTACCTGCCAAACTTGCTCCGGTGTCGCATGAATATCAATATGTGTAGTTATCTTTAAAGAAAGCATAATTTACCTCGGGTATCTAGAATGGCGATTCTCTGCTTATAAGCATAATTTAGTAGGGTTATTTTTTTGCTGACAGTAATCCTCTTTATGGCAGACACATTTTCAAATGTCTCATCAGGTGACAATTTCTTTAAAAGTCTTTCTGTGCTGTAACCCCATGAAACTGCACCGAAAGCAATTCCTACCGATCTAGCTGCCTCATAATCGGTAATCTGATCACCTATATAGATAGTTTCTGAGGGTTTATAGCCTGCTTTTTTTAAAAGCTGCTTTAACCTAGATGCTTTTCCAAAAAAAGATGCACCACATTCAAAGTAATTAAAGTATCGACAGCTTGAACCAAGAATACGGGTCACATTTTCGTATCCATTTGAAGAAACCAGGCCCACTGTAATTCCATGTTCATTAAGGTGGGAAAGCATTTCATCGGTATGGTCGAATAGAGGAATCTTTGAAGGATTTACCTTCATGAGTTTTATAAAATTCTGAGTAATCGCAGGTAGTTTCCATACTGGTATTCCAAGAGTTTTCATTAGCTCTCGGGAAGGTATTTCTCTAAAAGATTCCACTTCATCTAAATGAATCTTCTTGAAAGAGTGCATGTCAGCCAGATGATTTATAGTTGAAACAAAGAAAGGAAATGAATCTGCTAAGGTTCCATCAAAATCGAAAATAACCAACTTATATAGTGTAGTTGGATAAGTTTGTGATAATACCATTTAATCTACTTTCTCTATATAAAATATTTTGAAATCATAAACTTGATGACTACCCCGTATTATGGGATAGCCACACTACTTTGATTATTTGAATAGAGGTAAGCATGTACTAAGCACAACGCATCAAAGCTGCTACTGCTTTTTCTAAAAATTGCAAAGTGGTAGGTTTGAGCCAGGTTCCCTCGGCAAGACTTGGTTCATTTTGCATGGCATTGCGAATCTTCGCATGTGTCGCTGGATTTTTGCCTGCGTAACCCTGTAACATGGAGAGCCATTGCTGTGCTAAACATTTTGCTTGTTCACTGTCAGGTTCAATCCCAGCACGAATGGCCTTCTCCAATCCAATCAATAACTGGGGCCAATTTTTCATCTCACGTACATAATGTTGCTTCATAAAAGCAAATTCCTGCTCGGATAAATAACGTGCAAAAACGTTCAGCTTACTCTCGGCAAATGCTTCAAGTAGAAACTCAACCACTTCCGGACGCACACCCAATTTTTCCTGAAATGCCGATTCAGCTGAATGCATGCTATTCAATTTAGCCAACCATTCAGGATTAGCAGCCGTATTCTGTTCGAGGGTCAGCATCCAGCGTGAAGCCAGGTTTTGGGCAGTTTCACTACTAGAAGATTCTCCGGCCTTAAAGAGTGCATTGGCTTCGATGACAAGCGCTTCCCATTCTTTTTGTTGTTTACTATCTGCCTGTAAAAAAGTCAGTTCTGCAAGTTCCTCTTTTGTAAAATATTGTTCGTACATAGACATAAGCTCCAATGTTTTTAGCCAATTGTCCGGTTCCAGCTCTTCACCATTCATCAGTTGATTTTTGAGACTGCTCAAACGATAGCGCAGTTGAGTCTGCTTAATGATCATCTGATCGATTGCCTGAATCTGCCGATCAATTAATGGGGCGAGTGCAAGGTTTGGACTATTAAGAACCGCGCCAATTTCTGCCAATGTCATTCCAAGCCCTCGCAATGCCTGAATTTGGTATAAGCGAGTAATATCTTGACGACTGTAAAGTCTATAACCGGCGTCGGAGCGGGCCGAAGGCTGAAGTAAACCGATATCATCATAGTGATGAAGGGTACGAATAGTTAACCCTGTTCGCTTCGCCAATTCACCGACTTGTAATAACATCTTTTGACTCCTTTATCCCTTAGGCATGTTTTATACTAGAGGCTAACGTTACGTGAGGGTCAAGTATCTAAGCTATAAAAAATATTTATGGTAAATAATTTACATTTTTGATGTTTTATTTATTTAGGTAGTAAAATTTTTTATATTCCATACATTTCCATCTTCCATTTAACATAATGGCTGTTATGCGAATTCAAAATTATTTATAATTTCCCGAAACCTTTACATAATTCTGCGCTGAATACGGCAGAAACGCTTTTTCTTTATCAGTCAGTGGACGCACTTTTTTCACTGGGCTACCCACATACAAATAACCACTTTCTAAAACTTTGTTGGGTGGAACAAGCGAACCCGCACCTATCATCACATCATCTTCAACAACAACATCATCCAAAATAATCGTTCCAATACCGACTAAAACACGATTACCAATAGTACAACCATGTAATTTCACATGATGACCCACAGTAACGTCCTCACCAATAATGAGCGGTGAACCTTCAGGTTTATCCGCTTTCTTATGACTGACATGCAACATGGAATGATCTTGGATATTGGAATTTTTACCAATCCGAATAAAATTAACATCACCACGGATCACAGCATAAGGCCAGACCGAAACATTCTCAGCCAAGACAACATCACCAATCACTAACGCAGTTGGATCAATATAATTTGTTGTATCAAATTTTGGGTGAGTCTCTAAGTATTTGCGGATATTTTCAGTCATAAAAAATTGCCTGTTTTTACTCATTATAAACAAAAAAGCACCCAAAAGAATTTGAGTGCCTTTATATCTTTAGTCAAGCTGCGACTTAAAACAAATTACTAAAGAACTGTTTGATATGATCGATCATACGCGAGAAGAAACCAGCTTCTTCAACAGCTTGCAAAGCAACAAGCGGCTTCTCAGCAATAACTTTGCCGTCAAGTGTCGCTGTTAATTTACCTACAACTTGCCCTTGTTGAAGAGGGGCATTTAAGTTCGGTTGAACCGCGATTTGAGTTTGAATGGCATTTGCTTGACCTTTTGGCATAGTCACGTTGAAGTTTTCAGCAAGACCCACACTCACTTGATTAGATTGACCAAACCAAACTTTAGAAGTGGTCAACTCTTTGTGAGCGGGTTGAACACTGACAGTTTCAAAGTTTGCATAACCCCAAGATAACAAATCACGTGTTTGCGTTGCACGTGCTTGCATTGATGGAGCACCAAAAATCACTGAAATTAAACGCATCGGGCCACGTTTAGCTGAAGTCGTTAAACAATAACCAGCTTCAGAAGTATGACCTGTTTTAAGACCATCTACACTCGGATCTGTATATAGCAACGCGTTACGGTTACCTTGCTTGATCCCGTTAAAAGTAAACTCTTTTTCAGAGTAGATAGGATAATACTTTGAACTGTCATGAATGATGTGCTTCGCAAGAGTAGCCATATCTTTCGCAGTAGAATAATGACCTTCAGCAGGCATACCTGTTGAGTTCATAAAGTTCGTGTTGGTCATGCCAATACGCTTAGCTTCTTGGTTCATGCTGTGTACAAATGTACCTTCATTACCAGAAATATGCTCAGCCATCGCCTTAGATGCGTCATTACCAGATTGAATGATAATCCCGCGTAACATTTCCAATACGGTTGCTGTGCCGTTGAGAGGTACATACATACAAGATTCTGTACTACTACCACGACACCAAGCAGACTCGTTCATACGAACTTTTTCATCTTCCGTGAGTTCACCGTTCAACAACTTTTGTTCAATAATGAAACTAGTCATCATTTTGGTCATTGAAGCAGGCGCAAGTTTTTCATTTTCATTTTTACTTGCGAGAATTTGACCTGTTTCATAATCCATCAAAACGTAAGACTTATTATTGAGTTCTGGTGGTGAAGATAAAACAGTTGCTGCATAAGTAAATGAAGGTAATAGTAATAATGCAGCAATGGCGCTTTTTCGGGTCATTCTATGTAGTTCCAATCTTGTATGAACGCAAAAATCAGCTTTGCATTCTAGGACAAAGCAAAGCCGACTTCTAGCAGTGGAGTCGGCTTATTTCAATCGAATTGTAACTATTTCGTGCTCTATTTAACTGAAGACTGATATTTTTTTATATCCTCGCACACTTGTTGATTTGCTTTGTCTCCAGCGTTTTTCGCATCTTGTCTCGCTTGAGCTAATGCTTGCTGATAATCCTGTTGTTTAATTAGATTGTTCAGCGTGGTTTGAGGTGAATTTTCGTTAGGTAAATAGTCTTTTAATAGCTTTTGATAGCCTGCTTTAAACGCCGCATCTTCTTCCACTAAACTTGGGCATGATTCTGAAAAGACATAGATTGCAGCGAGTTCATCTTTAGTCACTTTTTGTTGAGTAACTTCGATATTTTCTTTTAAGTCTTGAGCATTGGCGAAAGTGAAACTTGAAAATAACATTGAGCTGCTGATAAATGCGGTTGAAATCAATTGTAAAAAACGGTTTTGCATAAATGACTCAAAAATTAGTAAGTTAGTTATAAGAATAGAATAATCTTTTTTCGTGTTTAAAAAATAGAGAAAGTGTATTAATGCTGTTGGAACTCAGAAAGTAAAGAAGAAAAGTTCAGGTATGAACAGGGGGATAACTACATGCCGAGTTTTCAAGATTAAAGGGTAAGCAGATTTTCAAGATTAAAGGCGTTTAAAACCTCAACATCTATGCGTGTGCTCATTGTTGTGTTGGGGGATTTTGATTAGGCTATCGAACAGATGGGATTACATGAATTGAGTGAATTGTTTTGAATATTTTGATTGCCAACGATGACGGTGTGTTCGCACCAGGAATACAAGCATTAGCACAAGCATTAAAACCTTTGGGTCGAGTAGTCGTGGTTGCTCCAGAAAGTGAGCGGAGTGGTTTTTCAAGTGCATTAACGCTTGATCGTCCATTGCGACCCGTGCAAATTTCAGAAGATGTATGGGCAATTAATGGCACACCAGCGGACTGTGTTTATCTGTCCATGAATGGTCTATTTGATTTTGAATTTGATCTAGTTGTAAGCGGGATCAACAGTGGTGCGAATTTAGGCGATGATGTGTTGTATTCAGGTACAGTTGGGGCCGCGTTTGAAGGCCGACTCATGAAACAACCTGCAATTGCAGTTTCATTGGCTGGTCCAAATGTTCGTTCGTATCAAGATGCTCAAGATTATGCACAAGCTGCAAATTGGGTATATGAGTTTATTAAAAATGGTTTGCCTGAGTTACCACCGCGTCATATTTTCAATATTAATATTCCAGATACGGCTGAAATAAAAGGGACATTGGTGACTTATCAAGGAAGAAGAAAACAAACGAAACCGATTACCACACAAGTGGACCCGAGAGGTCGTCAAGTTGTTTGGATTGGTTTGGCTGGAGAGGCCGTAACAGATCCCGAAAAAAGCCAACTGGGTTATCAGTCAGACTTTTATGCCATTGCAAATGGATATGTCAGTGTGACACCGATCCAAATGGATGCTACCAACTATCAGGTGTTGGCTTCACTTGAATCTCAGTTAGAGCTTTAATTGAACGACCACAGGTAGGATGTGTTATAACTTTGTGAAAAATATATTTGAAACGGTGAATTTAGCATTAATTTTGCTACTCTTAAGCCGAATTCAGTCTTTTTAATCTTTTGTCAGAGAGGGAAATCATGCTTTTGGCCAGACCCAAAACAGTTTTGAAGTTGTCTAAACCATCTATTCACTCAGCATTGATCGCGGTTGCTGTCGCTTCTTTTCTTGGTTTGTCGGGCTGTGCATCGAAACCCCAAATCCACAATTCTGCTCGTTATGCTGTTGCCCCTGACTTCTATACAGTTCGTTCTGGCGACACTTTAAGTAAAATTGCGGCACGTTATGGATTGAGCTATTTGAGCATTGCGGAGATGAACGATATTGCACCGCCTTATCGCATCTATGTAAATCAATCTTTAAGATTAAAACCCTCTGGCAATCGACAAGTGACACGTTCGACCACGCGTCCTTTGACAGCGACTGAAACTCAGATTCAACGTCAAACCATTCAGTTACCAACAAAACCAGCTGTGGTTACGCCACCACCACAAACCACACCAGTACCAGCGGTAACTGCTGCAGTACCGACGACTTCGACTAAAGCAACTTCATTACGCTGGGTGAAACCATCGAATGGTCCAGTCATTGAAAACTTCAATGTGGCAAGTAATGTCAAGGGATTACGTTTTGGTGGCAATGTTGGTGATCCAATTTTTGCAGCAGCTGATGGTCAAGTGGTTTACGCTGCTGATGGTTTAAAAGAATATGGTAATTTGGTGCTCATTAAACATATTGATGGTTATATCACTGCGTATGCGCACAATAACCGGATGTTAGTGAAGAGTGGGCAAAACGTAAGTGCAGGGCAACAAATTGCAGAAATGGGCTCGAGTGGTGCAACCCGTACGATGCTTGAGTTTCAAGTTCGTTTAGATGGTAAGCCAATCAATCCAGCAAATATTTTGCCAATCAACTGAAGATATTTAGTGCAATTTAACAATTTCTTCGTATAATACAATGAGTTGCTTTTGTTAATTTTTGTTAATTAGAGAAGCATCTCATAATTTCAGAGGGAAATTTATGTTAGATCAACTTCGCTCGATGGGCGTATTTGCATGTGTTGTTGAAAAAAGCTCTTTCAGTGGTGCTGCTCGAGATTTAGGCATTACGACGAGTGCGGTTAGTCAGCAAATTCGTTCACTAGAACAAGAAATGGAAGTAACACTTCTGCACCGTTCCACAAGAAAACTAAGTTTAACGGAAGCAGGGCAGGCCTTTTTTCATAGCTGTCAAGAAATGCTCGCTGCAGCAGAGCGCGGTAAAATTCGAATTAATGAGTTACGAGACGATTTAGTTGGTGATTTACGTATTGCAACAACGCCAGAACTCGGTGCAACCCATGTAGTTCCTGCGTTGTCGCATTGGATTTCGGCACATCGTGGTTTAACCGTTCACTTTGAAGTTGAAAATCAATTTGTCGATTTGATTCAAGAAAGAATCGATATTGCAGTGAGAATGTGTTCTCGCGTGGATGAGTCTAATCACTTATCTTGTCTGCCGCTTGCACGTGTGGATCAAGTCTTGGTGGCTTCACCAAGTTATTTGAATCAAAATGCAGTTATTTCAAGACCTGAAGATTTAGCACAGCATGATTTGATTCCAGTAAATATTGTAAAAAATCAGCAAATGATGACATTTGAACACAGTACATCGCGTGAATTGGTAAATGTGTCCATGGAAAATCGTTTACAGACAAACAATGTTTATGTCGCTAAATCACTGTGCCAAAATGGTCACGGCATTGCGCGATTATTATATCTGGATGTGCAAAAAGAATTAATGAATGGCACATTGGTTGAAGTTTTACCTGAATGGAAGTTACCTGCATACACTTTGAATGCAATGACATTAA
Source organism: Acinetobacter sp. ANC_7654 (assembly GCF_056779855.1). Classification (NCBI taxonomy): domain Bacteria; kingdom Pseudomonadati; phylum Pseudomonadota; class Gammaproteobacteria; order Moraxellales; family Moraxellaceae; genus Acinetobacter; species Acinetobacter sp. ANC_7654. Next base: position 240,056 of record NZ_JBWYIR010000001.1, on the reverse strand, counting down.
AACGTGAACAACAACCAATGAAAATTCATCGCTGCCTAGATGCTTTAAAACAATATTTCAGCCAGTTGCCTGGTGGTCGAGTATTCCAAGAAGCATCTTAAGTGTTCTTCTTAATAAAAAAGCCGCAATATGCGGCTTTTTTATTGATCTTGGCTTAAGCCAAGAAGTTTTTAATCGCTGGAACTAAGCGTTTTAATAAATCATCAGCTTGTTCTTGATTCATATTCAACGCTGGCAACAAACGAACGACATTACCTGCGGTGACATTAATAATTAGATTGTGCTCTATGCGTGCAATATCCACCAACTCTGCGCATGGTTTTGGTAATTCAATACCAATCATCATACCAAAGCCGCGAACAATAACGTTTTGATCTGCAAGTTGTGTACGGAATTGATCAACTAAGTATTGGCCAATTGTTGCTGCATTTTCAACAATATTTTCTTTTTGCATCAAATCGATAATCGTGTAGACAATGCGCGAACCTAATGCAGTACCACTATAAGTTGATCCGTGGTTACCTGCAGTAAGAATACCTACACCTTTACCTTGAGTCATCACTGCACCAATTGGGAAACCATTACCCAAGCCTTTAGCTGTCGTCATGACATCAGGAATAATATTGGTATGTTGATACGCGAAATATTTTCCTGTACGACCGTTACCTGTTTGAACTTCATCTAGCATCATCAACCAATTATGTTGATTACAGATTTGACGAATTTCTTCAAGATAACTAAAACCTTGAGGGGCAGTATTTACACCACCTTCACCTTGGATCGGTTCAACGAGAATCGCGACGATATCTGGATGGTTGATTGCTGCTTCTTCAATTGCCTCAATGTCTCCAAAAGGTACTCGGATAAAACCTTCAACGAGCGGGCCAAAACCTTCTTGTACTTTTTTATTGCCTGTCGCAGAAAGTGTTGCCATTGTACGACCATGGAAAGAATGATCAGCTACAATGATTTTCGGAAGAGCAATACCTTGCATATGACCATATTTACGCGCAATTTTAATTGCACCTTCATTTGATTCAGCACCACTATTCGAGAAGAAAATTTCTTCCATACCAGATACTTCAGCTAACTTTTGCGCAGCTGCAGTCTGCCAAGGTACTTCATAAATATTACTGGTGTGAATAAGCGTCGCCGCTTGTTCTGCAATTGCTTCTGCCAAAACTGGATGTGCATGACCTAGACCACATACTGCAATGCCAGTCAGCGCATCTAAATATTCTGTACCTTCAGCTGTATAAAGATACGAACCTCGGCCACGCACAAAGCTGATCGGTTGACGGCTGAATACAGGCATCAAATGAGATGGTTGATCAGTTTGAACTGGAGCGAGGGTGATATTGTTCATGTCTAACTCGTATTTGTTAGGTGGAAAATAAAAGTTTATCTAAGCAAAATCTGCTTAAGATTAAAAGCCTAATTGCAAATTAAACTGGAAAAATTTAGCAATCCATACTCTTTACGGCGGTTTTAGGTATAATGCAGGCAGAATAGTTGAGGATTTAATCAATGACTGAACAAGTGCGTGATACAGAAGCGTTAATTCGTGATCAAATTGCAAAACATGCAGTTCTTCTTTATATGAAAGGCACACCACAGTTCCCACAATGTGGTTTCTCTGCACGTGCAGTTGAAGCATTGAGCCAAATTGGTCGCCCATTTGCTTATGTAAATATTCTTGAAAACCAAGACATTCGTGCGACTTTGCCACAAATTGCAAACTGGCCAACATTCCCACAATTATGGATCAATGGTGAGTTGATCGGTGGTAGTGATATTATGCTAGAAATGTTCCAAACAGGCGAATTAAAAACGCTCGTGGAGCAATATAGCCCAGCGCCTGAAGCTTAATTTAAGCGCAATAAAAAAAGCACCGATGGGTGCTTTTTTTATTTTGAAAACTTCAAATTAGTTTGAAGTCTCATCAGCGAGTTGAGAGGGTTGTTCTTCAGCATTGATCGCTTTATCTTTTTTAGCTTTGTCTTTTTTCTTCTTTTTTTTCTTTTTCGTTGGCTCTTCTTCAATTTCAGCACCATCTTCAATGGCTTGCCAATATTCTAGCTGCTCCATGACAGCAGCATAAATTGAACCTTTGGTATAGCGACCTTTTTTATTTAATTCTCCGACAGGACGCGCCATGAGAATCTCAAGTGCTTGATCAATTGTGTTGATGGCATGAATATGGAATTGACCGGCCTCGACAGCATCAATCACATCTTGACGTAACATTAGATGCTGCATGTTTTGACGTGGAATAATGACACCTTGTTTGCCTGTTAAACCTTGAAGTTTACATGCATCAAAGAAACCTTCGATTTTGGCATTGACGCCACCAATCGGTTGTACTTGACCTAGTTGATTCATTGAACCTGTAATCGCCCATGACTGATCAATCGGCAGTTGGCTGATCGCAGAAATTAAAGCGGAGAGTTCTGCAACGGTTGCACTATCACCATCGACTTGACCATAACTTTGTTCAAAAGCCAAAGCGGCAGAGAAGTGCAAGGTTTGTTCACGTCCGAAATGTGCCTTTAAGAAAGACGACATTAATAGTACACCTTTAGCATGAAGTGAACCGCCTAACTCCACGCTACGTTCGATATCTAAAATATCGCCGCCACCCTGATACACTGAAGCAGTCAAGCGTGATGGTAGGCCAAATTCGACATCGGCGTAGTGAATCACGGACAAAGCATTTATCTGACCGAGTCGATGACCACGCGTTTCGATAAGCTGTGTACCACGAGATAAATCTTGCCAGTACAACTCTCGTAAATATCCTAGACGATATTGGCGGTGTTTGAGCGCAGTGCCGATATGTTCTGCTGTCACCATAGTTGCATTAGATTTGGATGCATGGTGATGAGATTCATGAATCAGATCACCTAAAGTTAAGGCATGTAGTGACAACGAACTCTGATCCTCTGCTTGACGACTTGAGTCGGTCAGTAAAGCAGCCAAGGCAGAACGATCAAATGGAAGTAGTTTAGAGGATTGAACATAGTCTGCAATCAAATGCATATAAGCTTGTTCATTTTCGTCATTACGTTGTAATGTGTCAGTAAAATCAGCTCTGATTTTAAAGATACTTCCTAACTCAGGCTCCACCTCCAGAATCTCATAATAGATTTCTGGTTCAGCCATTAAAATGACTTTCAATTGTAATGGAATCGATGCTGGCTCAATTGAAATGCTGCCCGTCAGCGTTAGCATGTGCTCTAGAGATGAGAGTTTAATTTGACCAGACTTAATCGCTCGTTTGAGTCCTTGCCATGCATAAGGTTGTTCTAAAAGCTGCTCAGCCTCAAGCATTAAAAAACCACCATTGGCACGATGCAGTGCACCAGGTCGTATTAAAGTGAAATCAGTGCTGATAGTGCCATTTTGCGTTAATTGTTCAACATGGCCAAGTAAGTTGTAATGTGTGGGGAAATCTTCAAAGATGACTGGTGCCCCAGAATTTGGCTTGTTGCTAATGACTAAATTTGCTTGATAACGCGCAGGGACACGGTTAAATAATGCAGGTGAAAAATCACTTTCTTCCTGTTCTAGTACGGTTTCCACATTGTCGATAATATCTTGAGCATATAATTTTAAGTATTGTTCAAGATGTTTGATATCTGGAAATTTATTTAAAATATGTTCCATGCGAGGAATAATGACTTGTTTGGCAATGTCACGATTCAACTCAGACACCATATCACGTGCTTCATCTTCAAGATCACCAATTTGTAAACCTAAACGCTCAAGCTTTTTATCCATATAACGGATATTGGACGCAATTTCAGAACGTTCTTTGCTACTCAGTGCATTGATGTCATCTTGAGACATCTCTTGAATTTTATTGTCTTTAAGATGAACAGGAATAAAGCAGTGTTCTTCATTACGACTGATCAACTTTAAATCAAGCTCTTCACCTTCTTTGGTGAGCTCAATCAAAGCTTGTTGTTGTTCATGACCTGTCGTTAAACGAATTTTTTCTATCCGATTGTGATACGTTTCAGCACTAAAACGACGTTCGAGCTGTTTGAAAATGGTTTGCCATGTTTGATGTAGCGTACTTTGAAACTTTGCGCCTTGTCCTGCAGGAAAGTTAAGCGCAATTGGGTTGCGTGCATTTTTGAAGTTGTATACATAAACCCAATCATCCGGTGTAGGCATATCTTTGGCATGTTGTTGGAGTAAGCGCTTGATCATGGTGCGTTTACCCAACCCTGCCGTACCCACAGCAAAGATGTTATAACCTGAGTATGGAAGGGCAATGCCTGCTTCTACAGATGCTTTAGCACGATCTTGTCCTAAAAAATTATTAAGAGGCTTGATACGTTTTGTAGACGCAGGAATATTGTCATAATTTGGAATATGCGTCAGTTGTTCTGGTTTGAGTGCTGTTGCATTCAAGGTGTTTTGCGTGGCTTCAAGTTCAAATACGGATAGGAGCTTGTTTTGCGAGTTTTGTTCTAAGTTTGTGGATGTCGTGGTTAAAGTTACTGCGGTGGAACTAATTTGATCGTGTCTCTGGGTCACAGGTGAAATCCAAAACTATAATTTACATTTGATAGTTTAAGGTATACAGGTTTAGCCAAAAATATCAAGTTGAGATAGATCAAATTGATGAAATACTCGGTGAAGTTTGCGTAAATTATATTGAAACCAAGCGCATTACAGAGTTGAATAGCGAGAGTACTTTTCACTGAAAATAACAACGCAATGACATCACAATCTTCGTCACCAGAATCAGCTGGATGGACTTCGGCATTTAAAGCCTTTCTTGATCGACGCGCGATCATTATGCTTTTTTTGGGTTTCTCATCAGGTATCCCAATTTTTCTGATTTTTTCAACTCTATCTTTCTGGATGAGTGAAGCCGGTATTCAGCGTAGTACCATTACCATGTTTTCATGGGCAGCCTTAGCTTATGCCTTCAAGTTCATTTGGGCACCTTTGATTGACCGATTACCATTGCCTTATTTAACAAGGAAATTGGGTAAACGACGAGGGTGGTTATTGGTTTCTCAGATTTTGGTCGCAATTGCTATTTGTTCAATGGCATTTACTGATCCGAGTATTCATGGAGGAAGTGTAGGGCCATTTTCAAGTTTAACGTTCATGGCGATATCCGCAATCTTTCTAGGATTCTCATCAGCGACACAAGATATTATCGTGGATGCTTATCGTATTGAGTTGACACAAGATACGAGTGTTCAGACGGTTATGGCTTCGACCTATAACGCAGGTTATCGAATTGCGACCATTGTAACTCAGCTCGGTGCATTACTCTTCGCTGCATCACTTGGTACAGCCATGGGTAACTATATTTATGAGGCGTGGCAGTCCACCTATTTACTTATGGCTGGATTGATGATGATTGGGATTGTGACGACTTTAGTGATTCATGAACCGGTAGTAAATCAAGAACCTCATCAATATCAAGCAAAGGATTATTTTCAGTTATTTATCGTCTTTGTGATTTCAACAGTAGTTTTCGTTTGTGGGTTTCTCCAATTTGGTGCTTGGATTTCACAGTTAAATATTGATGGTAATTTTTTGTCATTTATCGGGCAAGTTTTACGTTTCTTCGCGAGTGTGGCGTTGGCTGTGCTAGTCGTATTTGGATTAATCCGAGCAAAACTCATTGATGAAAAAATAGTCGTCGAGACATGGCTATCACCGATTTTAGATTTCTTCAAACGTTATGGTTTGAAAGTTGCGTTAGCTATTTTATTACTCATTGGTTTTTATCGAATTTCAGATATTGTCGCTGGAGTGGTTGCCAATCTTTTTTATCTTGATTTGAATTTTGATAAAGAAGAAATCGCTTGGTTTAACAAGTTTTTCGCCATTTTTTTTGTAATTTTAGGTGGCTTCCTTGGAGGCTTATTAGCTCAGCGTTATAACATTATGAAAATGATGTTGGTGGGCGCTATTGTTGCCAGCACGACCAATCTCATCTTTGTGGGGCTCGTAAAATCTGGACCAACGATGAATCAAGTCTTGGTACAAATGGGGGGTCAACAGCATCAAGTGACTCCTGATGAAGTGGGGAACTGGTCTTTAAAGCTCCCTGCATCTAATTTTGCTGAACATAATAGTATTCAAGTGTTATCCACCCCTGATGGTTATGATAAAGCCCTGAATGTTGAAATCCCGCTTCAACGCTATTCGAGTCAAGATGATTCTCAGATTTTCATCCAAGCCATTGGAGGGGATAATGTTCTCTACCAAGATGAGTTAAGCAAGGATGTCATTATTCGCGGTCAACTCTCGAACTTAAAAGCTGACAGCACACTACAAACACTGAATATTCGTATTTCAAATCAGCAAGTGATACCTGTGAAGTTGGATCAAAATAATTGGAGCGTGGTCGTCCCCGGAGACAGTCTAAAAGACCACACTAAATTTACGGTGCAAGCGGTTGTGCAGCATGCAGGTCAGGCGCATGAATTAACCCAAGATCATATTTATAAAACAGTTTCAACGATCCAACCGAAGTCACGTATGGCTTTATCTGATCTTCCAGCTGTTCAAGTTGATAGTGATCAAATAGTCGAACTCAAAGGTAAAGTGGTTGTCCCTTATAGCAAGGTGTGGCTGGTGATGGGGATTGTATTTGACAATCTCGCATCAGGACTTGCTGGTGCAGTATTTATTGCGTTCCTATCAAGTTTGACTAGCGTTTCATTTACAGCAATGCAATATGCAATTTTTAGTTCATTGATGTTATTACTTCCAAAGATGATTGGTGGCTATTCAGGTACAATAGTGACAAACTTCGGTTATTCATCATTCTTCTTTATGACTTTTTTAATGGGTTTACCTATTTTGTTACTTGTTATTTGGGTGGCGAAATTGTTAAATCAGTTGAAAAGTACATCTTTCAATCAATAGGTAAATTTTATGCGAATGTTACATACCATGTTACGTGTAGGCAATTTAGAGCGTTCATTGGCGTTCTATACTGAAGTACTCGGTATGACTTTGCTTCGTAAACGCGATTATGAAGAAGGTCGATTCACTTTAGCCTTTGTAGGTTATGGTGATGAAGAAAACAATACTGTTCTTGAGCTAACGCATAACTGGGATACAGACAGCTATGAGCTGGGTAATGCGTATGGTCATATTGCGATCGCAGTGGATGATGCTTATAAAGCGTGTGAAGAAATCAAAGCACGTGGTGGTAATGTTGTCCGTGAAGCTGGACCAATGAAAGGCGGTGTAACCGTAATCGCTTTTGTGGAAGATCCAGATGGTTACAAGATTGAACTTATTCAACAAGACAGTAATGCGAGAAATAATTAAGTTTCACTCGCTGATTGGTGAGTAAAATTTTAAAGATAAGCCCAATCGATGAGTATTGGGCTTATTTTCAATTTAGAGAATAAAAAGAGGGATATGGGGTGCTAAAGCTCTTAGCGTTAGATCGTTTCACGATATTGCTGTTTGTTATGGTGATTTTAGCGTCACTGATGCCAATTTCAGGTGTTGCTGCTCACTATTTTTCTTATTTCACCACGATTGCAATTGCAATCCTATTTTTTTTACATGGTGCAAAGTTATCACGTGAGGCGGTGATTCAAGGCATTAAACATTGGCAATTACACAGTTTGGTCTTTGCACTGACGTTTGCAGTTTTCCCAATTCTAGGGTTAATGGCTAAACCTGTATTGCTACCGCTACTTGGACAAGAACTGTATTGGGGCTTCTTGTTTATGTGCTTCTTACCCTCAACAGTTCAGTCTTCTATTGCATTTACTTCAGTAGCAGGTGGTAATGTCGCAAGTGCTGTGTGTAGTGCTTCATTCTCTAATATTATTGGTATGTTTATCACACCTATATTAGTGACCTTATTTATTTTAGGCCAGTCTGATCATGGGTTTGATCCAACCAGTGCGATCGTCAAAATTATTCTGCTGTTATTGGTTCCATTTATTCTGGGACAATTATTGCGTCCTATCGTTTTTCCTCTGATTCAAAAAGCCCCGAGTATTGTCAAAACTTTTGATCAAGGCTCAATTCTTTTGGTGGTGTATGGCGCATTCAGTAGTGCAGTCGTAGCAGGTCTATGGAATGAAGTCAGTGGGGTGACCTTAATGTGGTTAATTATTGCATGCTCTGTGCTTCTGACTTTGATTATGCTTTTAGCCTATCACGCCCCAAAGTGGTTTGGATTTAATCGTGCCGATCAAATCGCTGTATTTTTTTGTGGTTCTAAGAAAACACTCGCAAGTGGAGTGCCTATGGCGCAAATTCTTTTCATTGGACAACCTATGGGGATGATCATATTGCCAATTATGATTTTCCATCAAATCCAATTAATGGTGTGCGGAATTATTGCAAATCATTGGTCCAAGCAAATTGAAAAGTCTTAAAGGAAAAATTCGCTATCTGAAATAAAGTGGCGTATAATATCGTCCACTTGTTGTGCTTAGCTCTGACGGAAGCCGTCTCGGTGGGCCAAAAGAATGGTCTGTTGTGGTGTTGATCTGCTGTATTTCAGCCTTTCCTCTGCGTCTGTTGTAATGGATGAAGAGAGTGATCAATTGCGATGACAGCTAAAGCCTTCTTAACTCTATGGAGAATCGACCATGCGCGCCGATATTCACCCAAAATACGAAAAATTAGTTGCTACTTGCTCTTGCGGTAACGTAATCGAAACTCGTTCAGCTGTTGGTAAAGAAACACTTTACCTAGACGTATGCTCAGCTTGCCACCCATTCTACACTGGTAAGCAAAAGAACGTTGACACTGGCGGTCGTATCGACAAGTTCAAACAACGTTTTGCTGGTATGTCACGTTCTATCAAACGTTAATACCCAAAATAAAAAACAGGCGTTCAGCCTGTTTTTTTATGTCCAAAATTCGGATTTAACTTTGATCTTGAACATTCATGAGCTGATCCAATTTACGCTGGTAATAATCACCTTGTAAAAATCTCACGTCGACATTCCACGCGTTGGCAAAGCTATTCATATCATTGAGATTTTTGAGTAATAAATTGACTGATCGATGACTATTGAAGTATTCAATCGCTTGTTTAAAACGTTCAATACCTTCTTCAGTATTTAAATCATCTGTGAATTCTTCATGCAGCGTGAAATTCTGAATATTGGCAACTTTGAGAATGAGATCGCTACATTTACTTAATCCAAACTCACAAACGGCAATATCTGCACCTTGCGCTCTCAATACCTCAATCGCAGGCAGAATTTCATTTAAATGTTGAGCAATGTATTTTTCTTTAAACTGTAAAATCAGTGGTTGAGGTGCTTTTGCGCCTACAATCATGAGCAGTTTTGAAATTAATTCTGCCAATTGATGATGCTTTAAAAGAACATGGTGTCGTAAATTAATAATCAGTTTAGCTTCAGGATATTGTGTTAAAAAATTGTGCAGTTGCTTTGCTGCTTCAACCAAAATCCATCGGTCAATTTTAATAGACAACTCAGGGTCATCCACCAATTCTTCAATATCATCCAATTGAATCCATTGGTTTTCAAAAATAAACCCACTGCTTACTTCATAGGTATTAAGACTAGTGTCTTCTTTATCATAGATTTGTTGGAACTTTAGCGTAATTTGATCGCGTTCAAGAACTTTACGAAGATGTACTAGGATATCGCCGTGAACTTCGTCTGACTGTACAGGTTCTTCAATTGCTTGAAATACAAATTCTGTTGAATGATCAGGCTCTACTTCAGAAGAAGGTGTATTCAACTGAATAGAGGTCGGCTCATCTGCTTGAGTATCTTCAAAATGAATCTCTTCAATTTCTTCAAGCGTTGTCTCTAAAGCAGCATCATTGCTCAATAAATTGGGTAGGGGTGTGTTATAAGCATTTGCAATGAGCTGTTCAAAATTAACTACATTTAAATCTGACAGTTTGAAGAGACTATAACCAATTTTGACATGCTGTTGATAGGTTTGATCTCCCAGATTGACGAGCCTAGGTTTTTCAAGCGCATGTAGCGCAGAGAGTCTTGATTTTAGAACTTTAATCGTTTCAGCTTGAATGATAGTGGCATACAGGGCTGTTTCAATTTTAAATACAGCGCCATTGGTCTGTTCGAGAATAAAGTCTGAAAGTTTGCCGAAATAGCCTTTAAAAGTATCCCAATCAGAACTCAAGATATAGTCTGGACAACTGGCTAGGCTGAAGATGACTAAAGCATTTTCTTGAGCAGGGTGTTCTTCAAGATGTTGTAAAATTTTTGCCAATGTTGTGTGTGGTGCAATTCTACTGTCTTGGTGAGGTGCAGTCTCAAGTTGAGGACTAAATGGTTGATCATCCTGTTGAAAATGCGTTGAAATCGTAATTTCAATGATTTGATTTTGATCTGTAGGATTACATTCAATTTGGACTGGATTTTGATGTGTTAACTGTGGATTAAGAGAAATCAGTTCAAAAGGTCCATACTCAAATTTACCGAAAGCTAATTTTTTAAATCGTGCTTTAAAAGATTGAATATCCTCAGGTTGTATTAAATCAATGAGCGGGGATCCAATAACGTCATCAAACGTGTTGAAGCCAAATAAATGCGTAAACTCATGGTTGCATTCAACGACAATCCCTTCTTCTATGATTGCAACTGCTTTTTTATGCTCTTCGATCCAATTTTGTTTAATTTGAACATTGTGTTTCAGTTCATCCGTTAATTGCATCTGATTTTTTTGTAAGCGACTAAAAGCCAATGCTCGAATAATTTTAAGTAAACATTGTTCAGGTTGATCAATATTTAAAACATCGTAGATGCCCATCGAAATGAGTTTTACTTCAGACATTTCTAGCGCTTCTGGAGCTAGATAAAGTGTTGGGGTAAAAGCTTTATCAGAATCTGCAAGCAGTCGAAGAAAATGAGTTAAGGTCAGTTCATAGGCACGACCAAACAGAATTAAATCCCAATCTAAATGAAGTTGCTTTTCAAGACTCACTTGATCATCGAGTAGCACTGCTTCTACCTTGTACTCGCGTTTTTCGAGTAAAGAGATAATATGGTTATAACGAATCTGGTTATCATCGACAATCAGTAAGCGCATTCCAGATTGTTTTAATTGTGTTGATAGAAGTAGGTTTTTCACTTCAATGCTTCCCATACATCTTGAAAACGATTTGATTCAAGGTTTTGATGTTGTAAAAATTCATCAATCAGATATTGCTGCTCATCATTAAATAATTCAAATTCAAATTGAACAAAACTTTGTGTGATGAGCATGGTCTTTATCAATTCTACTTTGATATCTTGATCAGTTAAGCGTAAATAAATAGATTGTTGTTCTTTGAAAAACTGTAAATTTGGCAAAATAAGAGAATGCTGTGGAGCATCAATCTTCAAGGTATGTACAAATAAACATGGATGATAATTAAAAGAACTTCGATCTGTATAAACTTTTGCGGCGCAAGGGTGGATGTCGGGTCCAATCACTTCAAGCCCAAGTTCATAGCTTTTTTTAACAGATTGTTTGATCCAACGAATTACACCACCTTTCCATTTGCTGTTCACTCCCTCATTAATCAGGATAAATTCACCAGTTCTTAAATTTGGAGGTGCTTCTTCTTCTAACCAACGTACGCGATAACCATTTAAACTGATATCTAAAACTTGAGCCGCATGGATTTGACGTGCCTGTTTATCTAGAACCTTGTTTGATTTGTCTGTATAGGCATCTGGGTAGTCATTTAAATATGTAAATGCAAACTCGTCTTCTGATTTTGATTTAGGCGGTGTTAGTCGTAAGGTTTCGCTAAAAGTTTTGGTTTTAGAGAGATAATAATGAGCGGTAAGTAAACTGAAACAGAGTTGTAACTGAGCGGAATGTTCATAACGTTCATGTCTGCGTTCAATGGTCGAGCCTAAAACATTTTGTACATGAAATTTAAGAGGCGCAGTTAAATATGCTTTCTCTTTCTTAGATAAATATTCATTGTCCTTTTGAATGGTTAAGTTGACATGCTCAAGCAACGATTGTGTCGCCACGAAAATGTTAGGTTTAAAACTCTCATGGTGTTTTCGGTTGTAAACTGGCGGATGATCTTTAGTGGTATCAATGACGTAACGAGATAAAGCGGTTTCGCGTGGTAAAACTTGCACTAATTGTGCCCAATCCGCTGTGCATTGATAGAGCGCGTAGATCTCAGAAGGACGAATTTGGTGAGTATTAAATATTTCTAATAATAAGACTTGGGCATAGCACTGTTGAATATTTTTTAAAGCGTGATGAGTGCCTTGCAATAAATTAATATTGACCGTGTGTTCTTGGTTTTTTAATGCCAAATCATACAGATAATGGGTCATTAACCATTGCTTAGACAAGGCAGAACGATAAAGCATCTGTTGTTGTACTAGCAATAAACCCAATTGTTGAAGAGCGTAATAACTGGAAAGGAGTCGTGCAGTTTTCACATTACGCTTTTGAGCAAACTTCAAAATAGAAAACTTTTGTTGTTTTAGCTGCATTTCACTGCGCTGTGCAATATCTATGTAGATATCAGCAAATAATGTTCTCAAGCGAGTGGTTAATTCTATAATATCTTTGTTACGGTCAGATAGAAAAAGACCTTGATTTAAAAAGTTTTTTTCAAGTCTCTCTAAAATATTTTCGATCAAAGGGTGTAGCGCTTGAATAAGATCAAAGCGCAATGTTTCCGAACATTTGAGTTCAGCGATTTCATATAGGGCTTTTAACACCGCTTCAGAGGTGTCACCTAATTGCATAATTGAAAGTTGAGATGCCCAAAAACCCAAGTCCTGAACATTTGCATTTGCAAAACTCAGTTGATCTCGAGTCAAGGCAGTAGGATAGTGAAAAATTTCTGAAATCTGAGCCTGAAGCATGTGAATGAGTCTCTAAAAAGTGGCAACTCCATAAAGCGGTGTTTTATTCTGTTCTCCCGCAATTTCTCTAACCAGCTTTGGAACCAAGTATCCAGGCAACCTTGCCAAAACCTCTTTATAGATTGAATCAATAGATTCACTTGGTAAATCAAAATGCTGAGCACCTTTCACTTTATCCAACACATGTAAATAATAAGGCATCACACGCGCATCAAATAATCGATGACTTAGATCAACCAAAATATCAGCATGATCATTAATACCTTTTAATAACACAGCTTGATTCAACACCAAAATATTTTGTTGTGAAATTTGCATTAATTTCGAAGCGGTAAAGTCATCAATTTCAGTAGCATGGTTTGAGTGTACCACTAGAATAATACGTAGCCTACTGTTTTTTAACAGAGAAATAAGTTCATCATCAAGCCGATTTGGGATAACGATTGGAACTCTAGAATGAATACGCAAAATTTTAAGATGTGGAATTGAACTTAATCTATCGATCCAAACGGCAAGTTTACGATTTGAAAGTGTTAGGGGATCCCCTCCGCTTAAGATCACTTCATTGATTTCTGGATGAGCGAGTAAGTAGTCTTGTATTTTTTTCCAGTCGTCATTTTTAGGTAAATTTTCTTGATATGGAAAATGACGTCTAAAACAATAACGACAATGAACAGCACATGCACCTGTTAAAGTCAGTAAAAAACGTGACTGATATTTATGTAATACACCTGGAATTAAATTGGCAGCCTCCTCATCAAGGGGGTCTGTCACAAAATCAGGATGTTCATTTAACTCCAGATGATGAGGGAGTACTTGAAGTAACAGTGGATCATCAGGATTAGATTTTTGCATCTTCGCGACGAAGGCGCGAGGGACTCTTAATTTAAATTGGGCTGATGCCAAAATTGCACCATGTATTAAATCTTCAGGTTGCAATTCCAAGAGTTCAATGAGCTCATGTGGGTCAGTGATTAAATCGCTGAGTTGATTTTGCCAATGTTGCTCTTGATACAAATAGTGGGTCATACAGTTTAAATTTAGAGGGAGATGAAAGGCTTCATTTTAAATCAAAACCCATTGAAAAACTCAGTTGTGTCCTGATTAAGCCTTCTTTATTGAATGTTGGGATGAAAATACTCAAGCCTAAAGATGATCAAATTAAGTCTACAACAGTAGTTCTGCATGGAACTTAGACAGCTTAAACGTTGTATTTCGGAATTTATCATTGCGGCAGAGTAGGTTGGTCATTTAGAATACGCAACATAAATGCATGTGCATGTGGCATATCATGCACCTGTCAGCCTTGCTAAATGACAGTGTAGCAGCCCATCGCATTAATAGATTAAAGTTAGTAAGTTTGGAGTGAGCCTCTCATGGCCTATTATTCTACGAACGATTTCAAGTCTGGCCTTAAGGTAATGCTTGATGGTAACCCATGCTCAATCATGGAAAACGAATACGTTAAACCAGGTAAAGGCCAAGCGTTCAACCGTGTTAAATTACGTAACCTTAAATCAGGTAAAGTATTAGAAAAAACATTTAAATCTGGTGATTCTTTAGAAGCAGCAGATATCGTAGAAGTAGAAATGGACTACTTATACAACGACGGCGAACTATGGAACTTCATGGATCCTGTGACTTTCGAGCAAATTGCGGCTGACAAAGTTGCAATGGGTGATGCTGCGAAATGGTTGAAAGACGATTCAAACGAAAAATGCACAATCATGTTATGGAATGGTGTTCCTTTAACAGTGAATGCACCTAACTTCGTGGTATTAAAAATTGTTGAAACTGATCCAGGCGTACGTGGTGATACTTCTGGCGGTGGTGGTAAACCAGCGAAACTTGAAACAGGTGCTGTAGTACGTGTTCCATTATTCGTTCAACAAGAAGAAAGCGTTCGTGTTGATACACGTACTGGTGAATACTTAGAACGTGCATAATGGTGTAAATTTATACTATTATCGAAAGGGATGATGACAATCATCCCTTTTTTAATGCCAAGGTCTAAGGTAAAGAAGAATTATTGAGGAGTATAGTCGCAAGGGAAAACAGCAGTAACACGAATAATAAAATTGAGCTGATTGCAAATACGAAATAATGAGGGTTTGATATGGATCAAATACAACCGAAGTCAGCCATGACTTCGAAATTGATTTGGATTATTGTGGCCATAATCGGTGCAGTATCCTTTGGAATATTAGCGGTTAGTCGTGGAGAACATGTCAACGCAGTTTGGCTCGTACTCGCTGCAGTCTGTGTTTACAGTATTGCATATCGTTTTTATAGTTTATTTATTGCTAATAAAGTATTCGAGTTAAATGCTCGGCGTTTAACACCTGCGCACCGTCTAGCGGATGGTCTAGATTATGTGCCTACAAATAAAAGTGTTCTGTTTGGTCATCACTTTGCTGCGATTGCAGGTGCTGGTCCGTTAGTTGGGCCTATTCTTGCTGCGCAAATGGGTTATTTACCAGGAACGATTTGGCTGTTAGTCGGTGTTGTACTGGCAGGTGCAGTCCAAGATTTTCTAGTTTTATTTATTTCTACACGCCGTGACGGACGTTCACTGGGTGAAATGGCAAAACAAGAACTGGGTTCATTTGCAGGAATTATTGTGATGCTTGGCGCATTAGGGGTAATGATCATTATCCTAGCTGTGCTTGCACTCGTCGTGGTTAAAGCATTAACCAATAGTCCATGGGGTGTGTTTAGTATTGCTGCTACCATTCCAATCGCATTATTTATGGGCGTATATATGCGATATATCCGTCCAGGAAAGATTGCCGAAGTTTCAATCATTGGCTTTGTACTGATGATGCTCGGTATCATTTATGGTGAAAACATTGCGCAACATCCTTATTGGGGGCAATTATTCACTTTATCTGGTACAGAGTTAACATGGGCATTGATTATCTACGGTTTCATCGCTTCTGTATTACCAGTATGGTTGTTATTGGCGCCACGTGATTATTTATCGACTTTCTTGAAAATTGGCGTGATTGCAGGTTTAGCATTGGGTATCGTATTTGCGATGCCTGAATTAAAAATGCCTGCAATTACCCACTTCGTAGATGGTACGGGACCTGTATTCTCTGGATCACTTTTCCCATTCTTATTTATTACCATTGCCTGTGGTGCAATTTCAGGTTTCCATGCATTGGTTTCATCAGGAACTACACCTAAGCTCGTAAATAATGAACGCGATATCCGGATGATCGGATACGGCGGTATGTTGATGGAATCATTTGTCGCAATCATGGCGATGATCTGTGCAACGATCTTGGATCCAGGCGTTTATTTTGCCATTAACTCACCAGCTGCGGTGATAGGAACGACGGTTGAAAGTGCCGCAGAGGCGGTACGTAATTTAGGATTTGTGGTTACACCTGAAGCTTTAACACTACTTGCCCAAGAGGTTGGTGAAAGCACAATTCTTTCTCGTACTGGTGGTGCACCGACGTTTGCGATTGGTATGGCGCACATCATCACTGAAATTTTTAATAGTCGTGAAATGATGGCATTTTGGTATCACTTTGCGATCTTGTTTGAAGCGCTATTTATTCTAACTGCTGTTGATGCAGGAACACGTGCTTGCCGTTTTATGGTTCAAGATACTGTGGGTATTGTTGTCCCTGCGGTTAAAAACTCTAAGTCGTTTGTGGGCAACTTGATTGGTACTGCCGTTGCAGTGGCAGGCTGGGGTTTCTTTGTATATCAAGGTGTAGTTGATCCACTGGGCGGTATCAATAGTTTGTGGCCATTATTTGGTATTGGTAACCAAATTTTAGCTGCGATGGCGCTGATGCTGGGTACTGTCATTTTATTCAAAATGAAGAAAGAAAAATATGTGTGGGTCACCATTGTTCCAACGATTTTCCTCTTCATTACAGCGATGACTGCTGGTTGGCAAAAAATCTTCCATGAAAATCCAAAAATTGGATTCTTGGCACAAGCAGATCGTTTCAATGCGGCTATTGAGCGAAACGAAATTTTAGCGCCTGCGAAATCCATTGCGGAAATGCAAACTGTTGCTTTATCTAATCAGATTAATGCTGCGTTATGTGCATTCTTTATGATTGTTGCTGTGGTGATGTTGTTTGCTGCCATTAAAGTGATTCGTCGTGCTTTAGCAAATCCGCAGCCAACGGCTCAGGAAGCTGAAGCAATTTATACTGATCAAGTCCCTGCAGGAGAGACCAAATGAGTTTGAAAGAACAAATTCGTCAAAAGCTGGCATTGGGTAAAATCATTAAATTCACGATTTTGGCTCAGCCGAAGAAGTTTTTAATGTTGCATGGAATCAAAACAGTTCAACTGATTTGGCAGCGGCTACAACAAAGTTTTCGTTTAATGGTGGGTGTCCCAGATTACCAAAACTATGTAGAGCATATGAAAAAGCATCACCCTGACCTAGAGCCAATGGATGAAAAAACTTTTCATCGTTATTGTGTCGATGCACGCTATCCAAGTGCAGCAGGCGGTATGAAAAAATGTCCATGTTAATTTTCTAATATTAAATAAAAAACGGCACTGAGGTGTCGTTTTTTATTTGTTTTAATTGTATAAAACCTGACAAATTTATTGTTCTGAAACTCGTATACTCTTGATCAATAACAAAGGATAAAAACATGAAAATTGGAATTTATGGTGCAGGATCGATTGGCTGTTATATCGGTGGAAGAATGGTCGCAGCAGGCCATCAGGTGACATTTTACTGTAGGGAAAGAAGCTATCAAAAATTAAGCCAAAATGGATTTGAGCTCAGTGATTTAAACGGCTACCATCATAAGCTCACTCCAGATCAATTAAGACTTACAACAAATCTAGCAGAAGTCTTAGACACGGACTTAGTCATGATTTGTGTAAAATCAGCAGCGACAGAGCAAGTGGCATCTGAAATACGAAGCTGTGACACTCTCAATAAACCGAGTCTCATCAGTTTTCAAAATGGGGTGAGTAATGTTCCACGGTTAAAAAAAATGCTGCCAGAATGGGAGATTATGGAAGGAATGGTTCCATTTAATGTCGCAGAACTCAAACCGTCTCATTTCCATCAAGGTTCTGATGGAACATTAATGATAAAAAAATTTGTAGAAAGTAATCAGCTAAAAATAGTGTTAGATGCGGCGAAACTGCAAGTTGAATTCCGTGATGATATGTTAGAGGTACAGTGGGCTAAAGTCTTATTCAACTTGAACAATTCGATTAACGCTTTATCTGGTCTAACTTTAAGAAATCAACTTACTAATCGAATGTATAGAAAGTGCCTTGCTCAGGCACAGTTAGAGACGCTTCAAATTTTAAAGCAGGCAAATATTAAACCCGCACAATTAACGCCTGTACCAGCGAACATCATTCCTCATATTCTTCGACTTCCTAATTGGTTGTTTAAGTTGATCAGTCGCAAAATGTTAGCCATTGATCCACTAGCTCGTTCATCTATGCAGGATGATCTGAATTTAGGGCGCACGACGGAGGTTGATTGGATTAATGGTGAAGTGGTCAGACTTGCTAATACACTCGGGGGGAATGCACCGATCAACAGCTATTTTATTGAACAGATCAAGCTGGCGGAAAACAATAATTCAAGCCTTCAAATTGGACCTGAAGAGATGCTCACACAGTTGAAGCTTATTCAGCATTAAGTTTGATACTGATTCTTTAATACACTGATTATTAGAAATATTTGAGAAAATAAAAAAAACCTGTATGGTAGAAATATATAGTTTTGGAAATGTAAATGATGATTTGGGGAATGAAGCAGAGTGTTCAATCAAAAGATATTATACAGCCTGAGTTAGAATCTCAGATTCAATCATTTACTCCCAAAATTTCATTATTTCTAGAACAAATCAATCAAATTGTTTTGGATAAAAATACGCAAACTGAATTGGCTTTATGTAGTTTAATTGCAGGTGGTCATATTTTATTTGAAGACTTACCTGGATTGGGTAAGACCACATTGGCCAGTAGTTTGGCATCATTATCAGGTTTATCATTTCAAAGAATCCAATTTACCAATGATATGCTCGCCAGTGATGTAATTGGCGTGAATGTTTTTAATCAAAAAGAGCATCAGTTTGAATTTAAGTACGGACCTGTCTTTACCCAAGTTCTTTTGGCAGATGAAATTAATCGCTGTAGTCCTAAGACACAGAGTGCATTGCTAGAAGCGATGGAAGAGGGCTACGCCACGATTGATGGACAGCGTTATGCTTTACCTCAGCCTTTTTGGGTGATAGCAACTCAGAATCCACTCTTTCAAAGCGGGACTTATGCACTACCAGAGTCTCAGTTAGACAGATTCCTCATGCGGTTATCTCTTGGCTATCCATCTCGCCATGCAGAAAAAATACTTCTTCAACAAGAATCACGTGCCAAATTAATCGCACAGTTGATCCATGTATTTAATGAGACTGAAATACTAAGATTGCAATCCTTGACTCATCAAGTCCATTTAAGTGATGCAATTCAAGACTATTTATTGGATTTGGCTGCGGTAACACGAAAAAGTGCGCATGGTTTATCGACGCGTGGATTATTGGCTTTAAAACGAGCATCACAAGCGAGAGCGATCGTGCATGCCAGAGCCTTTGTCATTCCTGATGATGTAAAAGCTGTATTTTCAGCAGTATGCGCTCATCGATTAAACTTGAGTGAGGATGAGACGGTCTCCCTAATGAATCAGGTTAAATTGATTTGAGGGTATGCAGGTGACCAGTATCTGGAAGCAATGGTTAAAAAAAAGATTTCGGTTTGAGCAGAGTAAAAAAATTGGTCAACGCGATATTTTGATTTTTATTTATCAGCAAGGTTTCTTATATCTTGTGTTGATTTTTATCACATTTATTGCGGGTATTAACTATGCCAATAATTTGATATTAGGTTTCTGCTTTTTAATTAGTGCGATCTTATGCATTAGTTTTTATATCACCTTTAAACAATTGCATGGTCTTGAGATAGACATCATTACTGATGAAGTCGGACAGGTAGGGCACTCGATTTTATTTAAAATCTACTTGAATCAACCTTATTCATATTCACGTTATTTATCGATCTCCATCGATTCTGAGACACAGCACATTCACATTGACCAAAAACAGTCTGAATGTGTTATTCAGATTCAGGTTGATCAACGAGGACAGTATAACTATCCCGATATACACATTGCTTCAGTGTATCCATTTGGTCTTGTTCGAGCTTGGACTTATATCTTTCATGGACGACATGCATGGATTGCGCCTCAAGCCAAAATAAATCCGAATACAAGCTTTTCAAATGCATTTGTATTGGATCAGGAAAAAGATGAGTTTAAAGAATTAAGAAGTTTTCAGGTCGGCGACTCATTACAAAGTGTATCTTGGAAGCAGGCTGCTCGTGGACAAGGTTTGTATATTAAAGTTTTTGAAGAGCATCAACAGGATCGATGTGTTGATATTCATTATCATCATATGCCGTCAATCGAGCATGAAGAAAAGCTCAAATATATGATGGGTGTGGTGGAGCAGTGTGAGCGATTACAAATCCCTTTTAAGCTGGTGTTACCTCATGCCGAACTGAATCAAGGGTTTGGAACTGAGCATATCAAGCAGGCTAAAATTCTGCTTGCTCAGGCATAAAGTGTGAAATAGAAAATAGGTTTAGATATATGGTACATCCTAAAGTTTCACAATCCATGCTATTGAGTTTGGCACTCATTTTATTTATCCAGATTATTTATCTGCCTTATGCTTTAATTTTGGTGCTCTGTATTGAGCTTATATATTTATGGCATATTCAAAAAAGTAAAAAAAATGTCTCCAAAGCAATAAAATTTAGTTTTACAGCAATTGCACTTGGCGCGATTTATCTGCATTACCATACCTTTGTTGGTGTTGAGGCTGGGGTAGCATCGCTGACAACTTTTCTATTTGCAAAAGTATTAGAAACCCAAAAAAAACGTGATTTGATCATCGTTTTTAATTTTGCCTTATTCGTGGCGGCAAGTACGTTTTTATATAGTCAAACGTTGTATGTTGCTTTGGGAGTGGTGCTGTGCTTAGTGAGCTGTTTTGTAGGACTCTATAGAATTCAATCCGCGGAGTTTTTGTCCACTCGAGAAACTAAAAATGGCTTAAAGCACGATGTCATTCATGTTGGTAAATTCATCGGATTGGCAATTCCTTTTTTTTTACTACTCTTTATTTTTTTCCCAAGATTACCTCCGCTTTGGCATCTCCCGATTCAGCAAAATAAGGGAATGACAGGAATCAGTGACTCTATGTCCCCAGGTGACATTGCTGAGCTGTCTCAGTCAAATGAATTGGCATTTCGTATTATTGGTGATATGACAAAATTACCGACGCGTTCAGAAATGTATTGGCGAGCTTTGGTCTTAGATCAATATGATGGTCAAAAATGGACGAGTCATGGATTTAATAGAGGGTTAAACGAGTTAAACTCTTATCAACTTTCTATTTTAAATCAAAAAGTTGAATATCAGTATTTGGCTAAAGATCCTTCTGTAGATTGGATTATGGGATTAGAGCAATCTGTACCTCGACAACGAAATTATTATCTCCGTTATGACGGTGGTATTTCAGCTCAACGACCTATTCAAACGGCTCAACCTATAAACTTAGTTTGGTTAGGGCGTGGGACGAAAATAAATCATGAACTTAGTCAGTTTCAAATTCAGTATTACACCCAGTATCTCCATCAGCGTGATATCAAAAGTCAAAGTTTAGCGTGGGACTTATTTATTAAAAGTGGAGAGCAGCCAGAGCGTTATATCCAGCAAGTTTTAGACTGGTTTAAGCAAAATAGCTTTCAGTATTCTTTATCTCCCGGTGTTTTGAGTGGTGATCGGATAGATGCATTTCTGTTTAATTCACGACAAGGATTTTGTGAGCATTTTGCTTCTAGTTTTGTCATGTTGATGCGTTATGTCGGTATTCCTGCCCGAGTCGTGACTGGTTATCAAGGAGGTCAATTTGCGCCAGACCAGAAAAGTTGGGAAGTGAGGCAGTTAGATGCACATGCTTGGACTGAAGTATATTTTGGAGGTCAATGGCAGAGGATTGATCCCACTGCAATGATTGCTCCTGAACGTATTGATCAGGGAATGCAAAATTTAATTCAAAATAATCAAACACTCTACTCTGAGAATACAAATTGGTCAGTTGCAAAATATCCTTTTTTGACAAAAATTCGTGTATGGAGTGATTACGCAAGTTATCAATGGCAAAGTAAAATTGTTGGATATAACGCTGATCAACAACAGAATTGGATGACAAAATTCGGAATTCATTCAGTTGCTTCAGTGTTTGTGATTATCCTTGCAGGCTCACTGATCATATTAGGATGTTATGCACTATGGATGTTGAGAAAAAAAAGAAAACACTATTCACAAATCGATTGGGTACTTCATATTTTTAATAAAAAATTAGGACTTCACAATCGCCGTTATTCTTACGAAACGGTTCGACAATGGTTGGAAAGAATTTCATCACCTTTAAGTCAAAATGATAGAGCTGTTTTCCTCGAAATTATCATTCTGTACGAGCACTTAAGTTATTCACAATCGAGTATTTCCAAACAAGAGTTCGCAAATTTTAAGTCAATGATTAAAACTTGTTCATTTCTTTTGGTTAAATATGAAAAAGGCTTGTCAGCCAAGTGATTTTTGCATAAGATGCGAAGCATTCTAGGTGTATAGCTCAGTTGGTTAGAGCGCTACGTTGACATCGTAGAGGTCTCCAGTTCGAGTCTGGATATACCTACCAAGATTTAAAAAAAGGGCTTAAGTATTTTACTTAAGCCCTTTTTTCGTAATCAAGACATTACTTCTTTTTTTAAAAGTAAAGTATTCGTTATCACTTGCTCTATCAAGAAAAATTGCGTTTAAAAAATCTCTAAATTTGATATTAAATTATATATTTTAAGTATAAATACCCAAAATGCTTTAATCTAAATATTGGGTATTTCCGTAATTTATTAATATACCCGTACATTAACACTTACAATAACGCCCGAAATGTACGCTTTTGCCATCCTGTTTAAATATGAGACACGTATAATGTTCATATTACAGGGAAGTTGAGATCAACGTTCATTACCAGTTCTTCACTTTTCATTCAGAAGTAATGAAATTCATACAGTATTATCAAACTAAAGATGGATACTATTTTGTATGTTATTTCATCAAAATAGCGTACTAAAAGCTTATTTCATTGACTGAAATGCGACGAAGAACGATACTCTCAACGTTTTAATTTAAGCAAATCGGTTCTAAGAGACTGGACCAAAAGTTCGGTGCTCTGTAACTCAATCCAAAGCAAGGGGCTATATATGGCTGGTGGAAAGTCAACTATCATCTACACACTGACCGACGAGGCGCCATTACTGGCGACTTACTCACTACTGCCGATCATTGAGACCTTTACTAAGCCTGCTGGTGTTGAGATTGTAAAAACTGACATCTCAGTTGCAGCACGCGTGCTCGCTGAATTCTCTGAATACCTTAGCGAAGAGCAGAAAGTATCAGACAATCTTGCAGAATTAGGTCGTCTTACACAAGATCCAGACACAAACATCATCAAACTTCCAAACATCAGTGCATCTGTAGCTCAGTTGACTGCATGTATCAAAGAGCTTCAATCAAAAGGCTATGCAATTCCAGATTATCCTGAGAATCCTACGACTGAAGAAGAAAAAGCACTCAAAGCACGTTTTGGTAAATGCTTAGGTTCAGCAGTAAACCCAGTATTGCGTGAAGGGAACTCTGACCGTCGTGCGCCTGCTGCTGTTAAAAACTATGCGAAAAAACACCCACATTCTATGGGTGAGTGGAAACAGTGGTCACAAACTCACGTTTCTCACATGGATGAAGGTGACTTCTATCACGGCGAAAAGTCTATGACTTTAGATCGTCCTCGCAATGTGAAAATGGAACTGATCACCAATTCTGGTGAAACCATCGTTCTTAAAGACAAAGTTGCACTGCAAGACGGCGAAATCATCGATTCTATGTTCATGAGCAAGAAAGCACTTTGCGACTTCTATGAAAAAGAATTAGATGATTGTAAAGAAGCGGGCATCTTGTTCTCTTTACACGTTAAAGCAACCATGATGAAAGTTTCACATCCGATCGTATTCGGTCACTGTGTGAAGATTTATTACAAAGAAGCGTTCGAAAAACACGGTAAACTGTTCGACGAACTAGGTATTAATGTAAACAACGGTATGGCTGGTCTTTACGAGAAGATCGAAACTTTACCGACTTCTTTACGTGAAGAGATCATCGAAGATCTACACGCATGTCAAGAACACCGTCCTGCTTTAGCAATGGTGGATTCAGCAAAAGGTATCACTAATTTCCATTCTCCAAACGACGTGATCGTAGATGCTTCTATGCCTGCAATGATCCGTGGTGGTGGTAAAATGTGGGGTGCTGACGGTAAGCCTTACGACTGTAAAGCAGTAATGCCTGAATCTACATTTGCGCGTATTTACCAAGAAATGATCAACTTCTGTAAGTGGAATGGTAACTTCGACCCACGCACAATGGGTACTGTACCTAACGTTGGTCTAATGGCTCAAAAAGCTGAAGAATACGGTTCACACGACAAAACATTCGAAATCGCGCAAGCTGGTGTAGCTAACATCACAGATATCGAAACTGGCGAAGTTTTAATGTCTCAAAACGTGGAAGAAGGTGATATCTGGCGTATGTGTCAGGTGAAAGATGCACCGATCCGCGACTGGGTAAAACTAGCTGTAACACGTGCACGTAACTCTGGTATGCCAGCAATCTTCTGGTTAGACCCATACCGTCCACACGAAAACGAATTGATCAAGAAAGTTCAAAAATACTTAAAAGATCACGATACAGATGGTCTAGACATCCAAATCATGTCTCAAGTACGTGCAATGCGTTACACACTTGAACGTGTTGCTCGTGGTCTAGATACAATCTCTGTAACGGGTAACATTCTACGTGACTACCTCACTGACTTGTTCCCAATTATGGAGCTTGGTACTTCTGCGAAAATGCTGTCTATCGTGCCTTTAATGGCGGGTGGTGGTATGTACGAAACTGGTGCAGGTGGTTCAGCACCTAAACACGTACAACAACTTGTTGAAGAAAACCACTTACGTTGGGATTCTTTAGGTGAGTTCCTTGCACTCGCTGTTTCACTTGAAGAGCTTGGTATTAAAGAAAACAACCCTAAAGCTAAACTTCTTGCGAAAACATTGGATGCTGCAACTGGTAAATTACTTGACAACGACAAATCTCCATCACGTCGTACAGGTGAGTTAGACAACCGTGGTAGCCATTTCTATTTAGCGAAGTTCTGGGCTGAAGAATTAGCAGCTCAAGACGAAGATGCTGAATTAAAAGCGACATTCTCTACTTTAGCGAAGACTTTAGCTGAAAATGAAGAGAAGATCGTTGCCGAACTTGCAGAAGTTCAAGGTAAATCTGTTGATATCGGTGGTTACTACGCAATCGATCAAGAGAAAGTAAATGCAGTTATGCGTCCAAGTGCAACTTTAAATGCTGCTATTGCAAGCATCTAATAACACTTAAGTTGAACTGAATTTCAGTTTGGCGGATTAAAAAAGCTGGTACTTCGGTACCAGCTTTTTTTTGTTAAAATTTTTGTAAATAAAACACTGATTACGTCAAATTAGAGAGAGCTTAAGGGGAGGATCTAAAAAACTTTCATTCAATTTGCATGCATTTCTGATTACAATGCGTTTTAATTTATTTTTAACTTATCTAGCTGTTTGGATAAGTTCTGTAGGTGCCCGCATGGAAATCAAAGTCAATTATCTCGACAATCTTCGACAGGAAGCAAAGTTCGACGATTTCACGGTTATTGCCGATCAACCTATTCGTTATAAAGGTGATGGATCTGCACCAGGCCCATTTGACTATTTTCTTGCGTCTTCAGCATTATGTGCAGCTTATTTTGTAAAGGTGTATTGTGCTGCACGAGATATTCCTACAGAAAATATTCGATTATCCCAAAATAATATTGTTGATCCAGAAAACCGTTATAAACAAATTTTTAAAATTCAAGTCGAATTACCCTCAGATATCTCTGAGAAGGATCGACAAGGTATTTTACGTTCAATCGACCGTTGCACTGTAAAAAAAGTCATTCAAACAGGTCCTGAATTTGTTATTGAGGAAGTTGAAAGCATTGATGCGGATGCTCAAGCTTTACTTATGCCAAATATTGCCAAGGAAAATGTGACTGTTATTCCGGGCAAAGATTTACCGCTTGAAGAAACGATTGCCAATATGTCTGCAATTTTGGCGGGCTTAGGAATGAAGATTGAAATTGCGTCTTGGCGAAATATTGTGCCAAACGTATGGTCTTTACATATTCGCGATGCACAAGCGCCAATGTGTTTTACCAATGGTAAAGGTTCAACGAAAGAGAGTGCCTTAGCATCTGCATTAGGCGAGTTTATTGAACGTTTGAATTGTAATTTCTTCTATAACGACCAATTTTGGGGTGAAGAAATCGCAAATGCTGAATTTGTGCATTACCCAGATGAAAAGTGGTTCCAACCAGGTCCAAATGGTGAATTGCCATCAGAAATTTTAGATGAATATACACTTGAAATTTACGATCCTGAAGATGAGTTATTAGGCACACATCTGTACGACAC
This sequence comes from Acinetobacter sp. ANC_7654, assembly GCF_056779855.1. Classification (NCBI taxonomy): domain Bacteria; kingdom Pseudomonadati; phylum Pseudomonadota; class Gammaproteobacteria; order Moraxellales; family Moraxellaceae; genus Acinetobacter; species Acinetobacter sp. ANC_7654. The sequence goes on along the minus strand of NZ_JBWYIR010000001.1, from coordinate 213,537 downwards.
AAATTCTGGCAATATTGAGAGAGGTATCTGTTCATTACCATTTGTGCGCCAGTCAGACGGTGAGATTGTATATTTCCCTTCAAATTTGATCGAAAATTTGTATCTGTCAAATGGTATGAGCGCAGGAAATACCTTGGCTGAAGCACAAGTACAATGTTTATCTGAAATATTTGAGCGTGCGGTTAAGCGCGAAATTTTAGAGGGTGAAATTACCCTGCCAGATGTACCTGAACATGTTCTAGCAAAGTACCCAAAAATAGTTGAGGGTATTAAGGGACTTGAGGAGCAAGGTTTTCCAGTGCTGGTCAAAGATGCTTCATTAGGTGGGAAATTCCCAGTCATGTGCGTGACATTAATGAATCCAAGAACGGGTGGCGTTTTTGCATCATTCGGGGCTCATCCAAACTTTGAAGTTGCATTAGAACGCAGCCTAACAGAGCTTTTACAAGGTCGTAGTTTTGAAGGTTTAAATGACTTACCACGTCCTACTTTCAATAGCCATGCACTGACAGAACCAAATAACTTTGTGGAACACTTTATTGATTCATCGGGTGTTGTGTCTTGGAGATTCTTCAGTTCGAAATCTGATTATGATTTCGTAGAGTGGGATTTCACCAGTCAAGGTGAAAATACAAACGCTGAAGAAGCTGAAAAGATGTTCAATATCCTAAAAGAGATGGGTAAAGAAGTTTACATGGCTGTATACCAACATTTAGGTGCAACTGCATGCCGAATTCTGGTGCCAGGATATTCTGAGGTGTATTTGGTTGAAGATCTGGTTTGGGACAATACCAATAAAGCTTTAGCCTTTAGAGAAGATATTCTTAACTTACATCGTTTAGATAATGAACAGCTCGAAGCTTTGCTAGAGAAACTTGAAGAAGTTGAAGTGGATGACTATACCGATATTATTACCTTGATTGGTGTTGAATTTGACGATAATACGGTGTGGGGTCAGTTAACTATTCTTGAATTAAAACTATTAATTAACTTAGCTTTGGAAAATTTCGAAGAAGCGAAAGACCAAGTAGAACAGTTCTTACAATACAACACCAATACTGTAGAACGAGGCTTATTCTATCAATGCATGGATGTTGTATTAGAAGTGTTGTTAGATGAAGAAATGGAAATTGAAGACTATGAACCGAATTTTAGACGTATGTTCGGTGATGAGAGAGTTGATGCTGCAATAGGCTCAATCGAAGGTGATGTGCGTTTTTATGGATTGACGCCAACCAATATGCAACTTGAAGGTCTCGATCGTCATTTAAAACTTATTGAGAGCTATAAGAAGCTTCATGCTGCCAGAGCACGTTTTGTTTCTCAACAAAACTGATCGAATGAAAGGCCACTATGAAGAGTGGCCTTTTTCTTTTAAAGATCAGCAAATTGATGCATCTAGTTGGGGTACTCAATTTTTTATAATAAAATGAAGTTGTTATGAAAAGTACTGATAGTATTTATTAAAAATAGTAATTTATTGATATTTAAGGGAAATAATTCTATTTAACTGGTATTATTAGCTAAATGCATTATCATAGTGCATGACGAGTTAACTTAAGGCGAGCATTATGAATTTCTTGAAAAAAAAGAATAAAGCAAGTTTCGTTTTCTTTATTATTACTGCGTATTCCTGTTTGGGCTTTGGATTAGGTTACCTAATTTGGGAATACCTCCAAATGAAATAATGTTCATATTGATCGGTAAGAGTGCAAATTTAGAACGTATTCACTGTTAGCAAGCTTAATTTACTCTACCATTTAAAATTAAATGATCTAAAAATCATCAGTGATTTCTTAAGGGGTATATTTAAATTTATATTTTTTAACGTGATTTAAATAAAGATTAAATTTTAGCGTTTTATAACCTATTACTGTGTATTCAGCCCTTCAAATTCAGTCTATGTTATAATTAAAAATATATCCCGATAGATCGAATTGTCTAGCGACTGTTCAATTGATAGATCATCATATCAAAGCTGCTTTATTGCAGCTTTTTTAATTGTGCTTCAATTTATCGGAAATCTCATTTTGGTACGTTTATTGAATGCGTCATCTGAGCTACATTTGCCAATGAATCATTGAATAAATGATCTAAATAATTTTTACGACTCGCTCGATCTTAAGCAGGGGCTCGACAATGACAAATCCAAATTCTTCAGCGGGTTTGCTTGAACGCTTATTTAAACTAAGCGAAAACAAAACAACTTTTCGAACTGAAATGATTGCAGGGATGACGACATTCCTGACAATGTGCTACATCATCATTGTCAATCCAATGATTCTGTCTGAAACAGGAATGGATCATGGTGCGGTATTTGTTGCGACATGTTTAGCAGCAGCAATCGGTTGTTTTGTCATGGGTATTATTGCCAATTACCCAATTGCATTGGCTCCGGGTATGGGCTTAAATGCATATTTCACCTATTCGGTATGTTTAGGAATGGGTGTGCCTTGGCAAACCGCTTTAGCTGCGGTATTTGTGTCTGGTCTGGTCTTCATCGCGATCAGTATGTTTAAAATTCGTGAAGCTATCGTGAATGCTATTCCAATGTCTTTAAAATTGGCTATTGGTGGTGGTATTGGTTTATTCCTAGCATTAATCGCTTTGAAAAATGCTGGCATCATTGTGGACAATCCTGCGACTCTAGTGGGTTTAGGTGAATTAAAACAACCAACCGTTCTCTTAGCCTTATTCGGTTTCTTGATGGTTGTTGTTATGCATCACTTTAAAATACGTGGTGCGATTATCATCAGTATTTTAGTGCTGACTGCAATCTCAACATTCCTTGGATTGAGTGAATTTAAAGGCGTGGTTGGTCAAATTCCTTCGATTACACCAACATTCATGCAAATGGATTTTGAAGGCTTATTTACCGCAAGTTTAATCGGTGTAATTTTTGTGTTCTTCTTAGTTGATCTATTTGATTCAACAGGAACGCTGGTTGGTGTTTCACATCGTGCTGGTTTACTCAAAGATGGTAAATTGCCACGCTTAAAGAAAGCTCTGTTTGCAGACTCTTCAGCGATTGTTGCTGGTGCTGCATTAGGTACATCATCAACGACACCATATATTGAGTCTTCTGCGGGTGTAGCAGCAGGGGGGCGTACAGGTCTTACAGCGGTAATAGTTGGCTTACTTTTTATTGCTTGTTTGTTCTTAGCACCGTTAGCTCAATCTGTTCCTGGGTTTGCAACTGCACCAGCCTTACTCTTTGTAGGGGTATTGATGATTCAGGGAATTACGCATATTGATTGGGATGATATTACTGAAGCGGTTCCTGCTTTCTTAACGATCGTGTTTATGCCGTTCACTTACTCAATCGCTGATGGTATTGCCATGGGCTTTATCAGTTATGCATTGGTGAAGTTACTTACAGGTAAAGCATCTACAGTACCATATATGGTATGGATTATCGCAGTATTATGGGCGCTAAAATTTGCAATGTTTGGCGGCTAATTTTTAACAGTTTTTAAAAGGGTGTAAACTCAGTTTGCACCCTTTTTATTTTTTGGTTTCATGAGGAGTAGCAATGAACCGTGTTGAGTTAATTAAAGCTTTACCTAAAGCTGAGCTTCATGTCCATATTGAAGGGACATTTGAACCTGAGTTGATGTTTGCCATTGCTCAGCGCAATGAAATTGCAATCCCATATCAATCAGTTGAAGAAGTCAAACAGGCTTATAATTTTCACAATCTGCAATCATTTCTAGATATTTACTATGCAGGTGCGAATGTATTGATTAATGAGCAAGATTTTTATGATCTTGCATGGGCATATTTTGAAAAATGTGCAGAAGATCGAGTGGTTCATACTGAAATGTTTTTTGATCCGCAAACCCATACAGATCGTGGTGTATCATTTGAAACGGTAATTAAAGGCTTAAAACGAGCTTGCCACGATGCTGAGGAAAAATTAGGCATCACAACGCATTTGATTATGTGTTTCTTACGCCATTTGAGTGAAGAGGCTGCATTTGAAACACTTGAACAAGCGTTACCTTACAAAGACCAAATTATTGGGGTCGGGTTAGATTCAAGTGAAGTTGGGCATCCACCTTCTAAATTTGAAAGGGTATTTGCAAAATCACGTGATGAAGGATTTTTGGTTGTTGCTCATGCAGGTGAAGAAGGTCCAGCAGAATATGTCTGGGAAGCTTTGGATGTACTTAAAGTGAATCGTATTGATCATGGTGTACGTTCTGAAGAAGATCCAAAGTTGATGCAGCGCTTAATTGCAGAAAAAATGCCGCTTACAGTATGCCCATTGTCTAATCTTAAATTATGCGTTGTAGATGATATGAAACAGCATAATATTCGTCGACTCTTGCAGCAGGGTGTACACGTTACAGTAAATTCTGATGATCCATCATATTTTGGTGGCTACATGAATGATAACTTTATTGCGATCGCTGAGGCCTTGGATTTAACAAATCATGAATTAAAGCAACTCGCTATAAATTCATTTGAAGCATCGTTTATTTCCGATGAGCAAAAACAAAAGTGGAAAGATAAAATTCTCGCAATTTAAAACAGTTAAACTTGTTTATGTAAAATACTGGAAGGTGGGGGCAAAATCCCACCTTTGGTTTAATATGCTTTAAACAATAGAGCCGAATGTGATGTTGAAATTGAAGTCTTTGTTTTGCCTGAGTCTGCTAGTGTTGCCCGTAGTTATCGCGAATGCAAATACGACATTGACACAGCGTATATTAAAGCCTGTCATCCAGTATCAATGTGAGCGTGAAGTCGACCATTCAAAAATATGGAAAATAACGACATATTTAATGAGTGAAGAAAACAAAAAGAAATTAAAATTAGAAACCTGTGATTGTGTATCAAATCATGCTTTAAAAGATATTCCGGCTCAGGAACTTGCCAAAGCAACAGTTAACGAAGATATCAAGCAAGAAGTCATTCGAAAAGCCATGTTGAATAGCCTAAAAGCATGTGTGATTAGCTCTAAATCTCACTCAGAAATTTAGAGCCGTACTCAATCAATCTTTAGGTTGTTTGGTCATGCTGTCTAAGACATGATCTTTATCTATAAAGTGATGCTTTAATGCCGCAGCAATATGTCCGAGTAAGAGTAAACCTGCAGCCCAAGAAATCCAAATATGTAGTGGTTTTACAATTTCAGTTACTTGAGGATTCTCATCTATTAAAGCAGGTAGATCAAATAAGAATAATACTGGTGCAGGGTAGCCGAGACTCCAACTCCATAAGCAACCCGTAATTGGTAAAGCCAGAAGCATAAAATAAAGTCCAAGATGCCCTAAATGTGCAAGTCTTTTCATGAGGGGTGACATTGTCTCTGGTAACTCGGGTGCAGGATGGGTGTAGCGCCAAAAGATACGAACCACGACCAGAAAAAGAATGGTGGTTGCAATATTTTTGTGAAGCGTGATGACGTCACCTTTGAAGCTACCATCTACTTCATAACTTAAAAAATTGCCGCTATAAAAGCCGATCGCCCACGCCGTGATAAAAATAATCGCCATGACCCAATGCAAGACTTGAGCTGTACGTGTGTAATATTTGGATTTATTATTCATGATATAAACTTATGATTGAATTTCGCACATAATAATTTAAGCATAAATTATTTATAAGTATTGAAATGGGACACAGTGTTGAAAATATGCAACGGAATGCGACTTATAACTGAACATATAGTCGGGAAATACAAAAAATCTATTTCTTCATGATGTTACATTAGGCAAAATAGCTCAATTCGTAAGATCATAAGGACAATACTGTGAAAAAATTAATCGCTTTACTCGCACCAATGACATTAGTGCTCGGAGCTTGTGCTACAGGTACAACAGGGACATCATCACCTGCCGCAAATACCACTCAACAGTTAGGTTCGGCTGCACTTAAAATTGCGATCAATGCAAAATGCACAACTGAATTGAACAATATTTCTGCTTGGAAAACTGCAACGAAATTAATGACTGCAGAGCAGAAAGAAAATATCCAAGGTGAAATTTGTGGATGTGTAAGTGAAAAAGCTCCTCAAAGCGTAACTACGGTTGATTTGGCTACAGCAGCGATTGATCCAACAGCACGTGCAACAATCGTCAGCAATATCGTGACTAAAACTATTAATGAATGTGTAGCTGAAGCTGTACGTTAATTTTAAAGATATATGAATAGGCTGATTTTGATCGGCCTATTTTTTTAAGGATAAATTAGGAAAATGATGTTGATTGCTGGTGCTGATGAAGCAGGGCGCGGTCCACTGGTGGGATCGGTCGTTGCGGCTGCTGTAATTTTGGATCCTAACAATCCGATTCTTGGGTTAAATGATTCTAAAAAACTCAGTGAAAAGAAACGTGAAAAATTATTTATAGAGATCAAAGAAAAAGCACTAGCTTGGGCTATCGCTGAAGCGAGTCATCAAGAAATTGATGAACTCAATATATTGAATGCTTCGTTGTTGGCAATGCGTCGTGCCGTTGAACAATTGACTGTGCAACCACAACATGTATTGGTTGATGGTAATAAAATTCCCCAAGGATTGAGTATGAGTTGTGATGCTGTAGTTGGAGGAGATGCATTACATCCAGAAATTTCTGCTGCCAGTATCCTGGCTAAGGTGACACGTGATCATCAAATGTTAAAACTTGATGCTAAATATCCTCAGTTTGGTTTTGCAAAACATAAAGGCTACCCGACCAAAGCTCATTTTGAAGCTATTGCACAGTTTGGCGTGGTTGAAGAGCACAGGCGTAGTTTTGGTCCAGTACGCAAATCATTGGGACTTTAAACAGCTTAAACACCAAAAATTTAAAGCGGCTAGATTTAGCCGCTTTAGTCACAAAATCATTTCTAATCAACGATTGAAATCATTTTGAGTGTAATTCTCTTCTTCGTAAGAAGGTTGGTAATCTTGGTCAAGATGTTGCAAGTGCTCATGCATCGCACGTTCATGCTGAATTCGTTGATAGATTTCTTCACGATGTACAGATACTTCTTTAGGCGCATTCACACCAATTCGCACTTGGTTACCTTTTACACCAAGTACAGTGACACTGACTTGATCCCCAATCATTAATGTTTCACCAACACGACGGGTGAGAATCAGCATGTTTATCTCCTTGCTTAAACGCTAAACCTGCGATAGTTTTTTCAAAAAGTGAAAATAACAACCTCGGCACCACGAAATATTTTAATAGATAAATGTGACGAATTTAACCATTCGCACAGGACTATTGAAATTATCCCATAAACCTCTAGACCTAATATAACAGAGCCACTATAGGAAAAACTATAGTGGCTCTGAATATTTCTTCATCAAGTATGCATTGTTTCTGCTAACTCATGGCAGAAAATTAAGCACGTGCGCTAGACTCACCATGTTCGCGGTCAAGACCAAACGCAGTGTGAAGTGAGCGAACAGCAAGCTCTAAATAATTTTCTTCAATAATAACAGAGATTTTGATTTCAGAAGTTGAAATCATCAGGATATTGATGCCTTCATCAGCAAGTGCTGTAAACATTTTACTTGCAACACCAGCATGAGAGCGCATACCAACACCTACGATAGATACTTTTACAATATCATCACGTGTTGCAACTTCACGAGCACCGATTGCTTGAGCAGTTTCTTCAAGAATTTTTTTAGCTTTAGCAAGTTCGCCACGATTGACTGTGAATGTGAAGTCAGTTGTACCATCTTCTTCAACGTTTTGGATGATCATATCCACTTCGATATTAGCATCACCAATCGGTTTTAAAATTTTAGATGCAATACCAGGAAGATCAGGCACACCTAAGATAGTTAATTTAGCTTCGTCACGGTTAAATGCGATACCAGAGATAATTGGCTGTTCCATATTGTCTTCCAATTCAGTAGTGATAAGTGTTCCGACGTTGTTTTTGAATTCTTCGTCAAATGCGCCATCATTTTCATTGTCGAAGCTAGAGAGTACGCGTAAAGGGACTTGATATTTACCCGCGAACTCAACAGAACGGATCTGTAAAACTTTAGAACCAAGAGAAGCCATTTCGAGCATTTCTTCAAAAGAAATACGATCAACTTTTTTCGCTTTTGGTGCAACACGTGGATCTGTTGTATATACACCATCCACATCTGTATAAATTTGGCATTCATCCGCTTTGAGTGCAGCTGCTAATGCAACACCAGAAGTATCAGAACCACCACGACCCAAAGTTGTTGTGTTTCCATTAGCATCAAAACCTTGGAAACCTGCAACAACGATGACACGACCAGCATCTAATTGTTCAGTCATGACATCTGTATCAATTGATTCAATACGTGCTTTTGTGAATGAGCTGTCTGTTTTAATACCAACTTGGCGTCCAGTCAAAGATTTCGCTTCCACACCGATAGAATTCAGTGCCATTGCTAACATTGAAATCGTTACCTGTTCACCCGTTGAAACCATTTGGTCTAATTCTCGTGGGTCAGGGGTGTCGGTAATGGCTTTCGCTAAAGCGAGTAGGCGATTAGTTTCACCACTCATAGCTGATACAACAACCACAACCTTGTGGCCGTGATCATGCCAACGCTTTACACGACGAGCAACATTTAAAATGCGCTCAGGAGTACCCATTGAAGTACCGCCATATTTTTGAACGATTAATGCCATAGTTGTTCCATATAAACCATGACCTTGAAGAGTTGTTCAAGGTCAGTTACACAAAAGGTGAAGTTTTATTTTGCAGCTAGCCAAGCAGTTAATTCTGCCATGACAGAAGCAAACTTCTCGTTAAGTGGCGCGCCACCTTGTGCCAAATCAGGCTTACCACCACCTTTACCACCTAGCTCAGTTGCTAAGTGTTTGATGATGTCACCTGCTTTTATAGAAGCTGTGAAGTCTTTAGCTACAGATGCGATCAAGCTCACCTTGTCACCCTCTACACCTGCAAGGACAATCACAGCATTTTCTAATTTTGATTTCACGCCGTCGTGTAGATTGCGAAGTGATTTCGCATCCATACCTTGAACAGTCGTGATTAACGTTTTGCGACCTGCAATTTCCTTAACTTGGCTAAGTAGTTCACCCGCCTGTAAATGAGCAAGTTTTTGATTCAATTGATCGATTTGCTTTTGTAAGCTTGATGCTGTGTCCGCTAAGGCTTCAACTTTCTCAATCGTTTGATCTTTTTGTGCTTTCAATAAGCCATTAATCGTGTTGATGTCTCGATCAGCTTTTTGAGCCACCTCAATTGCTTTCGTACCTGTAACTGCCTCAATACGACGTACACCTGCAGCAACACCGCCTTCAGAAGTGATTTTGAACAGACCAATGTCACCTGTACGTTTAACGTGAATACCACCACAAAGTTCGATCGAGAAGTTTTTCTCTTCAATGATAGAACCCATAGAGAGTACGCGAACTTCTTCACCGTATTTTTCACCGAACAACATCATCGCACCTTTTGCTTTTGCAGATTCGATGTCAAGGAGTTCAGTTGTTACAGGCGTATTGGCAATCACTTCAGCATTTACCAGACGTTCAATTTCTTGAATCTGTTCAAATGTCACGGGTTGATCATTGGCAAAGTCGAAACGTAACACGTCAGAAGCAACCAATGAACCTTTTTGTTGAACATGTGAACCCAAGATTTGACGAAGTGCAGCATGTAGAAGGTGAGTCGCAGAGTGGTTACGTGCTGTTGCTGCACGAATGTCTGCTTTAACTGTTGCTTCTACATTTTGAGTAACTTTAAAGTTACCCATGGTCACGATACCTTGGTGAACGAACGCACCACCAGATTTTTTCGTGTCTTGAACTTCGAAAATACCTGTATCGTTTTTAAAGATACCTGTATCACCAATTTGACCACCGCTTTCTGCATAGAAAGGTGTTTGGTTTAGAACGATTAAAGCTTCATCACCTTCAACGACTTCATCAACTTGTTCGCCATCCTTATAGATTGCGATGATTTGACCCTCACCAGCAGTTGCATCGTAGCCGTCAAACTGAGTTTCGCCTTCAACTTTTACAACGCTGTTGTAGTCGATTGCGAATTTACCCGCATCACGTGCACGTTGACGTTGAGCAGCCATTTCTTTTTCAAAACCAGCTTCGTCAATCGTTAAATCACGTTCACGTGCGATGTCAGCCGTTAAGTCAGTTGGGAAGCCGTACGTGTCGTAAAGTTTGAATACTACTTCGCCTGGAATTACAGAACCTTTTAAGTTAGCAAGTTCGCCCTCAAGCAATTTCAAACCTTGTTCTAAGGTTTTAGCAAATTGCTCTTCTTCTTTTAAAAGTTGCGCTTCGATACGCGCTTGTTGTGCTTCAAGTTCAGGATAGGCAGCGCCCATCACCTCAATTAAAGGCTTTAACATTTTGTGGAAGAATGAACCTGTCGCACCCAACTTGTTACCATGACGAACTGCACGACGGATGATACGACGTAAAACGTAGCCACGCCCTTCATTTGATGGGTTTACGCCATCAGCGATTAGGAATGAGCACGAGCGTGCATGGTCGGCAACGACTTTAAGTGATGCTGGGTATTCAACTGGTTTGCCTTCCGCTTGCGCTTTCGCTTCAAGTTCAGCAGTATCTAAACCAATAATTTCAGCTGCAGCTTTTAATAAGTGTTGGAATAGATCAATTTCGTAGTTTGAGTTGACGTGTTGTAAAACAGCAGAAATACGCTCTAAGCCCATACCTGTATCGACAGACGGAGCAGGAAGCGGATGGAGTACGCCATCAGCAGTACGGTTAAACTGCATGAATACGTTGTTCCAAATTTCGATGAAGCGGTCGCCATCTTCTTCTGGTGTACCTGGTAAACCACCCCAAATGTGATCGCCATGGTCATAGAAAATTTCAGAACATGGACCACAAGGACCTGTATCGCCCATTGCCCAGAAGTTATCTGAAGCGTATTGACCGCCTTTGTTGTCGCCGATACGGATAATGCGAGACTCATCTAGACCGATTTCTTTGTTCCAGATGTCGAATGCTTCATCATCAGTGTGATAAACCGTTGCATATAATTTGTCTTTAGGTAGACCTAACCATTTTTCATTGGTTAAGAAATCCCAAGCGAATTTAATCGCGTCACGTTTAAAGTAATCTCCGAAAGAGAAGTTACCTAACATTTCAAAAAACGTATGGTGACGAGCTGTGTAGCCCACGTTATCTAAGTCGTTATGTTTACCGCCAGCACGAACACATTTTTGTGATGACACTGCACGTACATAATCTCGTTTTTCTAGGCCTAAGAAGCAATCTTTGAACTGGTTCATACCAGCATTTGTAAAGAGCAAAGTTGGGTCGTTGGCAGGAACTAGAGAACTCGACGCGACACGTGTGTGGCCTTGCGATTCAAAGTAACGCAAAAATGCTTCACGAATTTCAGCTGATGTCATAAAACGAGTACTCACAACCAAGTCACTCCATTAATTCTGTATTGGCAAATAATATGTCTGGGAAATAAAGTGCGAATTCACAATAAAATTCACCCCAGCATACCGGGCTAAAAGTTTAAAAACGCCAAATTATAACGGAATTTGCCACCTGTACCAATGATTTTAAAGTGTTTTAATGACAATTCTCTTTAATTCTGGTTTTAGGTGGAATTTTAAGCATTAACGTTGTTGAGACGATTCTTAAATGCTCAAGCTGTGTATCTCGTACGAAGATCAATCAAAAATATTGAGTAGTCATAAGACCATTATTTATTACTGTATAGTTTAGAAATACTTTAACATAGAGCTTTCAAGAACTTGTATTAAAGAGTTGAAGGTTACATATGCAACGTATCGCAATTAACGGATTTGGACGAATCGGGCGAAATGTTTTAAGAGCTTGGTTTGAAAATCCAAAGCAATTCAATTTTGAAATCGTTGCGATTAATGATGTGGCTGATGTAGAAACTTTAATTCATTTATTTAAATATGACACCACACATGGAAGATTTCATGGGGAAGTGGAGTTGAGTTATGTGGCAGAGCAAGTATTTCTCAATATTTATGCCTATCAAAAAAAATTATCTATTGAAGTTCACTGTCAAACAGAACCAGATCAACTGCCATGGAAGCGTTTAAACGTTGATGTTGTTTTAGAGTGTACTGGTTTATTTAGATCTCGAGCAGAAGCGACACGCCATCTCAATGCTGGCGCTCAACGCGTGATAATTGGGGCTGCACCTTTTGATACGGTTGATGCTGCAATCGTCTACGGGGTAAATCATACAGAGGTTAAAACTACGGATCAGATTATTTCGAGTGTTTCATGTACGACACAAGCATTGGTTCCTCTGGTCAAAATTATTGACGATGCCTTTGGCATAGAAAGTGCGTTAATGACAGAAATTCATGCTGTTACAGCGGATCAATCCGTTTTAGATCATGTTCACCGCGATTTACGTCGTGCGAGGGCATCTGGGCAAAACATTATTCCAACGACTTCATCTGCTCTAGGTGCAATCAAACGTGTCATGCCAAAAATGGAAGGGCGAATAGACGGTTACTCAATTCGTGTTCCTACCATTAATGTGGCAGCTATTGATTTGACATTTATAGCGCAACAGCCAATTACAGACCATCAGTTAAATGAAGCGTTAATTTCAGCAGCACGAGAGCGATTTTCGGAAATTATGTCGGTAACAGATGAGCCTTTAGTATCATCTGACTTTAATCATTCTCCGTTTTCACTCATTGTAGATTTAACTCAAACCATGGTGGTCGGGAAGCAAGCTAAAGTCTATGCTTGGTATGATAATGAGTGGGGATATACCAATCGTTTACTAGATTTATGTCATTCATTTCCAGATCAGTCATGAAACTGAAATGCTGTGTCTTTTATAAAGGCTTAAGTCTATAACATAGATCAACTGCTAGTGCGTTCAGAATTACCAATAGAAGCTTATGAATAATCTAAAATTCCGATTTAATTATTTAAAAGTCTGATGCACATGGGGGTTGATCGTGATAGACTAGGAGAAATCGGGTGTGTTCCCGATTTTTTTATGCGGATTTGTTCCGCGCTGACAGAATTTAGGTTTACAACATGCCCATTTCAGAGACATGGTTATTACCTGATGGTGTAGCTGATGTATTACCAGAGCAAGCGCAAGTTATTGAAACTTTGCGTCGTACCGCGTTAGATTTCCTCGCAGCTCGAGGTTATCAATTGGTGTACACGCCATTTATTGAATACATCGAATCTCTATCTTCTCTTTCAGAATCGAATCAAGATTTAGACTTAGCCACATTTAAAGTAATCGATCAACTTTCAGGTCGTTTACTTGGTGTGCGTGCAGATATGACGCCTCAGGTGGCGCGTATTGATGCACACGTGTATCCAGTTGAAGGTGTTGCACGCTATTGCTACGCTGGAACGGTACTTCATACCAAACCACAAGGTTTCAATACCACACGTGCGCCTTTACAGCTCGGTGCTGAGTTGTTTGGTTCAGACAGTATCGATGCTGACGTCGAAATGATCGATGTTATGTTGGAATTATTAAAAAATACAGGTGTAACTGAGGCGATCCATTTAGATATTGGACACGTTGGTCTATTCCGTAGCTTAGTTAAACATGCAGGATTGAACAAAGCTACAGAGTCGCATCTATCTGATTTATATCAGCGTAAAGCATTGCCAGAACTTGCTGAATATACGCAACAACTTAAATTCGGATCTGATTTTTATTCGCTTGGTCGTTATGCAAGTGATTTAGTCGCTTTAAAATCACATTTAAGCCAAGAAATCTTAGAAGATTCGGCATTCCAAGAAGCATTTAATGCAGTTCAAAGCACACAAGATGCGATTCAGCAACGTTGGCCAAATCTGCATATTGGTATCGATGTAGTAGAGCTTCGTTCATATCACTATCACACTGGCTTAATGTATGCAGTGTATGCACCAAATCGTGCTGCGCCATTAGCTCAAGGTGGACGTTATGATGGTATTGGTGAGCATTTTGGTCGTGCACGTCCAGCAACTGGCTTTTCATGTGACTTATACGCTTTAAGCGCTGGTCAATTTAAAGCATTGGAAGTGATCGTTGCACCTAAGGGCAATAATGCTGACCTAGTCAAAGCAATTCAAGGATTACGTGATCAAGGCAAAAGCGTTGTGCAGTTGCTTGGTCAAGATGAGTTGAATTCAGTACCTAACGCGACTCACCAGTTGGTGAATCAAGCGGGTGAGTGGAAACTCGAACAGATTTAATCACTTGATTTGAATACTAAATTTCAAATCATGTTCTTCAATTTTAACAGCATGATGCAATGAGGCTATTATGGGCAAGAATGTTGTGGTACTTGGTACCCAATGGGGCGACGAAGGTAAAGGTAAAATCGTTGACCTGCTCACAGATCAAGCGGCTGCAGTTGTTCGCTATCAAGGTGGACACAATGCAGGTCATACTCTCGTCGTAGGTGGTAAGAAAACTGTTTTACACCTCATTCCATCTGGTATTTTACGTGAAAACGTACTTTGCTTAATTGGTAACGGTGTAGTGCTTTCTCCTGAAGCGTTAATCAAAGAGATGACGATTCTTGAAGAGCAAGGTGTGCCAGTTAAAGAACGTTTACGTATTTCTCCAAACTGTCCATTAATTTTGCCAAACCATATTGCATTAGACCAAGCACGTGAGAAAAAACGTGGGAATGCCAAGATTGGTACAACAGGTCGTGGTATTGGTCCAGCGTATGAGGATAAAGTTGCACGTCGTGCGGTTCGTGTCGCTGATTTAGTGCGTGGTGGTGATCATCTCAAAGCATTGCTTGAAGAGTTACTTGAATACCATAACTTCCAATTAACACAATTCTACGGTGTAGAAGCGGTTAAGCTTGAAGACGTGCTTGCGTTATGTGATCAATGGCGTGAAGTTGTTGCTCCACTGGTTGTTGATGTTACTGGCGAATTGCATAAATATCGTAAGAACGGTGACAACATCATGTTTGAAGGTGCTCAAGGCTCACTTCTTGATGTTGACCATGGTACTTATCCATACGTAACATCTTCAAATACGACTGCTGGTGGTGTGAGTTCTGGTTCTGGTCTTGGTCCATTACACCTTGACTATGTATTGGGTATTACCAAAGCTTATACAACTCGCGTAGGTGCAGGTCCATTCCCAACTGAGTTGGTTTATGATGCTGCAAACGATGTTGGTGATGCAATTGGTAAGCACCTTGGTACTGTAGGTTCAGAATTTGGCGCATCTACTGGTCGCCAACGTCGCTGTGGTTGGTTCGATGCTGAAATCCTTCGTCGTTCAGTAGAAGTAAACTCACTTTCGGGTATTTGCTTGACTAAACTTGACGTTCTTGATGGTTTAGAAGAAATCAAAATCTGTGTAGGTTATGAAGCTGCAGATTCGGGCTGCGTAGGTTCTTCTGATGCACTTGCATTTGAAACTTTAAAACCAATTTACGAAACAATGCCTGGTTGGACTGAGTCTACTTTTGGTGCTAAATCTTTAGACCAATTGCCAGAAGCAGCAATCAACTATATTAAGCGACTTGAACAGTTAATCGAATGTCCAATCGACATCGTATCAACTGGTCCAGACCGTGATGAAACGATTATTCTTCGTCACCCGTTTGAAGCTTAATTAAAAGTTTTAAAAAAGCCCTGTGATATCACAGGGCTTTTTTTGATCTAAACAACGACCAAAGTTGTATAAAAATTGGCTGTGCTGAATCTTAGAGATTGTTAAAATCGAATGTATAAAATAATAGAGTGTGCAGGATGCATAAAAATATTTCTGGAACAATGTTTTATTCGTTGTTATTTGCAATGGGGGGGGCACCCACGATTGCGATGATGATAATTCGATCTCAAACAGTAGCCGAAGATGTGGTCTACCAAGTCTTTATTGGGCTGTCGATTATGATCGCTTGCATATTGGTCCCTATTATTTTAATTCAGAACACCTATTTATTTTTTAAACGTAAAGATGAGAAGCTTGAAACTCGTTTAAAACCGTGGAGTCAAACCTATCTCGTGCTTAATATTTTTTGTTTGGTCTTTTGGATCAGCTATCAATTTGTTTACTAAATTACATAACAAATAAAAAAGTGAAGAAAAATGAGATATTAAGCTTAGTTGAGTTTGTCTATAATTATGAACAAGTACTTTCAAGTAGATTGGAACATTATAATGAAGAACAAATTATTGCTCGGTCTTACAGCATCTGCGGTAATCTCGATTTCAGGGTGTACAACATTTGCGGATATGGCGGGTGCGGACTCAGCGACATTAAATGCAGCTGCTGCACAAAGTTACTCGCAAGCCATTGATACAGCTCGCAGCAAGGGCTTATTGGATACAAGCTCAAATACCTATAAGCGTATTACGAATGTATACAATCGTTTGCGTCCATATGCTGATCAAATGAATCAAACGGGTCAGCCATTCCAATGGCAGGTATCTGTAATTAAATCAAGTGAATTAAATGCTTCTGTCATGCCGGGTGGTAAAGTTGTTTTTTATACAGGTATTGTGGAACGTTTAAATTTAACAGATGCTGAAATTGCGGCCATCATGGGACATGAAATGATCCATGCTTTGGAAGAGCATGCAAAAAGTAAATTGGGTGCTCAAGCTTTAACTGACTTGGCTTTAGGTGTTGGTTTAAGTGCAGCTGGGGTAGGTCAAGGTGGCGCAGCAGTTGCACAAATTGGTTCTCAACTGGGTGTAGGGTTGCCTTATTCACGTAACTTGGAGAGCCGTGCTGATCAGGGTGGATTAATGTTAATGGCTCGAGCTGGTTATAACCCACAAGCAGCGATTACATTATGGGAGAAAATGGCTAAAGCAAGTAATGGTGGCAATGCATCTTTCTTATCAACACACCCTTCAAATGCTCAACGAATTGAGGCGATGCGTAAAAACTTACCTGCAGCTCAAGCGATTTATAACCAAAGTCGCCGTTAAAAGAATAAAGCTAAAAAAGGATGCGTTAGCATCCTTTTTTTATATTCACCACTTAGTAAATTGTTATCACAGTATGGCGTTGATTCAAATGTATTGAAATCGAATTTATTAGACACTTAAGGTGCTGGATTTGGCTGTTGTTTATGGATGATCTCAATTTCCTGAAGTATTTCTTCTGACAATGACACATTAAAAGCATCAATATTTTCTTTGAGTTGATTTAAATCGGTTGCACCAATGATTGTGCTGGTCACGAAAAACTGCTGCTTAATGAAAGCTAACGCCAATTGCGTTAATGTCAGTCCATGTTTTTCTGCTAAGAGGGCGTATTGTTCAGTTGCCCATTCACTTTCAGGATTACTATAACGCACAAATCTAGAGTATAAGGTGACTCTGGCATTTGCAGGTCTCGCACCATGTCTAAATTTTCCTGTTAGATAGCCAAAAGCGAGCGGTGAATAGGCCAGTAAACCGATGCCTTCAAATTTAGCAATCTCCGACATGCCGATTTCATAGGTACGATTTAATAAGTTATAGGGGTTTTGTACAGAAACAAATTTAGATAGCCCTAACTTTTCTGCTAAATGTAGAAATTTCATGGTTCCCCATGGTGTCTCATTGGAGAGTCCGATATAACGAATTCTACCTTTATTAATTTCCGCTTGAAGGGCAGATAAGGTTTCCTCGAGTGGTGTGATATCTAGTGTACTGTGAGCATGGTGATTGGTATAACCCAATTGACCAAACATATTGGATGGGCGTTGAGGCCAATGTAGCTGATAAAGATCAATATAGTCAGTTTTTAAGCGTTTAAGATTTAAGTCTAAGGCTGAGCTAATATCGCTGGCATTATAGCGAGTTGTACCGCTTCGAATATTGCTACCACCTTGACCTGGACCTGCAATTTTTGAAGCAAGAAAAAGTTGATCACGTTGCCCACGCTGTTGAATCCAATTGCCAATAATTTCTTCTGTCGCACCTTGAGTTTCGACTTTAGGTGGTACTGGGTACATCTCTGCAGTATCCCAAAAATTTACCCCCCGCTCGAGTGCATATTCCAGTTGTTGAAAAGCCTCGGACTGGCTATTTTGCTCACCAAAAGTCATTGTTCCTAAACAAATTTCGGGAACGTGTATATCTGTTTGCCCAAGTCGATTAAATTTCATGCTCAACATCCTTGCTGTATTTTTTAAGTTGATATATTGAAATCATACCTAATCTAAGATTCAAAACGTATGTCAAATAAATTCGAAAGTTTTCAGAAAAAAGGCAATAAAAAAGCAAATCGTCAGATTTGCTTTTTTGAATGTAGATCAGATGAAAATTTATTCATCATCATTGTTGTCAAAGTCTTCTTCAACAGAATTTACTGCTTCTAATGATGAATCAAAAATTAAGATAGCTTTACCATCAGTTTCAATCATGCCTTGTTCTTCAAGTGTTTTAAGAACACGACCAACCATTTCACGTGAACAACCTACAATACGACCAATTTCTTGACGAGTAATACGAATTTGGCGTCCATTTGGAAGAATCATTGCTTCAGGTTGAGCTGACAAGTCGATTAAACAACGTGCAATACGACCCGATACATCAATAAATGCTAGGTCAGTTACTTTTCGAGTTGTATTTTTTAAGCGACGAACGAGCTGTGCGAACACCGCATAGCTAAGATCTGGATACTGCTTACTTACTTCATGGAAGTTAGCATATGAAATTTCAGCAATCTCACATACATCACGTGTACGTACTTCTGCAGTACGCTGAGGATTACTTTCAAATAATCCCATCTCTCCAAAAAAGTCCCCTGGGTTTAAATAGGCTACAACAATTTCACGTTCATCATCTTCACGTAAAATAATTGAAACCGACCCTTTTAAAATTAGATACAGAGATTTCGACTCTGAGCCCGCATCAATAATTGAAGTTCGTTTTGGAAATCTATTGATGTGCGCACGCTTGAGCAAAGCTTTGACAGATTCAGGTAATTGACCTGGCGACAAAGCATCTGTACTAAGTTGTGAAAAATTAGAAGTCATGCTTTTTAAATTCCGATTTGGATAGTAACTAGATCTTTAGACCTAAATAAACTTGCCACGTGAAGCATAAGAGGTGAAATTCCTTATCAGCTCAATATATGCTAGTGTACAGTCCTAAGTAAATTTATAGTTTTTTTTAGGTAGTTGCAATGCATACTAGCGTACATTGGTTAGAGAATGTTGCTTTTGAAGCAAAATCTGAAAGCGGTCACCAAATTATCATGGATGGTGCTGAAGCTTACGGTGGTGAAAACCGTGGTCCACGTCCGATGGAACTCATTTTAATGGGGCTTGGTGGGTGTGCTTCGTTTGATATTGTGACCATATTAAAAAAATCTAGACAAGATGTGACTGGTGTTCAATGTCAGTTGAAAGCTGAGAGGGCAGACACAATTCCTGCGGTTTTCACGAAGATACATTTGCATTTTGTGGTTACAGGAAAAGCAATTAAAGAAAAGCAAGTCGCTAAAGCTGTTGAGCTATCTGCAGAAAAATATTGCTCAGCAAGTAAAATGCTTTCAGATGGCGGTGTTGAAATTACACATGATTTTGAAATCATTGAAGCTGAAGCTTGATTTTATCGAGTTGAAAAAAGCAACCTTAAGGTTGCTTTTTTTATGTAAAGTCATTAAATCAATTTTACTCTTGTACCCATGGCAGATGGTGAAATCGCCAGCCATTGTAAGTACCACGATGGGAGTTGGGATCTAAATCACCTTCAAAACCTTGATCGATATTATATACGTTTGTGAAACCAGCATTATACGCCACACTCGCTGCTGCCGCGGAGCGCTTTCCACTACGGCACATGAGCAAAATGATATCATATACATTAACAAAAGATTGTAACTTCTCTAAAAACTCTGGGTTACGTTCAAGTGAGATGCCTGTCAGCCAAGGAATATGTTCTGAATGTTCGACATAACCTACGAATTTTCGCTCTTCATGTGTTCTGACATCAATAATGATCGCTTGTTGGGATTGGAACAAAAGCCACGCATCTTGGGGTTTTAAAGAGCCTGCAAAAAGGAGTGTATGATCTTCTACATTTTTTTTTGCTTCAGATAAAATAAATTTAATTTTATCTTGATGAACTTTATTTTCTGAGAGATTTATAAAATGATTCATGTAAGTATGCCTGAATGATTAAATCATCCGTTTATGGAAAACGGTGATTATTATAAGTTTTATCTATATTCTTTAAATAAATATAAAATTGATCGTTTATCTTATAAATTCATATTGAATGATTTTGCACAACATGTACCGATTAAGTCGATATAAGTTCGTCGTACTCCTATGTGATGATTTGAGAACAATAATGACCGTTTACTGAGAATATATTTTCTTTGTCATATCTAGTGAATATTAGATAAATATCATAATCACCATGAAAAAATTGTGAAGTGGTATTGAAAAATGTATGAGCAGCACAAATATTATAATTATAATCTATCTTTATTTTTTAAATAATTGAAATATAAGAAAATAATTAAAAAACCGACTTGAAATATGACGCTTCTCACCCATTAACTAAGCAAGTACCAAATTTGTTGTGAGGAAAATAATAATGCGTTTTGAAAAATTTACAAATCGCTTACAGCAAGCCTTATCTGATGCGCAATCTTTAGCAATGGGCAAGGATCATACAGCGATTGAAGGCATCCATATACTATCGACCCTGCTTGAAGAGCCATCAAATATGAGTTTGTTGCAGCAGGCAGGGGCGAATTTACGAGAATTAAGCACAAAGTTGCAACAGGCGCTTGATGATGCACCAACACTTGCTCATCCAACTGGTGATATTAATCTGAGTCCAGATGCGGTTAAAGCGCTTAACTTAGCAGATAGTTATGCACAAAAATCGGGTGATGAGTTTCTTTCAACAGATTGGGTGTTACTTGGTTTAGCAGAAACAGGTGCAACCAAAACTATTTTAAATGCGGTTGGTGTTCAATCTGCAGGTTTAAAAGCGGCGATAACTAAAGTTCGAGGTGATGAAAAAGTCATGAGTAACAATCATGAAGATCAACGTGATTCATTAAACAAATACACCATTGATCTCACTGAGCGAGCACTTTCTGGCAAGCTTGATCCAGTGATTGGGCGAGATGATGAAATTCGTCGAACAGTCCAAGTTTTATCACGCCGTACAAAAAATAATCCTGTTTTGATTGGTGAACCGGGTGTTGGTAAAACTGCCATTGTTGAGGGTTTAGCACAGCGTATCGTCAATGGAGAAGTGCCTGAAAGTTTAAAAAATAAACGTGTCTTATCACTTGATCTTGGATCGCTTTTAGCTGGTGCAAAATATCGTGGTGAATTTGAAGAGCGTTTAAAAGCAGTATTAAAAGATCTTGCTAAACATGATGGTGAAATTATTCTGTTTATCGATGAGTTGCACACTCTAGTCGGTGCAGGTAAAGGCGACGGTGCAATGGATGCAGGTAACATGTTGAAACCTGCTTTAGCACGCGGAGAATTACGTTGTGTAGGTGCTACAACTTTAGATGAATATCGACAATTCATTGAAAAAGATGCAGCACTTGAACGTCGTTTCCAAAAAGTATTGGTTGACGAGCCTAGCGTTGAAGACACGATTGCGATTTTACGTGGATTAAAAGAGCGCTATGAAGTACATCATGGTGTCAAAATCTTAGATTCTGCCATCATTGCTGCAGCTAAAATGTCACATCGCTACATTACAGATCGTCAACTACCAGATAAAGCGATTGATCTAATTGATGAAGCGGCATCTCGAATTAAGATGGAGCTTGATTCAAAACCTGAGTCTCTAGATAAATTAGAGCGTCGTCTTATTCAACTCAAATTACAGCTTGAGGCTGTAAAAAAAGACGAAGATGCGGGAAGTAAAGCTGAAGTTTCACACTTAGAAAAACAAATTGCTGAAGTGGAGAAGGAATACAGCGATCTTGAAGAAGTGTGGATTTCTGAAAAGCGTTTGGTCCAAGGCGATCAACAAACTCAGGCGGAGCTTGATCAAGCACGTATTGCGATGCAAAAGGCACAACGTGAAAATGATCTAGCTGAAATGGCACGACTTCAATATGGAGTAATTCCTGATTTGGAGAAACGACTCAGTGAAGAAGCATCTGAAGAGAAAGTTGAACCTAAATTATTGCGTAATAAAGTGACGGACAATGAAATTGCCGAAGTTATAAGTGCAGCTACAGGAATTCCTGTAGCAAAAATGCTACAGGGTGAGCGTGAAAAATTACTCAGTATGGAAACATTTTTACATAACCGCGTCGTAGGCCAAGATGAAGCGGTAGTTGCAGTTTCTAATGCTGTACGACGCTCACGTGCTGGACTTTCAGATCCAAATCGCCCAAGTGGTTCTTTCTTATTTTTAGGTCCAACAGGTGTCGGTAAAACTGAGTTAACTAAAGCTTTAGCAAACTTCTTATTTGACAGTGACGATGCCATGATCCGTATCGATATGTCTGAATTTATGGAGAAACATTCTGTTAGTCGTTTGGTGGGAGCACCTCCTGGTTATGTTGGTTATGAAGAGGGTGGTGTGCTAACTGAAGCAGTACGCCGTAAGCCTTATAGCGTGGTGTTATTTGATGAAGTAGAGAAGGCTCATCCAGATGTATTTAACATTCTGCTTCAGGTACTTGACGATGGTCGCTTGACTGATTCGCAAGGGCGTGTGGTGGATTTTAAAAATACAGTGATCGTCATGACTTCAAACTTAGGTTCAAATGAAG
The DNA here is from genome assembly GCF_056779855.1 of Acinetobacter sp. ANC_7654. NCBI lineage: Bacteria > Pseudomonadati > Pseudomonadota > Gammaproteobacteria > Moraxellales > Moraxellaceae > Acinetobacter > Acinetobacter sp. ANC_7654. The sequence goes on along the minus strand of NZ_JBWYIR010000001.1, from coordinate 190,878 downwards.
TGCGCGAATTAGGTGACATGGCGACGGAACAAGATGTACGCAGTGTTGTGATGGCTGCTGTTTCTGAGCATTTTAGACCAGAGTTTATTAACCGAATTGATGAACTTGTAATCTTCCATGCACTGAAAAAATCGCAGATTCGAGGTATCGCGGATATTCAGTTAGATCGCTTACGTGCTCGTTTGGCTGATCGTGATTTAAGTTTGACTGTAGATGACACTGCTTTCGATGAATTAATTGAGGCAGGATATGACCCAATCTATGGGGCTCGACCACTCAAACGTGCTATTCAACAAAAGGTTGAAAATACATTGGCTCAAAAAATTTTGGCGGGAGAATTTTTGCCAGGAGATACAATTGTTATACAAAGCACTGATGGAAATTTGAGTTTTAGTAAACTTAAATTAAATTAGAATTTAATAAACAAACTTTGAAAACCTGAATTAGTTCAGGTTTTTTTTCATTTAAGTGATTTAAAAATAATAAATTTATTTTTTAATAAAATTGCTACTCAAATCTATTAAGTATAAGATTGCACTCAATATTTTTGTGAATAAATGTTTAATTTGTTTATTGATTCACAAAAGGAATTCATTGTTTAGCTTAATGGGATCAATATGCTAGAATTAAAACGACTCCGAAAATTAAAAAAAGAACCTTATAGTGAGTTTGTTAAGGTAAAAGATTTAAAACCCCGTGATATTGAAAAGATGTTCAATATTTACAGTAACTATTATTCGAATACAGTCTTTGAAATTTTTGAAAGAGACCTTCTGGAAAAGACTGGTGTGTTTATCATTCGAGAACCCAAAAAAGATTTTTTAGTGGGTTTCTCAACTGTAATGGAGCGAAATTTTACCGTGAATGGTAAAACTGCCCATGCTTTTTTTAGTGGTGATACCATTATTGAGGAGGCGTATTGGGGTAGTCGAGCATTACAACGTGCGATGTTCCGTTATGTAATGACCTTCAAATTACGTCATACGGGTGTACCGATCTATTGGATGCTGATCTCAAAGGGCTTTAAGACCTACTTACTTCTTGCAAATAATTATTATCACTATTATCCAAATCCAGAAAATAAAGATGAATATTTAAAAGATTATGTTGAAGCGTATTGTCGTGAGTATTTTGCAGAATACTATGATGGTGAATCAAAGCTGATTGATTTTGGAGAAAACTATCAGTGTCTGAAACCTGATGTGGCCCCAATAACAGAAGAAATGCGCCAGAAAAATCGTAAAATTGAGTTTTTTGAGGAATGCAATCCATCTTGGGTTCAAGGTACTGAATTACCGTGTATTGGTGAGCTGCGTTGGGTTGATATTTTGCAAACAGCGGTAAGGTTTGTGAAAAAATCATCGCTCAAAAAAAATAAGTCGAATCTGAATAAAGATAAATTATCTAAATCGGCTCAAACCAAAGATCAAGATCAAGATTCTAAGGTGGCCTAATGTCTGTGATATTTGCAGCTCATCAAGTTTTAAATTTGGCCTGTAAAAAATCATTTAAAGACTTTTATCAATACGCTGATCAATTGGAAAAAGTTCAGCGTGATAAACTAAAAGTTATATGTGATGATCCAAAGATGGAATATGAGTCGTTTGCTCAATATTTTCCAGTAACACGTTATGCTGATTGGAAGCAGAAAGTTGAAGCATCACGTAATCAAGGCGTAAATTTACTTAATAAAAGTAAAATTATCCGATTCCAGCCTACAAGTGGTTCAAGTGAAGCACTCAAATTTATTCCATATACCCAACAATTTTTAGGTGAAATAGATCAGGCGATTGGTTTATGGCTCACGAGTTTATATCGTCGTTATCCTGAACTAAAACGTACAACACACTATTGGTCTGTATCTTGGTTGCCTGAAAGCCAGCGTCAACTGACGACCACTCATAATTTAAATGATGATAGTGCCTTACTTTCTTTTTCAAAACGAATTTTAACTCAAATTACGCAGGCCGTGCCTGCTGACATTGCTTTGGCAGAAACTGCTGAAGATGCGATGTTCGCTACGGCTGTATATTTAGTCAGAGATGAAAATCTCGGCATGATTTCAGTGTGGAGCCCAACTTTTGCACTGCAACTGATCGAAATTATCCAAGAAAATAAGAGTGAAATCGTTGAGGTTTTATCGACTGGTCAGTGGAGTCGTCAAAGTTTAGATTTTTTAAAAATCAAAAAATCAGTAAAACGTAGCCAGATTCTAGAACGATTAGATTTGGAAGATCCGACTTGTTGGAAAAAATTGTGGCCAAAGCTATTTTTAATTTCATCTTGGGATACCGCAAGCGCACAGCACTGGGCACAAATTTTAAAAACCAAAATTAAGGGTGTAAGTTTTGAAGGTAAAGGGCTTTGGGCCACTGAAGGCGTAGTGACTATACCTTTAGATGATCATTATCCCTTGATGTATCAAGCTCATTTTTATGAGTTTCAAGATTTAGATACTCAGCAAACTTACCCTGCTTGGCAGCTTAAACCAGGTCAAATCGTGAGTCCGATTATTACGACAGGGTCTGGCCTAAAACGCTACATTATTGATGATGAATTATTGGTTGATTCTTTTTATCAGGGCATTCCGTGCTTTAAATTTCTTGGTCGAAAGATGACAGTTGATTTGGTCGGAGAAAAGATTGATCAATCTGTTGCTTTGAGTGTGATCGATACATTTAAACAAAACGGTTTTTTACCCATTAGTTTACTCGGAATAGAACAGACTGAATCGAAACCTTATTATGTTTTGCTTTCTGAGGGTAGTGTGAGTGGGCAGCCGTCCGATCAACAGTTAGATCAATTGCTAAAACAAAATTTTCACTATGAGTTGGCACGTAATTTAGGGCAATTAGATGAAGCACGCGTGATGCATGTGGAAGATGCATGGCATGAATATAAGACAATCGCAATGCGCAATGGCATGATTGAGGGGAATATCAAGCCAGAACCATTGAAGAAAATGAAATTTATTTAAGAATTTAAAAATGACAGAGCAAAATTTACTATATCGATCAAAAACCTCGCCTGAATTTTATCTACGTTATGCTGCGGAGCAAGATGATCCTCAATTGATTGAGCTGATTTCTGAAAGTATGCCGAGTAACGGTATGGTGATTTCATTTGAGCGGAAACCGAGTTATTTTCGTGCTACACATGCACAATATAATAAGCCTGAAATTTTGGTTGTCGTACATCAAGATCAGCCTGATCAAATTATTGCCATGATGAACATCGGTTGGAAATCGTATTGGATCAATGGCGTCACTGAACAATTACGCTATGTATCAGATTTACGAATCAAACTTACAGCTCGGGGTAAAAAAGCGTTTAATGTATTTATGGAATACATTTTTGAATGTTTCCCTCGTGAAATTATCTTTCAAAGTGTGATTTTAGAAGATAATAAAGTAGCTCGTAATATGATGCATCGTGAAAGAGAAGGATATGCTTTACCTTATATCTTTGATTCGATGAGCACTTTTACCATTTCTAAGGTGCCTAAGTTTAAGCAGTCTGCTGAACTTCGCCTTGAAACAATGACCATAGATAAGATTGATGCGGTCAATGGTTTTATACAAGAAATGGCTTCCCATTATAATTTTTTACCTGATTATGACTTTAGACAGTTATTGGAAGCTAATCATCCTTTTTGGTATGGGCTGAGATTAGAAGACTTTCATTTAGTGCTCAATTCAGATCATAAAATCGTAGGTTTATTTGGTTTGTGGGATCAAAAAGATTTCAAACAAACTAAAGTGGCGAGTTATTCTACAACGTTAAAACTGTTAAAACCTGTCTATAACACTTATGCTCGAATTACTGGACAGTTAACGCTTCCCGAAGAAGGGCAATCCTTTGATTATCTCATGACGCATAGTTTCCTCTGTGATCCAAGTGCGTTAGACGTACTAAAGTTTATGCTGACCAAAGTAAATACATTGGTGAAAGCTCAGGGTAAAACATCATTTTGTGTGACTGTGGTTGAGAATGACCCACGTAAGCAAGTTCTAGAGCAGTGTTCATCACATAAAATGAAAGCAGTTCACACGCTTCATAGTTATGAAAGTAAACCCTATGACGTGATTGATCGTTCTAAATACTCTTACTTTGAAGTGAGTCGTATTTAAGAATATGGTGCGTTCATCGGAATGCGAGTGAACGCACTTGATTAGCTATAATTAATAAATATATAAATAAAATTACAATAATAATTCTCGAGATAAAAAATGGAATTCATAAGTGTTACTTTTCGACGGTCAATTTTAATTTCTTGCATGCTGTTGTGTGGTTTTCAATGGGCAACTGCACAGCAATTAGATGAATCTGAACTCATCGAACAGCAAGTGATTGATCAGAATTTGAATGAAAATTTAGTGCAAGAATTAAAAAAAGAAGTATCACAGAGCGTTGAGGTACAAATACAAAATCAACAATATTTGGCTCAGACTCAAGCAGAAGAATTTAATCAGAAGCAATTGGTTTCAAATGCGGTTTCTGATTTTGAATTGAGCAAAAAAGCAGATCCTGATCAAATTAGCAAAACCATTAAACCACTGACGTATTATCCTTATGATACGCTACCACGTACTGTCTATGTTTCAACAGATCCAACCATTATTGTGACAAAGGAATATTCATCTTCAAAAAATTTAAGAAAATAAAAAGGGCAAACGAATTGCCCTTTTTTATTGGTCAAGCTCTCTAATCATTAGGCTTGAAGATGTCTAATTTTCCATGAACGGTGAATTTTAGTATTACGTTTAAAGTCTAAACCAATTGTTTCATGGGTGAGTTCTTCAATGTCATAAAACGCTTTGATTTCGTCGTCTAATTCAAAACCACGATAGTTATTTGAGAAATACAGTGTACCACCAGTGGTTAAACGATTCATTGCACGCTTAATCAGGGATAAGTGATCACGTTGAACGTCAAACGTACCATGGAATTTTTTAGAGTTCGAGAACGTTGGCGGATCGATAAAGATTAAGTCATATTGTTCATGACCTTCTTTTAACCATTCAAAACAATCACTGGCAAAGAACTGGTGTTGTTGGTCAGCATGATCAACCGTTAAACCATTTAAAACAAAGTTTTCTTTAGACCAGTTCAAATAAGTATTTGAAAGGTCGACACTGGTCGTGCTCGCAGCACCACCTAACGCAGCATGTAAACTTGCAGTTGAGGTATAACTATATAGATTAAGGAAATGTTTACCTTTTGCTTCAGCAGCGATGCGTAAGCGAATTTGGCGATGGTCGAGGAAAAGGCCAGTATCCAAATAATCTGTCAGGTTAACCAAAATTTTCGCTTTGCCTTCTTGAACGATAAAGCGTTTAGAGGCAGTACTTTGTTTGGTGTATTGGTTTTTACCTTCCTGACGAGCACGAGTCTTGATAAAAATGGCATCGCGACCTAAACCTGTGACAGCACGGATTGCTTGTAAAGCAAGATTAAAACGTTTTTTCGCTTTTTCAGGATCGATTGATTTTGGTGGGGCATATTCTTGAACATGCAGTCGGTCGCCATATAGATCTACAGCGACATTAAAGTCTGGTAAATCAGCATCATAAATTCGTAAACAATAGATATTTTCTTTCACTGCCCATTTTTTCAAATTCTGCATATTCTTTTGCAGGCGATTTGTAAAATCTTCGGCACCTTCAATTTTATCGAATTGAAGTGGTTGCCAATTGGCTAAGAAAGGTTGTGTCACAACAGGTGGCTTAATCTTGCCCGAGCGAATATAAATAGGCAGCTTACCATTCATTAAGCGAAGCGTTTGAGTTTCGCTGAATGCTAACACGTCTGCTTGTTCAATTTGAGCTGCAATAACTGCGGCAGTTTGGTTGGCAAAGTTCTTTTGAAGTAAGCCAGATAGACCAAGATAGAATGAACGGCTAGAGCCTTTATCCCCAAGACGCTCACCATAAGGTGGGTTGGTGACAACGACCACAGATTTACCTTCTGCTTTAAAATCTGGCCAATCAGAAAGGGTGCGCTCTTCTATTTGAATTTGATCTAGCAATGCCTCAAATCCTGCAGCGCGGATATTATTTTTGGTTGCTTTTACTGCTTCCCAATCTGCGTCAAAGGCATAGAATTTTGGAAGCGGTTTTTCTAAGGCAACTTTGTGACGTTCCGCAGCTTCACCTTTAATTTGCATCCAAAGATCATGATCATGACCATTCCAGCCATTAAAGCCGAAACGACGAACCAAACCAGGCGCGCGGTCAGTTAACATCATCAAAGCTTCAATAATAAATGTTCCTGAACCACACATTGGATCAAGAACAATATCTGGATTCTTTTCAATTAATTTTGCATGTTGAAGAATGGCTGCTGCCAAATTTTCTTTGATCGGTGCATCAGTCATATAGTGGCGATAGCCACGTTTATGCAATGAATCGCCAGACAAATCTAAACAGAAAGTATGTTCTTTTTTACCAGCCAAAGCGTAAATGGTTATTTCTGGTTGTTTGATATCGATGCTTGGACGCTTACCGACAGCCTCCATGAAGGAATCTACGATACCGTCTTTCACACGTAAGGTAGCGAATTGGCTGTTGACTTTGATCTCACGTTCGACATGTAAACGCACAGCAAATGTACTTTGAGGTGCAAAAATAAGCGACCAGTCAAAACTATTTGCACCTTCGTAGAGTTCTTCAGCTACATCGCGTGCATCGTGAGTAAATTCAACTTCAAACGTATGGATAGGCGTCAAAACACGTGATGCAAGACGAGACCACATACAAATCCGGTATGCATCAGCCAATTGACCTTTGAAAACCAATCGCCCAGGGAAACGTTCAACGTTTTGTACTCCTAAACCTTCAATTTCTTCTTGAAGTAAGGTTTCAAGCCCATCTGCACAGGTAACCCAATATGTAGAAAGACGAGGTTTAGAATTCATGAACATTCCCAAAGACTAATAAAGCAATCGTATATTTTAACTTATTTTTGATTTTAAAACTGCTTTAATGCGTTGATCCAACCATTTTAAAAATAATTTAAATTTAAAAGATTGATTGAAACTGGTTGATATAGCCCCATAAAACTAAAAAACACTAAAAGATAAAAAAATATGCTGGCTTTAATTTTCTCTATGTTTACCTTTTCATTATCGATGTCTATCTCTCCTGGGCCTGTTAATTTAACTATTCTCAGTAGCAGTATGAACTTTGGTGTTCGAAAAACTTTTGCTTTTATTTCAGGTGCTACCATTGGATTTACTGCTTTACTTGCAGCAGTTTGCTTTGGTCTATATCAGATTATTTTATTGTATCCGGTTCTTTTGGATGCTATTGCGCTGTTAGGAACGGCTCTATTGGTTTGGATTGGCTGGAATATTTTAAGTGCTAAAGGCGAGAAAATTCAAACGGATCAACAAGATCTAGAGAAAATTCCAAATTTTACTCAAGGTGCTTTAATGCAGTGGCTGAATCCAAAAGCTTGGATTGCCGCTGTTTCAGGTACAGCTCTTTTTTCAGCTTCAGAGAATAGTGTTTATTTAGCGCTTTTTGTTTTGATTTATTTTATGGTCTGCTATGTCTCTTTATGGCTTTGGGGATATGCAGGGGAAAAATTGGCTCAGTTTCTTAATGTGGGAAATCGAGCAAGAATTTTGAATAGGGTGATGGGAAGTCTTTTAATCGTGATTGCTATACAGATGTGTCTCACTCATTTTTTAACATATCCATAAAACTATGAGTGGATCATTTATTAAAAATTTCTATTTTTATAATCTAACTCACTATTTCAGGGAAATTTGATTGAACAGATGTATCAAAATAAAGATAAACAAGATTTTATGTAGGAGTTTGGAGCTTAATTTTGAGGGAATTAGAAGATTTCAATGGGATGCTTTTGGTTAAATTAAGTTTTTGAAAAATTTTATGAAACATCATAAGTCGTGATTAAGTTAGATATTGATCAGCTGCAGTGTGGATCACTGCCAAATCATTTTAGAATCTGTATAATACGTTGACTTAACGTATAAGGAATCTCTCATGCACTTCGCTGCATTGCATACACCGAGCCAGATTCAACTCAACCAAGATGGGAATCTCAAACACTTCCTCACCATCGAAGGCCTTTCAAAAGAAACTCTTACAAAAATATTGGACACTGCACAGTCCTTTTTTAATGACCAAAATCAGCTCATTACCAATAATATGCTTGAAGGCAAAACGGTAATGAACCTGTTTTTCGAAAATTCGACACGTACACGAACGACATTTGAAGCAGCGGCAAAACGTCTTTCTGCCAACGTGCTCAATATTGATATTGCTCGCTCAAGTACTTCTAAAGGCGAAACACTGAGAGATACACTGTGGAATTTAGAAGCAATGGCGGCTGATATCTTTGTGGTTCGACATTCTTCATCGGGTGCTGCACATTTTATTGCGAAGGATGTTTGTCCAACTGTTGCGATTATCAACGCGGGTGATGGACGTCATGCGCATCCAACACAAGCAATGTTGGATATGCTTACGATTCGCCGTGAAACCAATAAAAAATTTGAAGATATTTCCATTTCAATCATTGGGGATATTAAACATTCACGAGTTGCACGTTCTGATGTGGCTGCATTGCAAACATTAGGTTGTAAAGATATTCGTGTGATTGCGCCGAATACGTTACTTCCTTATGGCTTCGATGAATATGGTGAAGGTGTTCGCCTATTTAACAATATGGAAGCTGGGATTAAGGATTGTGATGTCATCATTACTTTACGTATTCAAAATGAACGTATCGATTCACCTGCATTATCTTCACAAGCTGATTTTTACAAAATGTATGGTTTGAACAAAGAGCGTTTGGCTTTGGCCAAACCTGATTGTATCGTGATGCATCCAGGGCCGATGAATCGTGGTGTTGAGATTGATTCAAGTATTGCAGATGGTCCTCAATCAGTGATTTTGAATCAAGTGACCAATGGTATTGCGGTGCGTATGGCAGTTCTCGCACTGGCGATGCAGGGTCAGTTACAAGAACAAGGTTTAATTGAAGCAGTTGCGGTATAAGGAATCAGTCATGTCTATTGTTAAAGTCGAAAATGTACGCGTCCTAGATCCAATTGCTCAAACTGATCAAATAGAAACTATTTTTATTCAAGATGGAAAACGCATCGAAGCGACTTCAGATGTGCATGAAAGCATCGATGGGCAAGGCAAATGGTTGATGCCAACGATGGTTGATTTGTGTGCACGTTTACGAGAGCCAGGTCAACAACAACATGGAACGTTGAAATCTGAAGGTAAAGCAGCACGTGAAAATGGCATTTTACATGTATTTACCCCACCAGATTCAAAACCTATCGTTCAGGACAATGGCGCTTTAATTCATGGTCTTGTTGAAAAGGCCATGTTAGATGGCGGGATTTACCTTGAGGTGATAGGTGCACAAACACAAGGGCTTCAAGGAAATCAACCAGCCAACATGGCGGGTTTAAAAAAGGGTGGTTGTACTGCTGTATCAAATGCAAATGCACCTTTTGCGAATGACGATGTGGTGCTTCGTACGCTTGAATATGCTGCAGGTTTGAATTTAACTGTCGTATTCTATGCTGAAGAGCCTCAAATTGCGAAAGATGGCTGTGTGCATGAAGGCTTTATTGCTTCACGCCAAGGTTTACCAATGATTCCTGCTTTGGCAGAAACGGTCGCGATCGCAAAATATCTATTAATGATAGAGGCGACAAAAGTCCGCGCACACTTCGGATTACTGTCTTGTGGTGCTTCGGTTGAGTTAATACGTATCGCGAAGGAAAAAGGATTGCCAGTCACGTGTGATGTTGCAATGCATCAGTTACATCTTACGGAATCTTTAATTGATGGATTCAATTCCTTGGCACATGTACGTCCACCTTTGCGTTCAGAATCTGATAAAGAGTTACTTCGTCAGGGAGTGAAATCTGGAGTAATTGACGCGATTTGTACGCATCATGAACCACTCAGTAGTTCTGCAAAAATGGCACCTTTTGCAGAGACTTTGCCAGGTTTTACTGCTTTTGATTCATATGTTCCTTTTGGAATCAAATTGATTGAAGAAGGTTTATTTAGTCCATTAGAGTGGGTTGAAAAAGTAACGAGTGCGCCAGCTGCTGTTGCACAAATGACTGAGACATGGAAAGCACAGGCTGGATGGGTGCTGGTTGATCCAGATTTGGAATGGACACTTGATAAATCTTCTATTATTTCTCAAGGTAAAAATACACCGTTGATTAATCAAAAAGTCAAAGGTAAGGTAATTCGTACTTTCATAAAATAATGTGAATTCAATCATTTAAAGGTCGATTAATATCGGCCTTTTTTATTTTGGATGATTGAATAATTCATGATTCAGTATATTTTATGAAGATCTGTATTTTTTAATAAAATTTAACTGAGAGCTTTAATAAGAATCAAAACAAAACCAATGAGGTTTGGTATCAAGAGCTTGAGTTTGATTGGGGGAGTAGCATGAAACTTCGGATGAAAACATTGACCACATTGTGCATGGTTGGTGCATTGTCAGGATGCCAACAAGTGTATTCAATCATGTATGCTTTTAATCGTTGTGATCAACCTGAAGTGCAATTAAAACTCGAACAAGTCATCCATAAAGACATCGCCAATATCTCAGCGACTCAACTCAAAAGTATTATAGAAAATGATCAAGTTATTATAGATGGTCAACTCTTACAGCGTAGTTTGAAACCAGTTCAATTTAAAATTGAAAACATTGATAAAATAAAGAAAATGAGATCCTCTGATCAGACGATGTGTACAGCAAGAGTCACTGCTGAACTACCATCAAATTATCTGACGGATGCTGATGTATCGCGCGCATTAAATCGAGAGTCAAATGTTTTAGAATCAGCTGCACTTTCTCAATTAAACTTTGAGAACAATCAGATTTCTACTGAGTTAAATTATAGTGTACGAATTTCAGAGCATGAAGTAACTGTACAATTGGTGAATGCACTACATTTCACCAGTTTTATGCAAAAAGTTCTAATAGATGCCCATTTAAAACCATCACGTTTGACGGCTTTAGTGTTAGATCGTCAAAAGAAACAAGCACTTTTAAATCAGCAAAATAAAACATCAGATGATTATCAATCCATTCTTATTGCTGAAGCACAACTTAAATTAGATCAAGCCAATGAAGATCTAAATTCTGTATGGAGTAGAGCTTCACTTCAAGCACGCCAAAAAATACAATACGAGCAAGAACTGTGGGCAAAAAAGCGTAATTTAGAATGTAAATTAAATAGTGAAGGCGCCGATAATCCTGAAGTTTTTCGATTGAATTGCGAAACAAATATGGCGATTAGTCGAACATCTGAATTACAGCAAAAAATTTTCACTCTAAGTTAGGCATTGATTAAACAGGGTTGTTGAGCGTTAGCTTTTACGCATCAAATTTTAAAAAAATAAAAATGTGATGGAGTTGTTGTTTTTTATTTGATTAAATATGTCAAAATTATAAATATGCGGTATAAAAAATGACGTATAAGATTAAATTGGCTTTGATTATCTCTACCATCTTCGTTGCAGGTTGTGATCTGAATAAGAAAAGCAAAGACACCTCACAGAATGTAGAAATTGCTGATTGGAGTTGTACTTCTCCTACGAATGTCAAAGAAATTGAACGCTTTGCGCAACAGGAATATAACAACATTTTAGATCGTCGTTTAAAAGCAACACATCAGTATGAGTCAGATTTAAAATTACTTTCCCAAATCAACTCATCGCTTAGATTTGAACTCAAGTCGATTACAACAACGAATGATCCTTCAAATGCAACAAACAAACTGACGTGTTCAAGCCAGTTAGTTATCCACCTGACGAAGGGGCTTCAACGTCGTGCTGAAAATGCATACCTTGAAAAACCTTGCGAATATGAATGTGAACATGACGAAGGTAGTTATACGCTCCAACATTGGATTAATGATGTTCATGGCAATATCAGTTATGGGCAAGATAAGCTCATAGGCACTTTAAATTATGAGATTACCAAGACAGATAAAGAAGGTTTAATGCTAAGTGTGCAACCTGATAATGCATTGTTAGATATTGCTGCAAGTATGACGAGATATGCTGTTCAATTTGAAGCATTTCGTAAAGCAAATCAGAATGAATCAAAAGCTTACGAAGAATATGAGGCAGTACAACAAAAACAAAAGGCCTTGGCACTCAAAGCCATGCAATTGAGAAAATCTGATTTAGATAAAGAGCAAGCACGAGCTGTCGAGCGACTTAATTTAACTTGGGATAATTTGAGCGGCGAACAAAAAGAACAGCTAAAGAGCGATCAAACTGAATGGTTCGAACGTCGTGACGTGGATTGTAAAGTGGTCTCTCAAAAGTCAATTGAAAGTATCCCAGAAAAAGAACGCGAAACTTATCAGCAACATTATCAATATTGGGACAATGAAATGAATCAAATGAATGTTGAGATGCAATATTCTAAATGTTTCATTCAAAAGACCAATGAGAGAATTGTGTACCTAAACAATGTGTTTAATTAATTCATTACAATATAGCAAAAGGGCGAATTGATTCGTCCTTTTTTTATCGGCATGCTTAGGTATACAGAATATATGTGGAAGCGATATGCGTATTAGTGTGATTGGAGCAGGGCGCGTAGCTCATCATTTGGCTCAGGTATTGAGTCAGCATCATGAGATTGTCCAAGTGTTTAGTCGAGAGCAATCTAAAGCCAATTTGTTGGCGGCTTTAGTAAGAGCTAGACCATGCAATGCAATTGAAGATCTCGAAGACACTGTTGATATTGCATTATTGGTGGTGAGTGATAAGGCAGTTGAAGAAGTTGCTGAAAAAGTTGCAAAACAGCTTCCTCAGGCTTTAATTGTACATACGTCTGGCAGTACCCATATCTCTAAAATCACGCAATATCATGAGCGTGCAGGTGTGTTCTATCCACTACAAACCTTTAGCTTTGAAAGTCAAATTGATTGGTTGAGTACGCCAATATTTGTTGAAGCGATGAGCGACCAGGATTTAGCATCCTTGACTCAAATGGCAAAAGAGTTGAGTCAAAAGGTTTATCAATATGACTCAACACAGCGCTTGAGTTTGCATTTAGCAGCTGTCTTCGCGTGTAACTTTACCAACTACTGCTATGACGTCGCTAAGCAGCTCGTAGATGCACAAAAAGTCGATTTTAATTTATTGTACCCATTGATTTTGGAAACTGCGAAAAAAGCGACTTTAAATCCCCCAAAACAGGTGCAAACTGGTCCAGCGATGCGTGGTGATCAAAACATTATCCATATGCATCAAGAGATGCTGGCGCAGGCTGGACGTACGGATTTAAGCCAAGTGTATAGTGTGGTGAGTGATCAAATTTATAAAAGACAATCAGAATAAAAAAACAGGACTTAAGTCCTGTTTTTTTATTATTGAATCTTTTTAAATAAGAAGTCGTTAATTTTATGGCCTTCTTCAATTCCACGACGTTCAAACTTAGTTTGAGGACGCCAGTCAGGACGAGGATAACTGTTACCTTTACCCGCCATATTTTCTAAACGAGGGCGGTTATCTAATACATCTAACATCCATTCTGCATAGGGTTCCCAATCGGTCGCAGCATGGAATGTTCCACCCATTTCAAGTTTTTCTTCAACTAAAGGCATACGATCGTGTGAGACGAAGCGACGTTTATGGTGACGTTTTTTCTGCCAAGGATCGGGGAAATAAAGTTGAATTGCATTGATACTGTTATCTGGCATTTCACGCAAAACTTGAATTGCATCCGCATCAAGTAAACGTAAGTTTGTCAAACCAGCCATACCCGCTTCATATACACATTGTGCAATGCCGGGAACATGTACTTCGATGCCGACATAATTGCGTTCAGGATTGGCTTTTGCCATAAGTACAAGAGAGCGCCCCATACCGAAACCTATTTCAACCGTCAATGGACGTTCAGGATGCTCAAATTGCTGACGTAAATCACCAACAGGATATTCCAAAATTAAGTGACCATATTGTTCAAGCGCAGTTCGTTGAGAAGTATTCAACGGAGATGAACGGCGCATAAATGTGACAATTTCGCGATGCTCGTTCAAGTTGTCTAATTCTACAACTTGCGGGTCTAATTGATCGTTCGACATAACTTTGGCAAATGAGAAAAAAATTCGAATGCGGTATTTTAAGACCTGAGACTCCTAAGTCAAACCTTTTTATACCTGAAAGCGCTACGTAGCTATTAATGATTTGTCGATCTATTCATGAACTTTTTCAAAATGTCATGAATTGTTCATCTACTTGTCATGCCTGTACACTAGGCTTGGAAAATAATATGAACAATGAATAAGACTTAAAATGAATAAAATAACGCTAAATAAATGGGTGTTCAATAAACTCACATTATCTTTATGTTTGATCGGATTTAGTTCAACGCCGTATGCTGAACTCATGATCAGCCAGTATGTGGATGGTAATAACAACAAGAAAGGTATTGAACTATACAATCCAGATGGAGGTGTTGTTGATTTATCCGCGTATCAATTAAAAATATTTCCGAATGGTCTAACCACCGCGAATTTGACGGTTAAGCTGCAAGGAACTTTAACAGCTCAGCAGCACTTTTTAATTGGACATTCAAATTTAAAAACTGAATTGGGTGAAGCAGTTCAGCAAACTGCTAACCTATCATTTAATGGCGATGATGCAATTGTTCTCTATAAAAACAATGTGGCTGTCGACCGTTTTGGTGCGATTGGAATACAGCAAAACTGGGCAACCGGTTTAAGCTTTGAACGTACAAAGAAAACACATGATGTCGTTTCGATAGATCCATCTGCACCCTTTGAAATTCAAAAAGAGTGGGCTAAATGGTCGGATCGCAATGCTTTTAACCAGTATTTAGCGATTAGTACAAATGAACCAATAGAGCCATCTCCGACGACTCTAAGTTGTAACTCTGCGAATACACCTATCGCTGAACTCTCACAAGCAGCTAAGAATCAAAACTATACTGTGAAGGGGGTGATTACTGCGGATTATCGTTATGCGAATGGATTCTCAGGTTTCTATATCCAAACCCCTGATGCCAAAGCAAAACCCGATCTAACTAACGCGATTTTTGTATATGCTCCTGCTTCAAGTCCTATAAAAGGAGGAAAAGTCGGAGAAGAAGTCGTTCTTAAAGGTCGATTAACTGAATATCAAAATCAGTTACAGATTGATAATTTATCCGAAAATATTTTAACTTGTAATCAAGCGGCAAGCGCTTGGATAACGCCATTATCAATCGAGTTACCATTTGAGAGTTTAACTAACGCGTCAGGGCATGCGCCAAAGCGTTATCAAGGTATGTTGGTTAAAATTCCTCAAACATTAACGGTAAGTGAAAATTACAATTATGGCCGCTACGGACAACTGTCATTAAGTCTAGGACGTTTGTTTATGCCGACCAATATTTATCCAGCTAAATCAGCAGAAGCAACGGCATTGGCGCAAAAAAATCTTTTGTCCAAAATTGAACTTGATGATGGATATAATGCACAAAATTTAACGCCTACACTGCCAAGTCAGTTTAGTGCTTTAAATACCCTACGTGCAGGTGATCAGTTAAATGCTGTTGAGGGTATTCTAGAATATCGATTTAATTCTTGGCGTATTCAACCTGTACAAGGTCGTACTCAAATCCAAATTAAAGCCAATAACCCGCGGCCACCAATGATTCAGAAATATTCAAACCAAACCCGTGTCGTGGCTTTCAATGTTTTGAACTATGATAATGGTTTAAATGGTTTTCCAACTGAGCGAGGTGCTAGCAGCAAAGCTGAGTTTGAGAAGCAACATACCAAAATAGTCAGTGCAATGAAAGAAATCGATGCTGATGTATTTGGTTTAATGGAAATTGCGAATAATGGTTATGGTGAAAATAGTGCCATTGCATATTTAACACGAGCACTTGGATCGGAGTGGAAATATATCACTCCGCCAAATTCAAATCGATTAGGTGATGATGCGATTGCTGTTGCGATTATTTACAACAGTAAGCGTGTAAAACCTGTTAACGCTGCTGCAGTGTTTGATGACCAGTCACAAAGAAATCGAGTGACCCTTGCTCAAAGTTTTCAACCAGTGAGTGGCGGTAAAATCTTTACGGTTATTCCGAATCATTTGAAGTCTAAAGGAAGTTGTCCTTCAAATGATCAATCTGCTGATGCGGATCAAGGTGATGGTCAGGGGTGTTGGAATGCGACACGGGTTAAAGCGGTACAACAACTCATGCAGTGGATTGAAAAGAATCCAACGCAAATTACAGGTCATACGAATACGCTCTTAATTGGTGATTTAAATAGTTATGCAAAAGAAGATCCAATTTTGGCTTTAGAGCGTGCTGATTATACGAATGTACTGGCGGACAAGGTTGTAGGGCTCGGTGAACAGGCATATACCTATGTATTTGGTGTCGACAGTAACAAAGCTGGTTTTGGTGGAGCAGGTAATTTGGATCATGCTTTAGCTGATGCTTCGTTATTTCCTGCGGTTAAGCGTGCATTTGTATGGCACATTAACGCTGATGAGCCAACGAACCTAGATTATAACGAAGAATTTAAGACTACAGAGCAGAAGTCGCTCTTTTATGCTGATCATGCATTTAGATCATCTGATCATGATCCAGTGATTGTCGACTTAGAGCTTAACAGCTCAACAAATGCTGAGCAGCCACAGCGTGACACTAAGTCAGGTGGTGGTTCGTTGAACTTGCTATCCATTTTAGGATTAAGCCTGTTAGCCTTGGTTGGTTGGAGACGCAGAAATCATTCCTAAAACTTAGAAGTAAAAAAAGAGCCATTTGGCTCTTTTTTTTTAAGTATTTGAGATACGTTCTATCAATGTTATGCTCGCTTGGTTTAAACCAATCACACGTACCTGAGTCCCTTCCGCTTCAAATTTAGCCACGACATTCGCTAACATATTGACAGAAGTGATGTCCCAAATATGAGCATAGCTGAGATCTATTTCTACTTGCTTGATATCTTCTTTGAAATCAAAAAATGCATAAAAAATTTCTGCGCTACTGAAAAATATTTGACCTTTCACCGTATAGTAGCGTACGTGATTTTCTAATTCAGATTGAACTTTTACTTCACTCTCGAGTTTATTAATGAGCAATAAGGCTGACAGAACTACACCAATCAATACGCCTAGAGCAAGGTTATGTGTTGCAAGAACAATCACCACGACAGTAAGCATGACAACATTACTTTGCACGGGATGTTTGCGGAAATTTTTTACTGAATCCCAATTAAATGTCGTGAACGCGACCATGATCATAATGGCGACTAAAGCAGCCATAGGAATATAAGCCAACCAATCTTTAAAGAAGACCACGAGACATAGCAAAAAAACACCAGCCACTAATGTCGATAATCTTGTTCTTGCACCTGAGCTGACATTGATGATGGATTGCCCGATCATTGCACATCCAGCCATCCCCCCCATAACGCCACTTACCATGTTCGCGATCCCTTGACCGCGACATTCTTGATGACGATCTCCTTCAGACTCAGTCATTTCATCAATCACAGTCGTAGTCATCATGGTCTCAAGCAAACCAACTGTGGCGAGCGTGAGAGAGTACGGTAAAATAATAAGTAAAGTGTCGAGATTGAATGGAATTTCAGGAACTAAAAATACAGGCAAGGTATCTGGGAATGCACCTAAATCACTAACTGTTCTCATGTCAGCGCCAAGTAGAAGTGCCAATACACTGAGTACAATAATACACACTAATGGCGATGGTATGATTTTTCCGATTTTGGGTAAATAGGGAAATGCGTAAATGACCAATAAACCAATCGCTAAAAATATATAGCCTAAGCTATTCATTTGAGCAATTTCTGGAAATTGAGCGATAAAAATGAGAATCGCTAAAGCATTTAAGAAACCATAGACCACTGACTGGGAAACAAAACGCATGAGTTTTGCGACTTTGAGATATCCAGCGATAATTTGAATTACACCTGTCAGAATCGTAGCTGCCAATAAATATTGTAATCCGTGTTCTTTAACAAGAGTGATCATCAGCAGCGCCATCGCACCTGTAGCAGCCGAAATCATAGCAGTCCTACCACCAAAGAAGGCGATCGTAACAGCTATACAGAATGAGGCATACAGACCTACCTGAGGATCAACGCCAGCTATCGCCGAAAATGCGATTGACTCAGGAATCAAAGCTAAGCCTACGACTAAGCCTGCAAGTACGTCAGTTCGAATGTTAGAAAACCACTGATCTTTCTTTAAATAAATCACAATTTGCCTTTCACAAAGATGTAGCAGCGCTATGGTAAAACATCACACAAATAAAAGCTGAAAAAAGCTTGAAAATTAATTCAATCTGCACAATATTCATAAAGAGATCATCGATGTTTACGCTTGCTTGCAATTTAAAAAACAGTTCTTATTGAAAAAAAGCGTGAAGCAATTTAAAAATGATAGTAGTTAGATAACAAGGAAAAAGTATGAAGTTGTATTATTCGCCAGGTGCATGTTCACTCGCAGCGCATATTATTTTAAATGAAATTAATGTTGATTTTGATTTGGTTCGTGTTGATCTTAAAACTCATACCACTGAAAAAGGCGAAGATTACTTCGCAATTAATCCTAAAGGCTATGTGCCGGCGCTAGAAATTAATCCTGGCTTAATTTTAACGGAAAATGTCGCAATTTTACCATTTTTGGCACAGCATGATCCTGCTCAAGATTTAATCCCACCTTCTGGATTAGGTCGAGCAAAAGTATTAGAGTGGCTTGGTTATCTAAATTCCGAATTACACGATGCTTATGCAGTGTTTTTCGGTGCACCGCTCACGGACGATGCTAAACAAAAAGCGTATGCCGAAGTTGATCGTTTACTGACATTCATTGATAAAACAATTGGTGAATCTAATAATGATTATTTGGTAGATGATAATTTTGGACCTGCAGATGCGTACTTATTTGTACTCACCAATTGGTCTAATCATATTGAACATGACTTGAGTCCTTATAAAAATATTATTCATATACGCAATAAAGTTGCAGAGCGTCAGTCTGTACAGATTGCGATGCGAGATGAAGGATTGATTCCTTAACAGGTAAGGTTTCGTTCCGTTTGTTTCGAGAAAGAGCCGAAAGGCTCTTTTTTTACTCTAAAATTTTCAGAGTAATTTCACAAAGATTATTTAGAAATAGAGAGCATTAAAAAGACAAATTTTTCATCATAATTCGTTTCAGATTCAGTGGTAATCCATTAAATAAGATATCGTTATTCATGATATTTTTTGAACTAAACATTATTTAAGTTGCTGATTTAAATCTGATATTTATATTTTGTATTTAAATCGTTGGACTAAAAAATGAGTTTGAAATTATATTCTTACAACGAATCAGGTAACAGTTATAAAGTACGTCTGTTAGCAGCATTATTGAAAGTGGATCTTGAAATTGTAGAACTAGATTATTTCAGTGATGAACAGCATAGTGAGAAATTTTTAAAAATTAATCCAAAAGGCGAAGTGCCAGCATTAGTAGATGGCGATATTGTTTTAACTGATTCTGCCGCAATTTTGGTGTATTTAGCAGGTAAATATTCAGATAAAAACACATGGTGGTCTGAGGATTTAGTAGAACAAGCTAAAATTGTAGATTGGCTTGCTTTTGCTGCCAGTTGGGTTCAATACGGGGTTTTCACGGCACGCGCGATATTGTCTTTCAAAGGTCCATACAATGGTTTGGGATTAGAAAGTACTGAGCAAACACTTAAAGAGGCGAAAATACGTGGTCACAAATCTTTGGCTATTTTAGATGGTGTGCTCAAAGACCGTGAATGGTTAGCGAATAATAGACCAACTATTGCGGATATCGCAGTGTTTGTCTATGTCGCGTTAGCACCTATGGGTGATATTTCTCTAGAGCCTTATCCAAATGTACGCGCTTGGATTGAAAGAATAAAAAATTTACCTAACTTTATCAAAATTGATGGATTGGATGATCCTTTGTATCGTCGAGTGAGTTAAGAAAAAACCCACTTTAAAAAGTGGGTTTTTTTTATTTAAAAAAGTATCCAGTTTCTGGAGAGCTTGCATTTGCCATACGTTTGCGTGGCATACGACCAGCAAGATAAGCCTCGCGTCCAGCTTCAACGGCTTTTTTCATAGCAGAAGCCATTAGAATCGGATTCTGTGCAGCAGCAATTGCAGTGTTCATGAGTACGCCATCACAACCTAATTCCATCGCAATAGCAGCATCACTAGCTGTACCAACCCCAGCATCCACCAATACAGGGACTTTGGCATTTTCTTTGATGATAGAAATGGTATGTGGATTAAGAATACCTAAACCAGAACCAATTAAACTCCCCAAAGGCATAATAGCGACACAGCCCATACTCTCGAGTTCTTGCGCGACGATAGGATCATCAGAGGTATAAACCATGATTTCAAAACCATCATCGATCAATGTTCTTGCAGCTTTTAAGGTTTCAGTAATATTAGGATAAAGCGTTTTTTCATCACCTAATACTTCAAGCTTGACTAAATTGTGACCATCTAAAAGTTCACGTGCGAGCATACAAGTGCGAATGGCACTATTGGCATCAAAGCAACCAGCTGTATTGGGAAGAATGGTGTATTTTTCCGGTGGAATCACTGAGAGTAGGTTAGGTTGATCTGGATTTTGACCAATGTTTACGCGACGGATTGCAACAGTAACGATCTCAGCACCACTGGCTTGGATTGCTAAGTCAGTTTCCTGCATATCCTTATATTTTCCAGTGCCCACTAATAGTCGTGAACTAAATGAACGTGATCCTATGATCAACGGACTATCTTCCATATTTACTCCGAGTTAACCACCGCCAACAGCATGAATTATTTCTATACGGTCAGCATCTGAAATAGGGGTATCTGCTAGTTTACTTTTTGAAATGATCATTTCATTTTTTTCAACAGCAAATCGTTTACCTTCTAGCGATAATTCTTGAACCAGTTCTAATAAGTTTTGGCATTGCGTTTGAATCGACTCGCCATTTAAAAAAATATTCATCAGATGACCTTCAAATTAATGTTGAATTTTGAATGCTTGCCATGCTAAAAGTAGCCAGCCAATAATCATCAATGCTCCACCAAGAGGTGTAATTGCCCCTAACCCGCGCGGGAGCCCTAAAGCCATGAGATATAGAGATCCACAAAATAAAATGATACCGAACTGGATGAAGATAAAGCTGAATTGAGTTGAAAAGTTTGGAATTATTTTTGGTATGAGTGCGAGTATTAATAATCCAATTGCATGATAAAAGAAATAATCAGTTGCAGTCTGCCACCATGTCAGTTGGGCTTCGGTTGCACGAGCTTTAAGGCCATGAGCGCCGAAAGCACCTAGCATTACGGCAAGCGCTAAATTAATGGCTGATATTGAGATCCACATCAGGTTATTCCCAATCGAAAATTGCGTCATACGATAGCATACATGACGTACGATTTTTTTAAACTTGCATAGCGTAAATACAAAAAAAGAGCTTATAGCTCTTTTTTTGTAATCGTATTAATTTGATGACATGGCGATCTTGATCTTGTCCATGGCATTTTTTTCAAGCTGGCGAATACGTTCAGCGGAAACATTATATTCTGCTGCTAGTTCATGCAACGTAGACTTATCATCATCTAACCAGCGGCGCTGTAAAATATTGCGTGAACGATCATCCAGCTGATCCATTGCTTCATGTAAAGCAGAGGTGCTCTGTGATTCATAATCTTCTTCCTCTGCTAAACGAGCAGGGTCATAACGATTATCCTCTAAGTAAAGCGCAGGAGCGACATGAACTGAGCTTTCATCATCTTCATCGGATTGAGCTTCAAAGGCTGCGTCATAAGCTGTTAAACGGCCTTCCATTTCAAGAACTTGTTCAGCTGTTACATTTAAATCAGCCGCAATAGATTGCGCTTCCTCGAGCGTTAATTTCTTGCTCGATTTTTTTAAGCTTCTTAAGTTGAAGAACAGTTTACGTTGAGCTTTAGTTGTCGCAATTTTAACAATACGCCAGTTACGAATCACATATTCGTGGATTTCAGCTTTAATCCAATGTACTGCAAAAGAAACTAAGCGTACTCCCATATTGGGATCGAAGCGTTTTACGGCTTTCATCAAGCCTAAATTACCTTCTTGGATTAAATCGCCTTGAGGTAAGCCGTAACCTGCGTAACTGCGGGCAATATGCACAACAAAACGAAGGTGGGACATCACCAGCATTTTAGCTGCGTCTAGATCTTGGTCATAAAAATAACGTTCAGCTAACTCTTTTTCTTGTTCAGCTGTCAAAATAGGGATCTGGTTTACAGTACTAATGTAAGCACCTAAATTGACCCCGGGCGCAGACAATGACAGGGGCATCAATTGATTGCTGCTGTCAGTCATGAGTACTCCTTATAGGAAAATAGTTTAAAAAACCAATTACATTCATCTTAATCCTTATAGCATACAGAATTAAGCGAATTTGGGTAGTGAAATGTAAATTTAAATACAATATTTATCCATGATTAATTTAGATGAAAACACCTAAGATTCAATCACGTAATGAAATTCAGAATCCGAAACTTGTTTAAATGCGCATGTCAATTTATGTAGCTGACAATAACGTTGAATATCGATTTGACTGTTCGGATCTGAAGCTTTTAATAAAAATTGCTGAGGTGCACTATTTTGTTTCATCGATTTCTTTAGTAGCAGTAAAGGTAAAGGGCAGGGTTTACCCATCGCATCGATTAATACTTGAGACATAGTAAAACACGAGATTGAATAATGAAATTGGTCATTATTCTAGCAAAAGTGTGACTTAAGAATAAAATTAAATGATTTAGATGAACTGTTCAAATAAAGTGCAATTTTTGCACTAAATTTGTGTGATTAATATACAAGTTTTAGTTAGATAATTAGCTAAAATTTTTCTATTAATTGTGTTGTACCCATGTTAAGCTCAATGCGTACTTAAGGATTGCGTAGAGAAATTTGTTCTCTAAGCCTTATTTATAATGGATATAACCGGGATTTTGTTAATAGTTTTACAGAATGATTACAAGCTTTGAAATAAAAAATGTTTTAAAATTTGTTTGCTCTGCTGTTTGCAACACCGGGTGGTCCCTTTTCTTACCAACTGAGGATTAACTTATGACAGCTCGCGAACAAGGCGTTGTTAAGTGGTTTAACGATACTAAAGGTTTTGGCTTTATTCAACGCGCAGGCGGTGATGACGTATTCGTTCATTTCCGTGCTATTCAAGGTGAAGGCCACCGTTCACTTCGTGACGGTCAACGCGTAGAATTCAGCGTTGTACAAGGTCAAAAAGGTTTTCAAGCTGAAGAAGTTCAGCCTTTAGACTAATCCTACTTTTCACTGAAAATTAGGTTGCGCTCCAATTTTGATAAATTGGGGCGTTTTTTGTTTATACTATAGACCATTATCAAATATTGATTGTAGAGCCCCTTATATGTCATCAGGTTTCGAAACCCTTAATTTACATCCGCAACTTAAGCAAGCGATTGATGCTTTAGGGTTTAATGAAATGACCCCCATTCAACAGAAAGTATTGAAATATACGTTGGCAGGGCATGATGCAATTGGACGTGCACAAACAGGCACAGGAAAAACCGCAGCATTCTTAATTAGTGTTATTAATGATTTACTGAATAATCCGATACAAGCACAGCGTTATCGTGGTGAACCCCGTGCCTTAATTATGGCGCCAACGCGAGAGCTTGCGATTCAAATTGAAAACGATGCACGTGATCTGACTAAATTTACCGACTTAAATGTTGTGACTTTGGTGGGTGGTGTAGATTTTGATAAGCAAAAAAAACAACTGGATGAAAATTTCGTTGATATTCTTGTCGCGACACCAGGTCGTTTGATTGATTTCACTGAACAAAAAGAAATTTGGTTGGATCAAATTGAATTTTTAGTTATTGATGAGGCAGATCGTTTACTGGATATGGGGTTTATTCCTTCTGTAAAACGCATTGTTCGATTCTCTCCACGCAAAGAACAACGTCAAACGTTAATGTTCTCTGCTACGTTTAGTTATGATGTACTCAATCTTGCTCAACAATGGTTATTTGAACCTGTTACTGTCGAAATTGAGCCTGAGAAAAAAACCAATGCTGACGTAGAGCAACGTGTTTATGTGGTTGGGAAATCAGATAAATACAAATTGCTTCAAGAAATATTGCGTGATGAGCCAATTGAAAAAGTCATGATATTTGCAAACCGCCGTGATCAAGTCCGTAAGCTGTATGATCATCTTAAACATGATGGTTATAAGGTAGTAATGTTGTCTGGCGAAATTGCGCAAGATAAACGTTTAAAGATGTTGGATCAATTTAAAAATGGCAAACACAACATTATGATCGCAACAGATGTAGCTGGTCGAGGTATTCATGTGGATGGTGTGTCACACGTGATTAACTTTACTTTGCCTGAGCAGTCTGATGATTATGTACACCGTATAGGGCGTACAGGTCGAGCAGGAACAAGAGGTGTGAGTATCAGTTTCTTGTCAGAAGATGATGCTTTTTATTTACCTGAGATCGAAAAAGCGATTGGTCAAAAGATTCCATTGACACGTTTAGATGGTTATTGCTAATTGCTCAATAAAAAAAGTCCCATCAAAGGGACTTTTTTTTATAGGAAATTTTAGCGAGTTGAATTACAGCTGAAGGTGATTGTTGTTTGGTAGTCAGTGTCTTTTTCGATTGTATTTTTAGTACCAATAACAGAGCCAAGAACTGATGAAGCTGCAGTAATGAGTTTACCAGTCTGTTCATCCACAACACCTTTTAGTGCGCCGTTATATTCAGTTTTTTCGTCAATTAAGACAGGTGCAGAATTCTTACCACAAGTTTTGTTCGCGGCAGAAATTGCATTATTTTTTGCAAGAACTTGGGTTTTGCCTAATCCTGACACTTCATATTGATTGTTTGGTTTTTGAATAGCAAGTGTTTCAGTAGGTGTTGATGCACAAGCACTCAGGAGAATTGTTGCAGTAGCTACAGAAGCCAATGTCATTAATTTTTTCATTTTATTTTTCCTCTAGCGTTGCAATATTAAGTTTGGAGCTCAGTCATGTATGCTAGGGCTTAAATTCCAAAGAATTAAGCATGTTTTGTATCGATTTTGAAGTAAAATGCCTGATTTATGTTTGATTGTAATTATGCTGGATGCCTCGTGTATAAGTATAACTGTAGAGTAGTTTTCAATGTTTATGCTAAGCTTAAGTACATAGTGTTAGTTTAAAGATTAGTCTTCAAATGTCAGATCAATTTTC
This sequence comes from Acinetobacter sp. ANC_7654, assembly GCF_056779855.1. Lineage (NCBI taxonomy): Bacteria > Pseudomonadati > Pseudomonadota > Gammaproteobacteria > Moraxellales > Moraxellaceae > Acinetobacter > Acinetobacter sp. ANC_7654. Next base: position 165,549 of record NZ_JBWYIR010000001.1, on the reverse strand, counting down.
TCAAGTAGTGCATGACAATATTCATCAGCGTCAATCCGTTGGTCATTTGGTAGAACCTCATCCTAACGCAGAACAATTAGAATTAGCTTTTAAAGCCGCTTTAACCGCACCCGATCATCATCGTCTGAAACCGACGCAATTTATTGTTGTGAAAGGAGAGCAACGTGAAGCATTTGGTGTTTTACTCAGTGAAGCAGTAGCAGACCTTGGTGAAACTGATTCAATTCAAATTGAACGCGCACGTCAGCATCCTATGCGTGCACCTATGCTGATTATCGCTGTAACACGATTTCATGATCATGCGAAAGTTCCATATTTTGAACAAACTTTAAGTTCAGGTGCTGCAATACAAAATCTTTTGCTCAGTTTACAAGCTCAGGGTTTCAATACCATGTGGCGCAGTGGTGCTGTTGTGGAGTCGGATCTATTTAAAAGAAAGTTAGGGCTACAAACGCATGATTTAATTTCAGGTATCATTTATGTAGGGACTGCTTTTAAGGCGATTGCACCACGCGCTGAGATTGAAACAGATGCATTCGTCAGTTTTTGGCAGCCGTAATTGCAACATTGCAAATTTAACGATTAGAAAAAGAATGTTTAGGATTTAAAAGAATGTCGGAATTAAAGTTTTCAGATTTGGTCGAGCCAGTTGCAATTGATCATAAAACAGCATTGCGCGTTACGATTCTTGGTGGTGGTAGTTTTGGTACAGCCATGGCGAATACGGCAGTACGAAATGGTTGTGATACTATGATTTGGATCCGTGATGAGGAAATTGCGAAAGAAATAAATCGAACACATGTAAATTCAAGATATTTGCCAGATTATAACCTTGAGCCAGCATTAAAAGCAGAATCCAATCTTGAAAAAGCTGTTCGAGATCGAGACATTATTTTGGTTGCTATTCCGAGCCATTCATTCCGAGATGTACTCAAACAGATTAAGCCCTTTATCACCGCTCAGGCAGTTGTATCACTCACAAAAGGGATTGAAGCTAAAACCTTTAGTTTCATGAGTGATATTATTCGTGAAGAGCTTCCAGAAGTGCCTTATGGCGTCCTTTCGGGCCCAAATCTAGCGAAAGAAATTATGTCAGGAATGCCTGCTGGAACAGTGATTGCCAGCCATTCTGAATTGGTGAGATATGCAGTGCAACAAGCATTACACAGTGCACTATTTCGTGTATTTGGAAGCGATGATGTACATGGCGTGGAGCTTGGAGGTGCACTTAAAAATATCTATGCTGTCGCAATGGGGATGGCTGCAGCCTACAACGTTGGCGAAAATACCAAAAGCATGATTTTGACACGTGCGTTGGCGGAAATGAGTCGCTTCGCTGTACAGCTAGGTGCAAATCCACTGACATTCTTAGGTTTGTCTGGTGTTGGCGATTTATTCGCAACGTGTAATAGTCCCTTAAGTCGAAATTATCAAGTTGGATTTGCTTTAGGTTCAGGTAAAACCTTAGAGCAGGCAACGACGGAACTGGGTCAAACAGCTGAAGGGATTAATACCATTGTGCAAGTGAATGCAAGAGCCAAAGAGCTTGATGTCTATATGCCAATCACCACAGCACTCTACGAAGTGATTTATGAAGGTGCACCACCATTACATATTGCATTATCTTTGATGAAGAATGGTCATCGAAGTGATGTTGAATTCGTATTGCCGCATCATAAAGTTTAAGATTAATGAATGGTTTATCATCATTGTCATAATGTTTAGATATGATGGATGACACATGGTTTAGGGAAAACAAATGCAACTCACTTTAGTTCGTCATGGTGAAGCCGCTCCACCAATTAATGGTAATGACTCGAAACGACCACTGACTGAGCGGGGTCATATTCAAGCTGAACAAACTGCGCACTTTTTAAAAGACGTGGTTGCACCTGATATATTTGTAGTGAGTACTTTGCTCAGGGCGCAGGAAACTTTAAAACATATACAGCAATTCTTTCCAAATGTTGAAGTTTTAGTATGTGATAAAATTAAACCTGACGATGATGCTAAAGTTGCAGTTGAGTGGTTATCTCAACTACCTTTTGAGAATATTGTGGTTGTATGTCATATGAATGTTGTGGCATATATTGAAGAAATTATTACGTCTGAATTTTTTACTCCTTTTTCGCTTGCTGAAGCGCGGATTTATGATCAGACAGTCATTGCTGCGGGACTTTCCACAAAATTAAAACATTTTGTACCGTCAGCTTAATAACCATAAGTGTTTAATTAATAAAACGGCAGAATAAAATTAATGTTGTATTTATGGATGCCAGTGTCGAATGGGGTTTGGCTCTGGTCAAATGGTGAAAATTGGAATTCATCAACAACGCTAGAAGAGTTGATTCAAGATACTCAACCGTATCATGGACAAGAAGCTGTTGTATTCTTTTCAAGCCATGATGTACAAATTATTCAACAAAATATGCCCAAAGCTCAATTCAAGCAAATTGGAAGCGAAGGCGCTAAATATTTACTTGAAGAATATACCATTCACTCCATTGATCAGATGAAAGTGCTTACTCAATTTGAGGCACCAGACCAATTGTCAGTAATGGGGATCAGTCAATACCAAGTCCAAACAATGCAACATGCTCTGAACTTGATTCCGGTGAAAGTGGTTGCGCTATTACCCGATTTTTTGGTCTTACCAGTGCCAGAACAGGGGGAAACTATTTTAGCTAATATTCATGGGCATTTATTGGCGAGAACAGGATCAAATCAAGGTTTTGCGATTGATGATTTAGCATTGTTTTTGGATCTATTGCCAAAGCCTATACATATTTTGCATGATCGGTTAAATGATGATCAGATGATGAGTTTGATTCATGCAACGGAACAAAATGAGCGGGAAAGCTTTAATTATGTATTTAAAGCTGAAAAAAAATTAAAGAATCATCCATTCAATGTTTTGCCTAAAGCAAAAAACACAGAGGGTGGAATCTCAGGCTATTGGAAAGCATGTGCAGCACTGCTTGTGGGCTTGCTTGTAGTGCAATTCAGTTATGATTTAGTGCGTTGGGTAAAGTTAAAAAAAGTATCTGATCAAACGGCTTTGGTTGCGGTAGAGCAATATCAATCTTGGTTTGGACCCAACAGTCGTCTCAATGAGCAAAATTTGCGAAGCCAATTTGAAAGTAATTTGCGGATGAGTAAACCTGCAAATACTGAGGTCTTACAGTTAATCAGCCGTGTAGGTCCGATTTTAATGCAACATCAAATTATCGCAAATCGTGTTTCTTATGAAGCATCTGGTTTAAGTATGGATTTGGTGGCGGACTCATCCGAAAAATTACAAAATCTAATTCAGCAAATGAATCAGCAAGGCTTCAAAGCTGAACTTGGGAATGTGCAAACTCAGGATAAAATGGTCGTTGGTTTGGTGAAAGTACAATAATGAAAACTTTAGAAAAATTTCAAAATCAATTTGATCAATTATTTGAAAAGATTGATGACTATTTATCGTCATTGAGTGTGCGTGAGCGTGTACTTGTCATCGCTGCAACGATTATCGTTGTCGTCGCATCAATTGGATCTGCTTTGTGGAAAATGCACGAAGCAGCAGATAATCAGCAAAAAAGATTGAATGAACTGAAAGACACATTGGTGTGGATGCAATCCAATGTGGTGACAATGAAATCTTCAACAGATTTGAGCCTAACACCTTCGGATAAAATTCAGCGTGTGGCACAACAAGCAGGATTATCTGTGGTCACACAACCAAGCGATAATAAATTAATGATCAGTGCTGAGCATGAAAACTACGCGATCCTCGCAAATTTTCTTACCCAATTGGTTCAAATGGGTTTAAGTGTTGAAAAATTGGAACTTATTAAGTCTGGAGCTGCGATTAAATTAACAGCATCAGTACAGTAAGTGGTGAAAATAAACCTATGACAGGCATAGCGTTTTGGGCATACTCAGCCTATAATGTGGCAACTTAAAAAACCGCAGTTTTTGAGATATGTTATATTCGCTTGCTCGTCCATTTCTATTTTCATTGGCGCCTGAGCGTGCACATGATTTGACATTATCAATGCTTAAATCGACATACAAGTTTGGCATAATGCGTCAAAAAATAGACCCAAAGCCAGTGACTTGTATGGGTATTCAATTTCCAAACCCAGTTGGTTTGGCTGCTGGTTTAGATAAAAATGGTGCATATATTGATGCACTTGCAAGTTTAGGTTTTGGTTTTATCGAAATTGGAACCATTACCCCTCGACCTCAATCTGGAAATCCTCAACCGCGTTTATTCCGACTTCCAGAGGCTCAAGCGATTATTAATCGTATGGGTTTTAATAATGATGGTGTAGATCAGCTGATTGAGAATGTTAAAGCAGCAAATTATAAAGGTGTATTAGGCATCAATATCGGTAAGAACGCCGATACAGCAGTTGAAGATGCTGTAACTGATTATCTAATTTGTTTAGAAAAAGTTTATAATTATGCATCTTATATTACTGTTAATATTTCATCTCCGAATACCAAGAACTTACGTAGTTTACAAAGTGGACATGCATTAACAGAACTTCTTGAAACTTTAAAAAATCGTCAACTTGAACTTGCTGAACAATATCAACACTATGTTCCACTGGTATTAAAGGTTGCTCCAGATTTAACTGAGTCAGATATTGAATTTATTGCATCTCAATTAATTCAATTTAAAATTGATGGTCTGATTGTGACCAATACGACTTTGTCACGTGAGGGTGTAGAGAATTTAACGCATGGTGATGAAGCAGGTGGTTTATCTGGTGCGCCTGTATTTGAAAAAAGTACACAATGTCTATCTGCATTTTCAAAATTACTTCAAGATCAAATCCCATTGATTGGTGTTGGTGGTATTCTTAGTGGTGATCAAGCCGCGACCAAACAGCAATCGGGTGCGCAATTGGTTCAAATTTATAGTGGTCTAATTTATACAGGGCCAAAACTGATTAAAGATTGCGTACAAGCTATGACCTAATCTATGAATACCATCGATATCTTTATACTGATTATTCTGCTCATTGGAGGGCTTAACGGTTTGCGTCAAGGATTCGTTAAAGCCTTTGCGAACTTGGTAGGATGGATTTTTGCACTCATTATGGGTGCAAAATTTGCGGGTCAAATTGCGCCTTCAATGTCCGCACTCAGTCAAGATCCTGTGGTTCAAAAAATAGCGGCATTTGCTTTTATTGTTCTGATTATTGTTGTTTTGACTTGGATCGTCACTGCAATATTAAATCGGTTGCTGAAAAGCTTAAAGCTTGGTCCATTAAATCGATTGGCAGGTGGTGCATTTGGCACCTTGAAAGGTCTCTTAATCGTCCTCATTACTATGCAAGGGATTGGTTCATTTGTAGAGAGCTCTCCACATTGGAAACAATCTAAGTTTATTCAAACTTTATTGCCTTACGCGCCTTTAGCGACTGAGTACACCAAAGAGACAGCGTCAAAAGCTTTAAGTCATATGAAATCAGAAGGGTCGAATCAATCATCAGATTCTTCTCGTCAATCATCTTCTGAACAAGATGATTCGTCATCTCATTCAACGAATAATCCTTTTTATTAATCCTAGCTTGTCTGCGAGGTTGCTATGTGTGGAGTTGTTGGTATAGCTGGTAAATCACCTGTTAACCAAATGTTGTTTGATGCATTAACGATGTTACAACATCGTGGACAAGATGCTGCAGGGATTGTGACATGCCATAATGGTCGTCTCTTTTTGAGAAAAGACAATGGCATGGTGCGTGATGTATTTCATACACGTCATATGCGTGCATTGTTAGGTAATTACGGAATTGGTCATGTGCGATATCCAACAGCTGGCTCATCGAGTAGCGCTGAAGCACAACCATTTTACGTAAACTCTCCTTATGGTATTACTTTAGCGCACAATGGTAATTTAACCAATGCTGACGAGATTCATGATGATCTGTTTAAAACAGATTTACGTCACATGAATACTGATTCAGATTCAGAAGTGTTATTAAACGTTTTTGCACATGAATTACAAAAACGCGGCAAACTTACACCGACTGCGGATGATATTTTCCATGTAGTCACTCGTGTGCATGAGCGTTGTAAAGGTGGTTATGCTGTTGTTGCGATGATCACTGGTCATGGTTTAGTTGGTTTTCGTGATCCAAATGGTATTCGACCTTTAATTTTGGGATCGCGTGATACTGATGATGGTGTTGAATATATTCTTGCTTCCGAATCAGTTGCTTTAACAGCGCTTGGTTTTAAAGTTGAACGTGATGTGATGCCAGGTGAAGCAATTTTTATTGATGATGCGGGTAATCTATTCACGAAGCAATGTGCGGCTAACCCACACCATAGCCCATGTATTTTTGAGTATGTTTATTTTGCTCGTCCAGATGCCATCATTGATGGAATTTCGGTATACAAAGCACGTTTGAAAATGGGTGAGAAGTTGGCGCAGAAAATCCTGCGTGAATGGAGCGAGGAGCATGACATTGATGTTGTCATTCCTATTCCAGATACTTCGCGTACATCTGCTTTAGAACTTGCCAATACACTCGGTGTGAAGTTCCGTGAAGGTTTCATGAAAAACCGTTATATCGGTCGTACCTTCATTATGCCGGGTCAGCAGTTGCGTAAAAAGTCTGTACGTCAAAAGCTTAATCCAGTTGAATTAGAGTTTAAAGATAAGAACGTTTTGCTTGTAGATGACTCGATTGTGCGTGGTACAACGTGTAATGAGATTATTCAAATGGCACGTGATGCTGGTGCTAAAAAAGTTTTCTTTGCATCTGCTGCACCAATGGTGAAATACCCGAATGTCTACGGTATTGATATGCCAGTTAAAAACGAATTAATTGCTTCAAATCGTGATGTTGAAGAAATTCGTGAAATGATTGGTGCTGATCGTTTGATTTTCCAAGATTTGGAAGATTTAAAGCAAGCTGTTCGTACGAAAAAAGTACCTGAGTTAACTGACTTTGACTGCTCAGTATTTGACGGTATTTACGTTGCGGGTAACATTGATGAGTCGTATCTCGATGGTTTAGAGCGCAAGCGTAATGACTCTGCCAAGAAAACGAAAGATGGTTATATCGATCTAAATATTGATGCAGCCTCAGTTGATCTGAGTGGTATTAAAGAAAATTAATTTATAGTTTTCTATTTGAAAAAGCGGGTATTTCCCGCTTTTTTAATTTATGATCACAAGACAATGTAATGAGGAAATTTTACATTGAAAGATGTGAGTGGTTACTTAATTAAAAACAAAAATATGCTGTGGTCATTAAGCGTATGTTTAATTGTTATTGTGCTCGCAATTATCATTTTAAACACGACGCTCGGATTGTTGGTTCATTATATTGATCCTTCAGAGTCCATTTGGTGGCATTTTCTCAGTCCATATATGATGGTGCTATTGATTAGCATTATTGGTGGTTCTGTCGTTTATGAGTTTTATGTCTTCCGCTCTGGTGGTCATACGCTCGCAAAACAATTGAAAGCACGACAACTCACTTTTATTGAAAGTACTCCAGAAGAAAGTACAGCGCTTAGGCTTGCTGAAAAATTAGCACATCGATTCTCAATTGATACACCTACACTCTATGTCTTACCCGATGAAATAGGGGTTAATGCACTGACTGCGGGTTTTCATCCCAAAGATACTGTGATTATTCTGACTTGGGGGGCGCTACAAAATCTTGATGAGTTAGAGCTTTATGGATTGTTGGGTCATGAATTCCATAAAATTTTATCGGGTGAAACTCGAGAAAATACTCGTCTTAAAATTTTATACAGTGGGTTAATTACCTTTAGCCAATGGGGCAGTAAAATCGCGAAGCAGGGATTTCGACGTAATCGGGATCAATTGAGAGATAGTTTGGAAACAACTTTTGTGGCGATCGGTGGAGTCATATGGTTAATTGGTAGTTTAGGCGTCTTTATTACGCGTCTGATGAAATATATCACTTTGGGTAGTCGAACATTGTATAACGATGCAATGACAAGACAATTATTGAGTAGTAATGCAAATATTCAAACCTTATTAAGAATCTATGTTCATCACGCAGGATCACAGATTCATAGTGAATATTCTGAAGCTATTTCTCATATGTGCTTTGCTAACTCACTTAGTCCTCAAAGTTGGTTGAATATCCAACCTTGTATTCAAGATCGTATATATGAATTAAATCCGAATTTACTTGAAGATATTCAATTAGAAAATTTACAAAAATTACGAAATCAACCACTATTTAGTTTAATGCGTTCTTTAGAGGAGTCTATTGCTGAAGAATATAATCCATGGATGTCACCACAGCCACTTCCATTATTAAGATTATCACCGATCAGCTTTGCAATTAAGGATGCCATCAAACCCTTAAATAGTGAAGTTAGACAGCAGATGAAACGTCCAGAACTCATTCAAAGGGCTTTGCAAACTTCGACTGGTGCGCGTGAAGTGATGGTTGCGATCTTAATGATTCGGCAGTACCGTGAATTTATTCCTTCTGATGCGCCTGTGAGTCGTGCAATTGTCGACTCACTGTTAAATATAGATGGTCGAGTGCATATTCAAATTTTTCATGAGGCATGTAAGCAGTTGGGAAATATGCCTGCTACAAGTGCGCGTCAGTTTATTACTAAATTGGCTAAAATTATTCAAGAAGATGGTGAAATTGGACTTTTGGATGCTTTGCTGATTGAAAAGGTGAAGTCTCAACTGGATTTATTGCCAATACATCGTCCAACATCAATCGAGGATGCTAAGCCGCAAATTGTTAGGCTAATAGATGCGTTATTACATGTTCAGCAGTTAAATACTGCTAATCAGCTTGAAGTTAGAACCCAAATCTTAGAACGAATTTTAACTCGTGATGAAATTGAGTTTTATGAAGAAATTTCAGATGAACCTATCGACTTAGGTGAAATTCTTAATGATATTGCTGGATTGTTGCTGAGAGATCGGTTGAGTATTTTGGGTGTTGCTGAATTATGTTTATGGAATGATCGAATCATTACACAAGATGAGTTAGATGTACTTGAATTATTATATTGGCGACTTGGATTTGAAAGTGATGAAATTGTGGATCAAATGCATAAGAAAAATAGCGTCATTATTGTTTAGCTATCAATGCATTCTGAATTTAAAAGGTGCAAGGATATTAATGCGTCAGAAATGAAATTAAGTTATGATTGTTTGCGGATTAAAAGTTCAGTAAAAGATTAAAAAAGTGGGTAGAATACCCAGCCCTCATGCCAGTCCATCTGTAATGAATGTGAATATGTTAGAGCATCAAAGAAGCCTCTTAGCTGTGATGGGAATCGATATATGGATTCCACAAAATACGGCACAAACACGTCATTACAAACCTTCCTTATATCGCGATCAAGTTGAAGAAAATCATCCAACAGATGTATCTTTTCCTGAATTTGCGCAAGCTCAATTAGAACAGTTCATCACAAAACCAGCTTCACAAGCTGAACAGCTAAATAAAGATGATTCTTCGCTTCAGTTAAAAAGTAATCCAGACGGTGTGCAGCTTCCTCGAGAGTTTGTGGAAAATGACAAACAGTCTCAAGATGAAGTTGTTGAGCGTCAACCGCTTGTAATCGATGCTTTTGAAATTCAAGCGATGATCACTAAAACACATACTATTCTGCTAGATGCTACAGCGCTCACCACAGAACAAGAAAACTTATGGGTGAATATCCAGCGTAGTGTGAGTTCACAGTTTTACGATTTAAAATGGCCATTTAATTTCGCACAATTCCAAGATGGAAGAGGTGCTGAAGTATTTATACAGGGTTTTATCGATGCATTATCTGTTGATAAAAAAATATTGAGCTTAGGGTATTTGCCGCATATATCGACGACGCAGCATATGCAGATTGCAAGTTTACAAGACATGATTGAGCAGCCATTGTTAAAACGTCGCTTGTGGAACTTAATTAAAAATTAAATCGATACTGGATCTAAAGAGGGAGTTTTATGAAAAAAAAGGTTGTGGTATTTAGTCAGATAGATCCGAAAATATTAAATCAATTAGAATCGAAATATCAGGTCGTTCAACTTAATCCGAAACAGGGTGACATTAATGAGCAACTTTTAAGAGAAGTTGCGGATGCAGATGGAATGATAGGCGCTGGGCGTCGTTTAAATCAAGACAACTTGAAGACTGCAAAAAAACTTAAAATTATTTCGTCGGTCAGTGTGGGTTACGATAATTACGACGTTGAATATCTAAAACAACAGGGTATTTGGTTGACCAATACGCCTCATGTGTTGACAGAGACGACCGCTGATTTGGCTTTTACCTTATTGATGAGTGCGGCTCGTAAAGTGACACATTTAGATTCTTGGACAAAGCATGGACATTGGACGCGTACCGCTGGTGTTGCACAATTTGGTCAAGATGTTTATGGGAAAACGCTAGGTATCATTGGCTTGGGTCATATCGGTGCTGCGATAGCTCGACGTGGTTTTTATGGATTTAATATGAATATTCAATACCATAATCGAAAACCATGTATAGAGCGAGCTGAGCCTTTAAAGGCGAAATATTGTGATCTTGATACTTTACTTTCAACGTCTGATTTTATCGTCATTGCAGTCGATTTAAATGAGCAATCGAAAGCGCTGATCGGTCAAGCTCAATTTGAGAAAATGCAAAAACATGCTGTGTTTGTGAATATTGCCAGAGGATCAGTTGTGGATGAGTCAGCCTTGATTGAGGCGCTTGAAAATCACAAAATTTTTGCTGCTGGTTTAGATGTTTATCAGAAAGAGCCGCTCCAAGAATCACCATTGTTTCGATTGGAAAATGTAGTGACATTGCCGCACGTAGGTTCGGCGACAGCAGAAACCAGAATGAAAATGGCAAATCTTGCTTATGATAATCTGGTAAAAGCCTTAGATGGGGATGAGCCTCTATATATTGTGAATAAGTAAAGTCTTTTGAGCGTAATAATAAACGTAACAGTTCATCATTAATCTTCACATCATTCAGTGTTATAGTCGATGGAGTACACTTTTAGGAATACAGGTTTGAAGAAGATCATTTTGGCTTTATTGATAGCGAGTTCGAGTTTTTCAGCGGTGGCTGATGAACTCTACAGTGCCAATAAAATTCAATTTGAAGTGCCTGATATTAATAGTGGTGTTGGATTTATCGATCAACAAAAAGAAAAAATGATCGGTGAAAAAGTCTATCGTCAAGTACAGCAACAACTTCCAGTGTTAAACAATGTTTGGTTGGAAGATCAATTTATGGCTGTATTCCGAAAAATTATTGCGCAAACACAGTTGGGTCAACCAATTGCTTTGGTGATTGTAAATGATCCACAAATTAATGCCTTTGCTGTACCTGGTGGTTTATTTGCATTGAATAGTGGGTTAATTACGTCGGCAAAGAATATGGATGAAGTTGCGGGTGTGGTTGCTCATGAGGTGGCACACGTCTCGCAAAGACACTACAGCCGTTCTCAAGAGGCTTTTAAAGGGCAGGGATTGCTTGCACTCGCTGGTATCATTGTGGGTGCTGCAATTGCATCACAAGCTGATGGTAATGCAGGTGCTGCACTGATGATGGGAACGCAGGCTGCATTGGTGGATCGACAGTTAAGTTATAGTCGTAATCAAGAGCGTGAAGCAGACCGTATTGGAATGCAATTGATGTATCGTGCCGGATATAACCCGTACAGTATGTCTGAGTTTTTTGAAACCATGAATCGTGCGACTCCAAAAATTAGTTATCTTCCTGATTTTTGGTTAACACATCCTTTGACTACTCAGCGCATGAGTGAGGCACGTTTACGAGCAGATCAACTTCCTAAAGTTCCGTATAGCAACACACTCTCTGAGTTTGATCAGATCAAGTGGTATACCGCAGTTGTGACCAATCAAACCAATGAGGAACAGTTAAAGGGAGTGGTGAGAGCAAATGCATTGGCTGGAAGAATTGCACTGTCTGCTTTTTATTTAAAGCGTGGTGATTTTGATCTAGCACAAAAAGAAATTGAACTTGCTAAGAAAATCCAGCCAAATCATCAACTTATCGCGCTTATTCAAGCAGATATCTACTTGGCGACCAATCAATTTGATTCTGCGCAGGAAACGATATTGGTGCGTCAACGAATAACACCTGAAAATCGTGCTTTAAGTTATAAATTAGCTGAAATTTATATTCGACAGGGAAATTTTGTTGCTGCTGAAAGGTTGGCGAATAAATTTATCCAAACCAATAATCGTGATACGCAAGCATGGTTCATTCGACAACAAGCGGCAAATTTAGATATTAAAAATCCTTTACGTACTGTAAATGTATTGCGATATCGGGCTGAAGTTGAATATTGGAAGGGAGCGGAAGAGAATGCGATTCGCTCACTCATTCATGCTCAGCGTTTAGCCAAGGAAAATAACTCTATGAGTGCAGTCATCAATCAAAGACTGCGGATGATGCAGGATGAGCGTCAACAAAAATTATAAGAGGTTTAAATGATAAAAGGTCAATGCTTATGTGGAAAGGTGCAATATATTTATCATGGTGATCTTGAGAAAAGTATCTTGTGCTATTGCAAGCACTGTCAGTTGGCTCAAGGCGGTTTTACTGCATGGAATAGCCCGATCCCGCTTGAAAACTTCGAGTTAATTTCTGGTGAAGATATGCTTAAGTCTTATTTTCATACCGAGTTAAAGGCAAGAGTATTTTGTGGTGAATGTGGAAGTCCTTTATATTCACATCGACTTGATTTACCAGGAATTATACGTTTAAGGCTCGGTTCTGTGGTTGAAGGGAAAATACCGCCACCTTATGAAGAGTTTTTCCAGGAATACAAACCTAACTTTATTGAAACTATTCATTCTTAGTGATTAGATTCTTTTAGAATGATGAATGAATAAATATTTTAAATTATGTGATTGAATCTAATAATGAAATTGCCACTATTTTTTATGATGTTGTTTGGGGCAGGGGTGTTCACTCATGCGGAAACACTTCCTGTTAAATTTACACAAGAAATTGAAGTTGTATCACAAAAATATAATGCCGATATGAGGCATTTTCTAAAAATGCTAGCACCAAATACAACACATTTTAGCCTTGATCAGACTCAAAGATATTGTGTCATTGTTGGAACTTATGTCGATGGTTTTTATCAGGTGGTGGATAAATATCGAAAGGATTTACCATTTTCCTACTCTAGAATGAGTAAACAGGATGTTGTTGAGAAAGTGAAGCGATCTAAAGAAATGCAGATTTTACAAAGATATAATATTCAATGTGAGTTTAAATAATCAGAAAGTGAAAAACTAAAAGTATTGTTGTAATAAAATCGGGGATACGTGATTTAGATTGGACTATTTAATGACATTATTAAATAGACCAAATCAAACATAATACGAAAAGTTAAGAAAGTTGAGCTTTAATTTTACTCGAAACTTGTGCAGGATCGGCACGTCCGGCTATGATCGGACGTAGAGAATTCATCACCTTACCCATATCTTTCATGCTAGTAGCTTGTTGCGCAGCAATCGTTTGCGCAATAATTGAATCAAGTTCTTCCTCAGTCATAGCTGCTGGTAGAAATTGAGATAAAACCTCAACCTCGGCTTGTTCCTTACTAGCTAAGTCTTGTCGATTAGCGCTTTCAAAAGCTTTAATCGATTCTTTACGTTGCTTGATTTGTTTTTCAATGACCGCGAGAACTCGACTATCATCTAGTTCTACGCGTTCATCGACTTCGATTTGCTTAATTGCTGCTTGGAGACTACGAATCACCGTTAACTTATCCATTTCTTTAGCACGCATTGTTGCTTTCAAGACGTCAGTAATTTGGTTTTTTAAAGTAGTCATTTATATATCCGAGCAGTCAATCACAAATTAATCTTAGTAAAGGCGAGTAGTACGTACTGATTCACGCGCCAATTTTTTTTGGTAGCGTTTAACAGCAGCAGCTTTTTTGCGCTTACGTTCTTGAGTTGGTTTCTCGTAGAATTCACGTTTACGAACGTCAGCTAAAACACCCGCTTTTTCGCATGAGCGTTTGAAACGACGGATAGCTACGTCTACTGGTTCGCCTTCTTTCAATTTAACTTGTGGCATGAAGAATCCTCTAGTTTATGGATAAGACTAAGCGCCGAATTGCGCTGAGTCACAAGTGAAGGTCAGTATTTTACTCATTTACATCTCATATCACAAGTCTATAATAGCTTTAGCAATATTTTGAAATGGGTTAAAGGCAATTTAATGATCGTTTTAGGCTTAGAAACGTCGTGTGATGAAACTGGTCTCGCACTCTATGACAGCGAAGTCGGCTTAAGAGGACAGGTGTTATATAGTCAGATTAAATTGCATGCTGAATATGGTGGAGTGGTACCTGAATTGGCATCCCGCGATCATGTTCGTAAATTAATTCCTTTAATCAATCAATTGCTTGAAGAAAGTCAAATCAAAAAATCTGAGATTGATGCGGTGGCTTATACACGTGGTCCAGGCCTAATGGGTGCACTCATGACTGGAGCATTATTTGGTCGTACGCTTGCATTTGCGTTAAATAAACCAGCGATTGGTGTGCATCATATGGAAGGGCATATGTTGGCGCCTCTTTTATCAGCTACTCCACCGGAATTTCCGTTTGTCGCTTTGTTGGTCTCGGGTGGGCATACACAATTAATGGCGGCATATGATATTGGTCATTATGAAATCTTAGGTGAGTCGATCGATGATGCAGCGGGTGAAGCATTCGATAAGGTTGCTAAGATGATGGGGTTGCCTTATCCAGGCGGTCCAAATATCTCTAAACTTGCTGAGCAAGGTGATGCCACTGCTTTTGAATTTCCACGCCCTATGTTGCATCAAGGTTTGGAATTTTCATTTAGCGGCTTAAAAACAGCAGTTTCTGTCCAAATGAAAAAATTAGGTGAAGAAAACCGAGACGCTGATATTGCTGCGAGTTTTCAAGAGGCTATTGTTGATACATTGGTCAAAAAATCAGTTAAAGCATTAAAACAAACTGGTCTTAAGCGTTTGGTCATTGCTGGTGGTGTGAGTGCCAATAAGCGTCTTCGTGAACGTCTTGAAGCAGATTTAGCTAAAATAAAAGCTCAAGTATATTATGCTGAACCAGCTTTATGTACGGATAATGGCGCCATGATTGCTTTTGCTGGATATCAACGCTTAAAAGCAGGACAGCATGATGGCTTAGCCGTGACAACGACGCCACGTTGGCCGATGACGGAACTCAAAAAACCTACTGAAGCATAAATGTTTGGTCCCGAGAAAAAAGAGGCTTATAGCCTCTTTTTTATATTTACATTATTGAAAGAATTTGCATGTCTTCTGGTGAGAGTTGAAGATTCACTGCATTTGAAAATTGGGTAATTTGTTCAAGGTTTGTTGCACTGGCGATTGGTGCTGAAATATGCTTTTGCGCAAGTAACCAAGCCAAAGCTACCTCAGCAGGTGCCGCATTGTGGCGCGATGCCACTTCTCTGAGCTTATCTAAAAGGTTTAAGCCTCGCTCATCAAAATATTTTACAAGCGTATCTGCACGTTGACGCCCTTGAATATTGTCTAATGACGAATATTTCCCAGATAGAAATCCACTAGCCAGACTATAAAAACTTACGACACCAATTTGATGGCGTTCACAAATGGGTTGCAGTGTTTGTTCGAATACATCGCGATCGTAAAGATTATATTCAGGTTGAAGAACCTGATAATGTTGCACACCAATCTTTTGTGCAGCTTGAATAGAAGCGTCTAATTGATCAGCTGAAAAATTAGAAGTGCCATAGGCACGAATTTTTCCTTGATCTTTGAGCTTTGAAAATGCTGATAATGTTTCCTCATGAGGTGTGTTTTCATCAGGCCAGTGTGCAAAATAAAGATCAAGATAATCTGTTTTCAAACGGCTTAGAGAGTCTTCAACTGCTTGCATAATCCATCGTTCAGATAAACCTTGATGGCCGGGAATCCCCATATCTAAACCGACTTTAGTAAATAGCACGATGTCTTCACGTTTACTTGGATTTTGTTTTAACCAATTACCAATGATTGTTTCTGACTCGCCACCATGATTGCCTGGTGCCCAAATGGAATAGAAGTCTGCTGTATCAATGGTGTTAAATCCACGCTCATACAGTGCATCTAAAATTTTGAAACTTTGTTTTTCATCAACCGTCCAACCGAATACATTTCCTCCGAATACGATGGGTGCGATGAATAAATCAGTTTGTCCAAGTTTTCTTTTTTGCATGAAATATCCTAGGTAGAATAATACGACTTATTCTAGCTATATAGGATTCGTCTATTTCTCGCTATCCAAATAATGTATAAACATTATCCAATGATTTTGACAAAAAAAGAGGCAAAAAGCCTCTTTTTTAATTCTCTATGTATTCAAGCAGAATCAGAAACGATAACCTGCGCTGATGTTGAACCCATCAAATTTAGCCCCATCAACTTTAGTACCTTCATAACCGATATTGATCGCATATTGCGGAGCAGGATTAATATTAATACCAACACCATATGCAAACGCTGTTTCACTTAGATCCATGTTTTCGTATATGTTCAAGGCGCGATATGAACTTTCAACTTTTGAATGCGCGATCCCGACAACACCATAAACACTGAAATTCTCATTAAGACGATATGCAGGGCCTGCTAGCAAAGAAAAATGTTTTACATCTGTATCTTGGCGTTCACCTGGTTCAATCCAAGTTTCATCACCAGTTTGATACGACATTGTTGCCATAACGCTTAAAGGAGTCTCGAGTTCATAGCGATATTGAGCGTGAACACCGCGAATATCAAACGCATTTTCAATTTCAGACTGAGCATAACCCAATGAAACGGTGTGTTGTTGGGCAAAAGTTGTCGTTGTTAAAGTGGTCATCGAGAGGATTAAACCCAATTTTAAAAATTTAGTTATCATGGCGCATGCTCATTATTTGTGATTTGTTTATCTTTAAATGCAAAAAATGGTGATCATTTTTTGGTAAATGCTATTGTACTTTCTATTTTTCTATTGTAAATAAAAATTAAAGAAATAGTTTTGTTTGTATTATAAATGGTGTGAGAATGTATTTATTGACTCGCAATTGAGTTTTGAAATCGTTCTTTTAATGCAATATAGTGGGAATGCTGTTTAGCTTCATCCCATTTCACTTTAAAAATTCGTGCTGCTGCAGCCTTAATAGGGTCTTCTTGTTGGCGTGGTAGTTCTTCACGCCCGTGATCACCACTTAAACCTTTTTTGTCATTAGGTACAGGACCTTTATATTTTTTTCCACCTTTATGGTTTGCATAACGTCTCGCTCGGGTATAACCCATTTGTAAAAATTTACGAGCCATATCTGCACCGACAAAATCATCGACTGCTAAATATTCAAGAAAGAGTTGATAAATCTTATTAGAACTCTCTCTAGCTTTATCTTCATCTGCAAATTTCCAAAAGGGCAGAATTTCAGATTTGTAAGGTTCGACGAGTAATACACCCTGTTCACCACGACCAATTCGATAGAGTTCCGGTCTCTCTCTGAAATTAATTTTTTTAAAGTCCAAAGAGTAGTCAAAACTTTGAGAATAAACACGAGTGCTTCTATGTGGGATGGTATCAAGGTCTTTATGATTGTAAGCCATCACATTCTCTTTAGTACTTTTAAAAATATATTAGGTGATTTGAAATGAAAAACGATTATAGAATTGTGAGTGAAATTTTAAAAATCTGATTAGTTGTTTTAAAGAGATGCGCTAGCACGCTGAAAGATTGAAATTGAACTTTATTAGAATTCAACGCCACGAAGTCAACTATGGTCGATAGCTGGGCGAAATTAAGTTTTAAAATTAAAACCTAGCAGCCAAAAGTGATGAGACATGACGATGCTCTGTAAGAAACATTTTGTCATATTAATTTTATATCTATGGATTAATCTAAGCGATACGTATAAAAATAATTTTGGAAGTCTGATTGGATCTTATCATTATCATTTTTGGCTATCTATATGGTCGCAAATTTCATCCCAAAAAGTACATTGAACAAGTATTTTTTTTAGCCCTGATTTTATTTATATTTTTTTGCACTGTTTACGCAGCGCCAAACCTACTCGCATTAGAAAATCCTAAAGCTGTTTTGAACAAGTTAGTTTTTCTTGGAATCGGGGTATGCGTATTTACTTACTGGTTTAGTTCTCTATTTTATAAGAAGAAACAGCAGGAAAACAGTAAACGAGGCACAATCCAAATTAAGGACATCATTAAAATATTGACAGTTTATCTTTTGCTTAGTTTGGTATTTGTGGGAGGTATCTTCACTTATCGAATGGATTTAATAGATGAGCAAATAGCTTTAAGTATTCAAAACGTGCTTATCTACATTATTCTATTTTTGATCGGAGTTTTTATATCAGCCTCTAACATCAAAACATTGCAATGGCATGATTTAAAACTCCCAATCATAATGGTATTGGCAAATACAATATTTGCCTACTTTATGCTGATAATTTGGAAGGAAAGTGCTGTATTGCTTTCTGGATTCGGTTGGGCAAGTCTGTCTGCTGCGATGATTTCACAAAAACTAAATCCCTTATTGGCAGTTCAAGCTTTAATTGTGGATATGATTCGAGGATTGATTTCCATCATTTTTCTACAGCTTTTTGGAAGACATCAACCACAAGCAGCAATTAGCACCACAGGTGTACTGTCCTGTGATGCATTCTTACCGATGATTAAGCAACATTGTGGTAAGCAATATGTGCTAGATGCGTTTAAAGCGGGACTATTGTTGTCGCTGTTTTGTCCATTGAATATATTTATTGCGATTCATTTTACCCAAAGTGTGACAAGTTAAACGGTAAAACACCTCAAAGACAGTGATTTTGGCAATCACTAACATACCATCACCATTGATATATCCGGCATTGTGATTCAAAAAAAATGCAGCATCCTCATTCATGTTATCGTGTTCATGCTTACAACCGCGTGTTCCTCCAAGGCCATCGTTATAAATAAAAACATGGCCAGATTTTGAAAGTTGATAATTGAATTGCTGAGAGAATAGGGTGCAAAGGTCTTGCATTTCTGTATTGTTATCGAGGTTTAAGCGAGTAGGCCATGTATTTTTTTTGAAAGCATATCGTGTAATTGCACGATAACTTGAGGGATGTAAACACACAGCAAAAAAATACGATGGTGCTGGGTGGCGGAGCATTTGAGAAATAATGAAATAAATGTATTGGAATTTTAACAGATTTGATTTTCGATAGGCGCTAAGAAGACCTGCTTGACCACGAAAAACATTCATTGTCTTGTCATTCTTTTTGACTTCATAACGTTGCATACATAAAAATCCAACAGGTTTTTCTTCATCAAAATAGATCAAAACCCGTTTGCTTGCAGCAGCATCAGGGGCATAGGCTTGAGCAATGTCATTCAAATCACAACCCTCTGGTGTCATGAAGATCGCTTGATGAAGCATTTTTAGTATATTTTGAACTTCTGGGAATTGTGTATGTTGGTTACTATATTTTTTAATTTGAAGCATGGATGCAGCCTTTTTCTATAATTATTTGCGTCCCTCATACTATTTTTGAATTGTTAAGTTTGGGTTACATTAATTTTTTTGAAAACAAAAAATGGTTGTTATGTTATATTGTTTTGGCTCTGTTTTAAGCAATCGTTGATTGCATAATATTTGTACGATACAGTTGGTGTTAAGCGATTCTTAGCAAGGTGATGCGTAATGGATGTTACTAAAGACATAGATGTTATAAAGCAACTATTTAGCAATCTTTCTGAGCATGATAAACGAGCTTTCTTATTGTCTGTATCAGTGCAAGATAACATTAAAAAAGTTATTCAACCTAAAAAGATTTCTCAATGTTTGCATTGCGAATCTACACATTTTGTAAAAAATGGAAAAGAAAATAATAACCAACGCTATTTATGCAGGTCTTGTAAGAAATCCTTTGTAGAACATACAGGTACTATTCTATATAAGACTCATAAAAATATGGATGTTTGGGATAAATATATTGAGTGCTTTTTAGAGAAATACTCAATTCGCAAATGTGCTCGAATTTGTGAAATTAACATTGCAACAGCATTTGCTTGGCGACATAAAATACTTGATGCCTTACAAAAAATGATGGATGAAGTTGAATTATATGGAGTGGTACAGGCAGATGAAACATATACAACAGTATCTTATAAAGGCAATCATAAACACTTTAATTTGCCACGCCCATCACATCATCGTGGGACAAAAGCAACTAAACGTGGAATATCTAAAGAACAGGTTTGTGTTACCTGTAGTGTAAATCTAAGTGGACTGTCTATTGCTAAAATATCTAATTTAGGTCGTCCGACTCTATCTGATTTACAAAAGGTTTTAGATGGAAAAATTAAAACTGAATCAGTATTTGTTACTGATTCACTGCGCCCATATCAAAAGATATCAAATGATATGCATCTGAATCATATACGAATTGACACCAATAAACGCTCTAAAGGTATATTTAATATTCAAACCATTAATAATTATCATAGTCGCCTAAAAGATATGATTATTAATATATTTAAAGGGGTTGCAACAAAATATTTAAATAACTATCTTGTTTATCATAATTTCGTAAATTTCTCTAAAGATACGATTCAGAATAAGCATTCAATTTTAATTGAATTTATTAGAAATACTATCTGCTCAAGTAAATTCATTGACATCTCAAAAAGACCACCTATACCAATTTGATGTAGTTTGAATAAATGAAGCTGTTGGAATGTTATTATTAATATAAAAAATACTCTGAGGTTGAAGAATGAATAATTATGAACGCTTAATAACAGCACTATATTACTCAATAGGTGGGGTTATTCTTGGGCTTGGTTTAGCAATTTTTATATCATTTTATCTAAGCACCTCATTTAGTTCAGTTAAAATAGTTATTATCACCGTAATTTCCTGCTTTATTATCGGTTATTTATTTCCAAATATTATTGGAAATATATTTAGATGGATTTGGAAAATTTTCATAGACTAGGCTTTATGCATTATAAGCAATTGTTTTGTAAAAAATTTATAAATAAACCATGAACTTTGCAACTAAAAAATCATAGTTTTCTTTACTAAATCAACGTATTCTTAAAACAGAGCCATTGTTTTAAATTTAAATTATTTTTTTTAATTCTTATTTAGTCAATAAATTTTATTTAAATTAATAACCTAAAGTAATATTTGAGCTTTTTTTTATTTAAAATTTTTTGATATCGATATAGAGCAATGAGTTAAATTATTAATTTTATCTTTATAATTATTCATGAATAATTTATCAACTTTTATCGTAATAAAAGCTAATAACTTAGATTAAAGAGTGAAAGTCGAGAAACTAAGACGTTATTCCATCTTAGTTTCTTATTGCAGAAGCTGATGTAAATGCTTAATCACGCTTTAATTGAGTAGAGCCGATCCAATGTTTTGAAAATTGGAATGCAGAACGACCTGAGCGTTGACCTCTGGCTTGGCACCAACGTAGCGCTTCAGCACGTACTTCAGGTGTCATTTCAATACCAGATTTTTTTAAATAGTGCTCTACAATCTCTAAATAAAGATTTTGATCCATCGGGTAGAATGAAAGCCAAAGACCAAAACGATCAGACAATGAGATTTTTTCTTCGATCGCTTCTTGCGGATGTAATTCAGTATATTGAGGCACGTCTACTTTAGTGATCGGGGTGTTTTCATGCATAAATTCTGGGAGTAGGTGGCGGCGGTTACTGGTCGCATAAATAATAAAGTTGCCAGAACCTGACTCTAGTGAACCATCTAACACACTTTTTAAACTACGATAATTTTCGTCTTCAGCATTAAAGGCTAAGTCATCACAATACACGATAAATTTTTCGGGACGACCTTCAATAATTTTTTGTATTTCTGGTAGGTCTGACAGATTATCACGCTCAATTTCAATGATGCGTAAACCACGGTCAGCATATTTTGACAGTAAAGATCTTACGATAGATGATTTTCCGGTTCCACGAGATCCAGTCAATAAAATATCGTTTGCAGGTAAACCTTGTAAAAATTGTTCAGTGTTTTGCAGTATTTTTTCTTTTTGTTTTTCGATACCTTTTAAATCATCAAGATGAATTATTTTAGGTTTTTGAATGGGGATCAGCCGTTTATTTTGCCATTTGTATCCTAGTGCTGAGAAATCAATTTCCTGACTCGGTTCAGATAATGTGTGATTAAGTTGGTCAATAAGTTGAGAAATTTTTGTTAACAGTTGATCTGGTAGTTCTAGAGTCGCCATAGGTATTCGTGAAATACAATTCAATAAAATCAAGTTTAATCTACATGATGACGACAGCGATGTGAACTGATCTAAGGGATAAATCTATGATGACTGGTCGATACAAGAAATAAATTTTATTAAGTTGATTATTTTCTGCTTTTTTTGCATAGTTTAAAAACTGAACAAAACTAATTGAACTAATAAAAATCAAAGGACTAGCTCAATGATTTTAGGCACTCGTAGTCAAATTAATCCGCATCAAGCGTATCGAATTAAAAAAATGCAACATGAGCTTGAACGTGCGGAGAGCTATGAAGAGTGGAAAGACATTGCCTTAAAGCTGGATGAGGAGACGGGCGCTCAGGAATGGAAGTTTGATAATACTTCACCCTATTTTGATGCTGAAATTATATCGCATCGTTTAAATCTCTTACGCCGTTACAAGCTGAATCATCGTGTAATTGATCTGATCTATATTTTGCGAGAAGGCCTGAGTCATGATGTCGCCAATATTGGTCATCCTATGCTGTTCACACAAACATATATTGGCACTAAAAAACTTATTGAGGACTATATTGAAGAGGTTTCACAGAGTTTAATTTATATCGCTTCAAATGAATGTTCGGGTTTGACGTATCAAGAAAAATTTGATTTTTTTAAAAATTGTCAACTGACCTATGGTCAACCTGCAATGATGTTTTCGGGTGGGGCCTCATTAGGTTTGTTTCATACAGGCGTGTGTAAGGCGCTGATGGAACAAGATTTGATGCCGAAAGTTTTATCAGGTTCGAGTGCTGGTGCGTTGATGACGGCGATGTTAGGCGTTTCTGATCAAAAAGATATTGATCAGCTGCTGACAGGAGAGAGCTTTTATAGTGAAGCATTCCATTTCAGAAGTTTCAAAGAGTTGCTTAGAGGAAATGGTGGTATTGCTGATGTGCGATATCTTAAGAAATTTTTAGTGGAAAATTTAGGGGACTTAACGTTCCAAGAAGCGTATGAAAAGTCTGGACTTGATATTAATATCAGTGTCGCACCTTATGATGTCGCTCAGGAAGATGCTCGTATCATGAATAAATATACTGCGCCAGATTTACTGGTATGGAGTGCAGTATTGGCATCATGCGCGGTTCCTATCTTATTTCCTCCAGTTCGACTGACCAGTAAGCGTTATGATGGGGTGCATACACCATACTTGGCAAGTATTCGTTGGGTGGATGGCAGTGTGAGAAGTGATTTTCCACAAGAGAAAATGGCTCGTCTCTACAATATTAATTACACCATTGCCAGTCAGGTGAATCCACATATTGTGCCATTCATGCAAAGTGATGCGGAGCGTTTTAGAACAGATCTACTCAGCTGGCCGCAACGTTTAGTGCGTAAACATGGTAAAACGATTGCGATGGATGTCATGAATTTCACTCGTGACCGAATGGGCAGTGTGCCGACGATTAGACGACTATTGGATCACGGTTATGGTATTGTTGATCAGCGTTATTATGGTGATTTAAATATTGTAGGTAATTACAGCCTACGACATTATCATTATATGCTACAAAATCCGCGACCTCATTTGTTTAAAGTCCTTCAAAGAGAAGGCGAGCGGGCAACTTGGTCTAAACTGTCCAGTATTGAAACACATGCGCGCATAGGAAAAACCATTGAACATTGTTTGGATATGCTGACGCAACTGAAACAGCAAAATGAATCTCTCGAAAAACAATCTACAGTGGCAAACCATTCAGCCTCTGCTCAGGCAACCAGTTAATTCTGAACAAAGTCAGCAGTATGGTCGTCTAATTTATTGTATCGAAATAGACGACCAAACATATTGGGTTAAGCGACAACAGCAGAGTATCAGTTCACAGCATGAGCAGTGGTTCGACAATGAGATAAAACACTACCAATCACTCAGTACTCGCTCTTCAAAGATCTTAGTGCCGTTTGAGATCGTGTATAACGAAAACAGTAGATTCAATACACCTACATCAACACATGATTCTTCATCATTAATTCTGATTGAAAATGCGGCGCCGCTATTTGAAGTAGAAAATTCCGTCTATACTCAAATGCAGACCTTCTCACACAATGAGTTTTCAAATGTGGTCAATTTATTATTACATAGTCTAGATGCAATACTATCTATTCATGAGCAAGGATTGGTCCATGCAGATCTCAAAAGAGAACATTTTAGAATAATGAATGGTCAACCCAAATTAATTGATTTTGAACAGATGTTTCACTTGGAGTGCCATCCTCAAGTTTCTACACATGGAACACCAAGGTATATGGCGCCTGAGTTGTTTCATGGTGAGTCAAAATCACAAGCATCAGATATATATGCACTCGGTATTATTTGGTTAGAATGGTTAAATCAGTACTCAATCCGTAAAAAAAGCTATATAGATTGGGCAAAATGGCATTGTCAGCAATTAAAAGTTGAAATTATTAGGCCTTTTTCTGACTTAACACCAGTACTCCAGCAGATGTTGATGAAAAATAAATCACAAAGATTGAACAATATTTATCAATTAAAACAGTTATTAAGCGAATTTGTTTAAACAAAAACCAGTAAAATGGATAATTGTTTTATATTTAGTCAAACAATAAGGTTTTTCAAAAAAAGGGCTTGTCATGAGATAATGATCTCTATAATATACACAGCCATCGGGGACGTGGCGAAATTGGTAGACGCACTGGATTTAGGTTCCAGCGCCGCAAGGTGTGAGAGTTCGAGTCTCTCCGTCCCCACCAAGTAATTTACTAGGTGGAACGACCGAAGTAGGTGAAATAGAGGATTGGTGTAATGGTAGCATGACGGTCTCCAAAACCGTTCGTCAAGGTTCGAATCCTTGATCCTCTGCCAAGTTTTATGAAGCTCAGTAATATGATTGAGTATTCAAAGGGGACGTGGCGAAATTGGTAGACGCACTGGATTTAGGTTCCAGCGCCGCAAGGTGTGAGAGTTCGAGTCTCTCCGTCCCCACCATATTAAGGCAAGGTTTGATACCTTGCTTTTTTATTGCCTATATTTTTATATCAATACAGACTGAAATATATAAATATAAAAAAATCGCCTACAAAGAGGCGATATTAATATTTAGATGATCTATTTAGTATTCATTCCGTTGAATTAAGGTGAGATTAAGCTTTTAAGTGATCCTCGAATTCTTCACCTAATTGCATTGCCAGAGTATTTCCAGATAAGTCACATGTCACTAAACCATATTCTTTTTTAAAACTGAAAGTGAAGCCTTGGTTATCCTTTAAATTTCGAACGGAATAACCTAATTTTTCTAACCAAATTCTGAATGCAATTAAATTTTTTGCTTTGACCACTTTCTTCATGAGACAACTCCTTTGACTAATGAAATATTAATAAGGTTAATGATGTTGTTTTTAAAGGGCTTTAACCTAAATTAATGTAAATATATTTTAATTCTATAAAAATGTATATATTTCATGCAATTAAAAGAAAGAATTTGATCATGTTGTTAAAGCTTTAAGATAAAGAAGAGAATGTATTGTCTGAAGGGTTTAAAAACTGAGCGAATATCGCTCAGTAATGAACACCTGTAATTTGAACAGATAATGCTAAATTTAGAAATTATCTTTCATTTCCCGAATACGTTTAAATTCTTCAGCACTGTTGACGCGCAAGAAAGGATTGGTCTCAAGTTCAATTTCAATGGTGGAAGGTAAGGTTATTTGATTTTGATCTCGAAGTTTCTGAACTTGCTCAAATCGTTCTTGCAGTGCCTTATTCTCAGGTTCTACTTGCAAAGCGAATTGTGCATTTGAGAGCGTGTATTCATGGGTACAGTAGACTTGAGTTCTTGGAGGGAGCGCTGACAGTCGGTTAAGTGATTGATACATTTGTTCAGCCGTTCCTTCAAAAAGGCGTCCGCATCCCATTGCAAATAAGGTATCTCCACAGAATAAACTGTCAATTTCATCTGCAAATATTGCGATATGACCTAAGGTGTGGCCAGGAACAGCGATGACGTCAAGTTTTAAGTCATTAAAATAAAATTCATCATCATGATTGAGTGGACAACTGATAAATGGAATTTTAGATAATTCTTCACGTGGACCATAAACTTCAATATTTTTTTCCGCGATTAACTCTGGCACACCACCAATATGGTCTTTATGCCAGTGGGTAAGCCATATTTGCTTAAGTGTTAAACCATTCGAGTCACAATAGTTGACCACCAAATTGGCTTCTGTAGGGTCTACCACTGCAATTTCTTGGGTTTCAGTATCTTCAATAATCCATATATAGTTTTGTAGCGCATTGTTAACATCAATTACGCGAACTTGATAACGCATCCTAAACGATCCTAAAGCATGTGACTTATTTGATCTCATCCTAGATCAAGCTTATCAAATTGTAAAATTCACCCAAATTTTAAACAGCGATGTATTGTAAATATTGATTTCGAATTTGATGAGGTGCATTGTTGTTAGCTTAAGATTATCTGATCTGATGAACTAATTTCGAGTAAAAAGTAAATGATGATAAAAGTGAGATTGAGTGCTTGCATCAGCGCAGTGATGAGTTCGATTGTTCTTGTTGGTTGTATGCAAAACTCTCAAGTTGGTCAACTGCAAAAGTCTCAATTATACGAGCGTCCAAGCAGCTGTAAGGTCAATGAGACAATCGAACGTAAAGCGGTTCCTCAAACACCCAACCAAATGAGCCTTCCGAGTTTTGGGCAAGGGGTTATCGGTTGGGCAACAGGTCCAGAAGGTGCTCAAGCACGTTTAGAAAGTGTATCTAAGCAAGACATCCATCAGTTTAAAGCACAAGGTGTTAGTTTGGAAATGATACGCGAATGGCAAGCGTTTTATACGCATGAAGCAAAGCGTAATCCATGCAATCGGACTGCGCCGTTACGTGCGCAATTAATGGAAAAAATCGCTTCACTTTGGATGGATTGATATTAAAAAAGATCTCATTTGAGATCTTTTTTAAATTTACTATCGCATTTTGGCGAGTTTTTCACCTGTCATTTGCACCAATTGAACTAATACTAAAAGCACAATGACGGTGAGTATAACGACACTGGTATCAAAGCGTTGATAACCATAGGAGATCGCAAGATCACCAATGCCGCCTGCACCGACCGCACCAGCCATGGCTGTTGCACCAATTAAGCTGATTGCAGCTGTAGTTAAATTGAGAATGAGGGAGCTACGCGCCTCAGGCAGAATAAACTTGAAAATAATTTGCAGGGGTGTTGCGCCCATAGCTTGCGCTGACTCCACGATACCTTCGTTGACTTCAAGGAGTGAAGTTTCAACCAGACGACCAATATAAGGTCCTACATAAATGGTTAAAGGAACAATAGCTGCCCATGTCCCAATAGAAGTACCCACAATCATTTTTGTCAGTGGAATAACCGCGATCAGGAGGATAATAAACGGGAGGGAACGTAATGCATTCACAATAGGGTTTAATCCATAGTAAATCACACGATTGGCTAAAATCCCGTTTGGTCGTGTAACAAGTAGAGTTATCCCTTGAATTAAACCCCAAATCGTACCGAATAGCATTGCAAAAAAAACCATATGAAAGGTTTCTTGTAGGGCTGTCACAAATTGATCAATTGAAAGCGAGCTTTTCCAAAAAGGTTCAGTAATTTCTGTTAGCCATTGAACAATCATATCTCTCATGCACGTACTCCTGATTGCTCAACTTTAACGCCATGTTGTTGGAAAAAGCTGATGGTTTCTTGAATAATGTCTGGATCACCCAGTAATTGCACAAACATTTGCCCAATCACAGCGCCATTAATTTCGGTCATGTTGGCAAATAAAATATTGAGACTAATATCAAATCGTTTAATGGCAGCTTGCACAACCGTTTCTTGGGCCGAAGTACCTAAGAACTGCAAGCTATAAATACTGTGGTGATTTTGATTTTCTAAGTTATTTAAAATATTGATAGGTAATTGCTGCTGTAAAACAGTTTGAATAAATGTTTTGGTCGTCGGGTGTTGAGGTTGACTAAAGATATCGAGAGTACTGCCGTGTTCAATCACTTTGCCTTGCTCCATAACTGCAACAAAGTCGCAAATCGACTCAATAACATCCATTTCATGCGTAACCATAACAATGGTGATTCCTTGCTCTTGATTAATTTTTTTCAAAAGGGCAAGTACAGACTTTGTCGTTTGAGGATCAAGCGCTGATGTTGCTTCGTCACAGAGTAGAATTTTTGGATGATTGGCAAGTGCCCGAGCGATACCTACACGCTGTTTTTGACCACCAGAAAGCTCATCTGGAAAAGCATCGCGTTTATGTTTTAAATCGATAAACTCAAGTAGCTCATCTAAGCGTTTTAGACGCTCAGCTTTACTCCAGCCAAGGAGTTTCATTGGCATTTCAATATTGGCTGCAACGGTTTTGGTTTGTAGTAAATTGAAATGCTGAAAAATCATACCAATATTGGCGCGTTCTTGACGTAATTTTGAAGCGCTCAAAGCAGTGAAATCTTGACCGTGGATGATCATTTGACCTTGATTGGGTCTTTCTAGTAAATTGATCAAACGGATCAGTGTACTTTTACCTGCACCACTATAGCCTATAATTCCGAAGATACTTCCATCTGGAATCGTCAGATTAATATTGTCTAAGGCGTGAATAGTTTGGCCTTTAAGCTGATAATGTTTACTAATATTTTTAAATTCAATCATAACGTCAAGAACTATTAAAAATGAAAAACAGGCAAATTAAATTTGCCTGTTAAAAATACAGAAGTCTAGAATTATTGAGCTTCTGTGAGATATGTCGTTGGTTTATCAACATTAACTTTAGTGCCACCAAAGTTCTCTTTCACATATTGCTTAACCGCATCTGTATGATATAGCTGACCTACCTTTTGCAATACAGGATCATTCTGACGGCCTTCAGCTACAGCCAGTACATTCACATTCATTTTTGTACTTTGATCGATTGGCTCGTAGTAGATCGCATCTTTTAATACGTTCAAACCACCTTCCATTGCTAAGGTGTTGCCTAATACAATGGCATCCACTTCATCTTTCACACGTACCGCAGTTGCCATTTGAATCGGTTTGATGGTGATTTGTTTAGGATTCTCAGTTACATCAGAAGTAGTGCCTTTGACATTGTCAAATTGAGGTTTTAACTTTACTAAACCAGCAGATTGCAATAATAAAAGGGCACGTGATTCATTAGCACCATCGTTTGGAATTGCAATGGTCGAACCTGTTTTGAAATCATTTAAATTTTTAACTTTGCTTGAGTAAATCCCCATTGGCTCAAGATAAGTCGTAGATAATGGCGCAATTTTTTGAGTATTGGCATCATTGTATGCAACCATATACGCATATGATTGGAAGGCATTGATATCAATCTCTTTATTGGCTACCGCAGTGTTCATTGAAACATAATCAGTAAAGTTTTTAACATCTAACTTTAAACCTGCAGCTTCAGTTTCTGGTAATTTTGCAATGAACTTCCAGATATCTGCATCTGAACCTGTAGAAGCGATTGTAATGGTTTGAACTGAATCTTTATTCGTGTTGTTTGCAGCGGTTTCTGGAGCATCTTGTTTTGAGCATCCAGCGATACCCACTGATAGGCCCAAAACTAAACCAAGAATTTTCTTCATGATATTTCCTGAGTATGTTGAAACGATCTTCAACTTACATATGCAGTGAGGTGAATAGTGAAATGAACTGTCCTTGTTTCAAGAGCACTTCAAGCTATTCATCTGTTAGAGATAATTCGGTATTTAGCTATCAATTATTTAAGCATTGATAACAAAAAAGTTGGTTGATGATAACAATTTTTTTTTATTCAATATAGTGATGTTAATGAACTAGCTTAGCATAAAGCGTCATATACAATTTATGAGAATGTATAAATAAACTTTAAATATCATACTTATAATTTGAGTGTTTAAAATTAGAAAGACCCGTTATCAGCCGAACACCTTATAATGATTTAATATATCAATATGAAAAATATGGATTTAATTTAATTTAGAAATTTGCTTGGTAAGATCATTATTGTATTTCTGCCGATATTGGCTAGGGGGCATACCAAACCAACGCTTGAATGCTCGTCTGAAATTTGAGGCATCGTGATAATTAAGAAGCATACCAATTGTTTCAATCGTGAGTTGCGTATGCTCAAGAAAATAAGCACTTTGCTGTGCAAGCACCTGATCTTTGACCTCTTTAAAGGTTAAACCTTCTTTTTCTAAATGACGAGCTAAGGTTCGTTTGCTCATGAATAATGAAGCGGCAATCTCAGATTCATTTTTGGGATCTGATAAATGCTCAATCAGTATTTTTTTTACACGAAATTGGTAAGTATTTTGGGGTGTAAGAAGATCCTTAAGTACATTTTCACATTGTTTTTTTGCAATGAGATAGTTCTCCTGACTTGCTGAAGCATTAGGGATTTTACACACAGATAAAGGTATCTGAATGCCATCAAAAGATTGTGAAAATGCGAAATCACATTGAAAAATTTTTGTATAAGCAGCATGGTAAGCAGGTTTAGGATAGCTAAAAAGCAACTTCGCCTCAGTTAATGGCTTACCTAAAATAAATTCAGCACACTCTTTAAATACCACCATGCAAGACTCGATCATGCTTTGATATACAAGGGTGGAGCAATCGATATTAAATTGAATTTTACAATTCATCTGCTGATCACGCATTTCGAGAATGACTTCTGCAAATCCAATTCGAGTAGGTAGATAATGTTGAATCGCTTCAAGTGCAGCATAAAGGTTTGGGCAACTGTGCATCAAAAAGCCCATTGCGCCATGAGTCGTTGGTTTAAGGCGATGTCCAAGTTCTAAACCGAAATCGGGAACATCTGCCATGTTCAATGCATTGTCAAATATACGAATAAAATCAGATGCTGAAATCCGGGAATCTTCCTGTTGAATAAATTCAGCAGTCAGACATGTGCCATTCAATAAAGTTGGGAATACACGCAGCCCACCTCCCAATTGTTGCGCAATAATTCTGACATATGCGCAGGGAATCAATGCCCGAATTGCATTATCGTCCTGATTGCTATGTTCTATTCCTTTAGACATCATACTCAAGTCCAGATAGCGTGATATTGATCTTTCTTAAATCTAGCCTCATTAGAGCTGCTAATTTGAATTAAAAGAATGTCAAAAAATGACTTATTAATGTCAAAAAATGACCTGATTCTGTATTTTTTAAATTCTATGCTCAAACACAGATCATCAGCTTAATGGAATAAAGGCTGAATATAAATTTAAAGATGAGATCACATAGGACACATTGTCATGAATAATTTAGTCAAAAAAATGAATGCTGTTCGAGTAGATTTGGTGAATTTTAGCGCTCGCTATATTCCCTTAGAAAATCACATCAAAGCTGCCCATGTATACCATAAATTAAAAAGTAGCCTATTTAAGAATCCTGATTTTGATCAAATTGAAGAAATTCAACTTCCAGATCCAAATGTTTGCCCCTTACAAGAGCTTGATGTCAGTAGCCCTTTTTTATACAAGCAAGGTGTATGGAAGGATACTTTTAAGCGATTACGGAAAGATGCGCCGATACATTATCAATCAAACAGTTTATTTGGTCCTTTTTGGTCGATGACACAGTACGAAGATGTCATGTACGTTGATAAAAATCATCAGCTCTTCTCTTCAGAACCGATCATTATGTTGGGTGAGCAACCGCAAGGTTTAGAGCTTGAAATGTTTATTGCGATGGATCCACCGAAGCATGATATTCAGCGTAAAGCTGTGCAGGGGGTTTTTGTACCTAAAAACTTAAAAGACATGGAAAGCTTGATTCGGACACGTACCCAAGACGTACTTGATCACTTGCCTTTAAATGAAGCTTTCGACTTTGTAGATCGAGTTTCAATTGAGCTGACCTCAAGAATGTTGGCAACATTGCTAGATTTCCCTTACGAAGAACGCCGTAAATTGGTCTATTGGTCTGAAATTGCATCTTCATCCCCAGGTACGACAGGCGGCACGATGACCATTGAAAATACTTTTGATGGTTTAAAAGAGATGGTGAGAGATTTGTCTCAACTCTGGCATGATAAGGCTGCACGTATAAAAGCAGGTGAGGCTTCAAGTTTTGACTTGATGAGTATGCTTATTCGGAGTGATGAGACAAAGGATCTGATTCAGCGACCATTAGAGTTTCTGGGGAATTTGGCATTATTAATCGTAGGTGGGAATGATACGACTCGTAACTCGATGTCGGGCGGGGTTTATGCAATGCATTTGTTCCCTCAGGAATTAGACAAGCTGAAGAATAATCCTGATCTGTTGCCTAATATGGTTAGTGAGATTATTCGTTGGCAGACACCATTGGCGTATATGCGCCGTGTAGCGACTCAAGATCTAATTTATAAAGGTCAGTATATCCGTAAAGGTGATAAAGTTGTTATGTGGTATGCGTCTGCTAACCGTGATGAAACTGTGTTTGAAAATGCGGATGAATTTCGTATTGATCGTGAAAATGTGAAAAAACATCTATCATTTGGTTATGGAATTCATCGCTGTATGGGTAGTCGTTTGGCTGAGATGCAACTGACCATTCTGTGGGAGGAGATTCTCAAACGTTATGACAGAATTGAAGTGCTTGAAGAACCTGAAATTGTTCAGTCTAATTTTGTTCGTGGATATTCTAAGATGATGGTAAAGCTGCATCCAAAGTTAGAATCTAAATAGTCCATAATCCCTCATATTAGATGAGGGATGTTTTTATGTGTCGTGAAAAAGAGATAGGATTTGATCATAAATTATAACTCAAGCATCTACATACATTTGGATAAATGGGATGGTTTTAGTCTTTTGTCATTGGCAGAGGATCAGGCGAGGGGTTTGGTTGTTTTTCATCAATATAATATTATAATTCATTAATTTTTAATATAAAAATTAAATGAGGATGTGATTTATATTTATGAAATTATTGCTCCAGGTATTTGGCTTGATTATGAGGATCGAGAGTGGAGTTGGGAGGTTGAGAGTCTGCTTCGTTCTTTAGAAGGACAATTTTTTGAAGCAAATTTAGCATTAAATCTTTTTCATTCAATTGATCGTCAAGAATCGACATCTAAACAAGATTGGCTTCTAGATAATAAAAGAAGAAGTGAAATAAGGAAGCAAATTGAGGCTGAAATTCTTCAAGACGGTAATAATCATTGGAATTATATGGATGAGATCAATTTAAAAACTGAAGTTATTTTTAAAAGAGAAAAATGGAGTCAAGGGCATATACCTAGAGAATTTAATCATAATTTAGCATTTTTGTACGCACGAGCATTTTTATATGCTTTGGATACTTTCGATAAATTTCTTAAAGTTCTTTCTAACTATGAACTTGTTCCAATTGAAGTAAAAAATGCATATCAGAAAATGACGGAATGTTTCCCTAATTTACGTGGAGTTAGAAATACAGTTCAACATTTAGAAGATAGATCTAGAAGTTTAGGGGGAGGACGAAATCCAAAGCCTTTGGATTTAAAGCCTGTTGATAATGGCTTTATAAATGCTCCAAATGGTGCATTAATATTAAATTGTTTAAATGGTTCTAAGTACGGATCAACTATGGCAGATGGTCATTATGGTGAAGTAGATGTATCACCAGAATCTATGAATAATTTACAAATTATTTTGACAGAGGTTTTGAATGCTTTTAAATGGAAAGGCAGTCCTCAGCATAAGCCTAGTGCGTAGAACTAGTATTGTTAAAAAACCCCGAAAGAATCGGGGTTTTTGTTAATCTAAATTAAGATTAGGCATTTTCACGAGCAATGGCACGGTAACCAATATCTTTACGATATTGAACGCCGTCGAACGTTACTTTTTGGCAAAGCTCGAGAGCTTTTGCTTGTGCTTCACCAATCGTATTGCCCAGTGCAGTCACACAAAGTACACGACCACCCGCAGTCACGATATCGCCATTTTCATTGGCTTTCGTACCTGCATGGAATACTTTCGCATCTGCCATCACAGTATCTAAACCTGAAATGACATCGCCATTGCTTGAAGTTTCAGGGTAGCCTTTAGATGCAAGTACGATACCAACTGTTTTACGCTCATCCCATTCAGCTTCTGCAGGAAGTTTACCTTCAATACCTGCTTCAACTAAATCAACTAAAGATGATTTTAAACGCATCATAATGGGTTGAGTTTCAGGGTCACCAAAACGACAGTTAAACTCGATCACTTTAGGTTGACCTTGTTCATCAATCATCAAACCTGCGTATAAGAAACCTGTGTAAACGTGGCCATCTTTTTTCATGCCTTCAACAGTAGGGCGCATGATTTCTTTCATGGTTTTTTCAAACACATCAGCGGTTACCACAGGAGCGGGAGAGTAAGCACCCATACCACCAGTATTTGGACCTTGGTCGCCTTCAAAGATACGTTTGTGATCTTGTGAAGTCGCCATTGGTAAAATGTTGTCACCATCAATCATACAAATGAAAGATGCTTCTTCACCTGCCAAGAATTCTTCGATGACAACACGTGAACCTGCATCACCAAATTTGTTGCCTGCAAGCATGTCATCAATCGCATCAAATGCTTCTTGATTGGTCATGGCAACAATTACGCCTTTACCCGCAGCAAGACCATCTGCCTTGATTACGATCGGTGCACCATTTTTCTCAACAAATGCCTTAGCAGCATCGACTTCCGTGAACACGTCATAGAAAGCCGTTGGGATGTTATGGCGTTTTAAGAAGTGTTTAGCGAACGCTTTAGAGCCTTCTAACTGTGCTGCAAATTGGGTAGGGCCCCAAATCTTTACGCCAGCTTCACGGCATGCATCTACAACACCATTTACAAGTGGTGCTTCAGGGCCTACAACAATCAATTCAACTGCATTGTTTTTTGCAAAATCGATAATCGCAGGATTGTCTAAAATGTTCAGTGCAACATTTTCGCATTTTGGTTCAGTTGCTGTTCCAGCATTACCTGGAGCAACAAATACTTTTGCAACTTTTTCGTCTTGTGCGATTTTCCATGCTAAAGCATGTTCACGACCACCACTACCCAAAACTAAAATATTCATCGGTTCATACTCCATGAATCGAAAATGACATAAAGTCCTCAACCTAAAAATAGGAGAGGACTTTATGCAAGATTAAAAATCTATGTCTTTCAATGTAAATGACATTGTCATTACAAGTCTTACCATCAATTAGTGACGGAAGTGACGCATACCAGTGAAGACCATCGCAATACCCGCTTCATCAGCAGCAGCAATTGTTTCTTCATCACGCATAGAACCACCCGGTTGAATAATGCATTTGATACCTGCTTTAGCAGCATTATCAATGCCATCACGGAATGGGAAGAATGCGTCAGATGCCATTACTGCACCTTCAACAACTAAACCAGCATGTTCAGCTTTAATTGCAGCAATACGAGCAGAGTTCACACGGCTCATTTGACCAGCGCCTACACCAATTGTTTGACGGTTTTTAGCATAAACAATTGCGTTTGATTTAACGTATTTCGCAACTTTCCAAGCAAAGATCATGTCTTCGATTTCTTGTTCAGTTGGAGCACGTTTAGTCACAACTTTAAGATCATCTTTAGTAATCATACCTAAGTCTTGATCTTGAACGAGTAAACCGCCATTCACACGTTTGTAGTCCATTTGTGGAGCACGTTCGTCAATTGCTGGTAATTCGCCACATACGAGTACACGTACGTTTTTCTTAGCACCAGTAACTTCTAACACACCTTCAGCAACGCTTGGCGCAATAATCACTTCCACGAATTGACGGTCAACAATCGCTTGAGCAGTTTCAACGTCTAATTCACGGTTAAATGCAATAATACCGCCGAATGCAGATTCAGGGTCAGTTGCATAAGCAAGGTCATAAGCTGCTTTAATACCGTCTAAAGAGACTGCAACGCCACATGGGTTTGCGTGTTTTACAATCACACATGCAGGCTTAGCGAATGATTTAACACATTCAAGTGCTGCATCAGTATCTGCAATGTTGTTATAAGATAATTCTTTACCTTGCAACTGTTTAGCAGTAGAAACAGAGGCTTCAGTTGCAGCAGGGTCAACATAGAATGCAGCAGATTGATGTGGGTTTTCACCGTAACGTAAATCTTGAGCTTTATTTAATTGCGTATTGAATGTACGTGCAAATTGATCAGCTTGACCTTCTTCTTTACCAACGCGAGCGCCTAAGTAAGATGCGATCATACCGTCGTACTGAGCAGTATGTTCAAATGCTTTAACTGCTAAGTCAAAACGAGTTGCATATGAAAGTGAGCCTTCAGCTTTAAGCTCAGCAACTACAGTCGCATAGTCAGATGCATTTACAACGATACCTACAGACGCATGGTTTTTCGCAGCAGCACGAACCATCGTTGGACCACCGATGTCGATATTTTCAATCGCATCAGCAAGTGAGCAGTTAGGTTTTGCAACAGTTGCAGCAAATGGATAAAGGTTTACCACAACTAAATCGATCGCATCGATGTTGTGTTCAGCCATCACAGCTTCATCTAGACCACGACGAGCCAAGATACCACCGTGGATTTTCGGATGAAGTGTTTTTACACGTCCGTCCATCATCTCTGGGAAACCAGTGTGCTCTGAAACTTCGACTACAGCAATATTGTTGTCACGTAACAACTTATAAGTACCGCCAGTAGATAAAATTTCTACCCCTAGAGCAACAAGGTCTTGGGCAAATTCAACAATGCCTGTTTTATCAGAAACAGAGATTAATGCGCGTTTAATAGTCATGATTTAGTCACAGTTATCAAGAATTAAAACAAAAAAGCTAAATAGCAGGTAAAAAAAATGCCCGCGGAAGCCGCAAGCATTTTATCATTTATTCACTCATTAAACCGTGAGCTTTCAACTTTTTACGTAAAGTACCACGGTTAAGGCCTAGAATCTCAGCAGCGCGAGTCTGGTTGCCACGTGTATATTCTAACACTACAGATAAAAGAGGTTTCTCCATTTCTGCTAAAACCATGTCATAAACTTGAGATGGTTGCTCGCCTTGCAATTGTGCAAAATAATGGCGAACTGCGCGATCTACGTGAATACGAAGAGCGACATCAGATTGTGCAGTAAAAATAGGAGATTTGCTATTCATGCGAGTTAATCCGAGAATCAATAATCACTTAGGGTAAAAGTGATTTTGTGGTCAAAATAAAAAAACGAGCTCCGTTTTAGGTCCTAAAACGGTCGACTCTAAAACAAGAACAATTAGCTTGCCACAACTAGAGCAATTGAGTGAAAAATAAGCGTAACAATAGTTTAATATTTGTTACGGTTCCACATAAAACAAAAAACATCCCTGATGCGCTGAATAAAAAAATTAAGCACATGAACAGAACTGTATTTATTTTGAGAAATTGCGAGGAGTTTGCGGTACAAAGCTTTCGTGGCGCGTATCATACCATTGTCTATGAAAAAGTGAGCAAGAAAACTACATTTTTTTTAATTTTTTTATCGTTTTTTTTGATCTTATGGTCGTATAACTTCCAATTTATAATTGTCAAACTCAGATTGAGAAAAATTTATACTAAATTTGAAACCAAATGGACTGTCTTGAGGAATTCGTGTAA
Organism: Acinetobacter sp. ANC_7654; assembly: GCF_056779855.1. Taxonomy (NCBI): domain Bacteria; kingdom Pseudomonadati; phylum Pseudomonadota; class Gammaproteobacteria; order Moraxellales; family Moraxellaceae; genus Acinetobacter; species Acinetobacter sp. ANC_7654. The sequence continues at coordinate 127,678 of NZ_JBWYIR010000001.1, read as the reverse complement.
TTCCATGCAAACTTTCTACTAAATATTCATTGGGTGCTTTAATAGAGGATGAAATCAATTTACCTTGTTGAAAAATGCTTATTTTCAACAGAGGCAGTTTTAGCCCTTTGCTATATTCGTTCACCAAGTGACCTGAAAAAACAGTAGAGATCACTGATGTTGACTCAATATTGAGGTCTTGTACTTTTATATGGGTATAGCGTTCATCAAGCGTGTCACAATTAAATAAGTTACATGCTGATATAAATGCCTGATTTAGCGGAGGTGAGCGTTGCAATACATTTGGGTTAAACCATAAAAATTGAAAAACCAGTAATAACGCTAAAATTGTATTTACGATCGCCCATGTTGCAATATAAAGCCTAGTTCTTGGTTTCGATTGGCTATTGGCATGGATTGATGATGAAAGATTTAAAGAAGGGTAGTTGGTAATCGGATCATGATTGAACGTATTTAAGTTATTTAAATACGTACGCAAGGTAATATTTGAATTCGCAACTTTACGATCGAAAATATCCAATAGGTGTTGTTCTTGTTTGGGGTCGATCACATCTTCAGATGGTGCTGTACTGTCTTGGACTTCTTTGATTAAAGGCTCAACCACTTTCGGTTGAGGATTGAATAGATGTAGAAGCGCATTAAACTCAGCAGAACATTTAGGACAACAAACCATACCCTCGGCAACAGTTAACTGGGTGACTGATACCTTGTAAATTGTGGAGCAATTTGGGCAGCGGGTTTGTTTATCACTCATATCTTAAATTAAGCTCTACTTATTTATGGCGTTTCCCAGAAAGACGGTACCAATTTTCATCACGCTTTTCTTTGTCTAATATATCAAAAAATTCAGCATAAACACGAGAAACATCATCAACTTGCTCTTCAATAATACCGGCAAGTGCGAATTCACCTTCAGGTTGAATGAGTGTTGAAAACTCCTCAGCAAGCGCCATCAGTGGGCCAGCAAGAATATTTGCGACAAATACATCTGCCTTTTGCTCACCAAGTGCTTGATTAAATTCTTCAGGTAAGCCGACATATAAATTTTCGAGCACGCCATTTAATTCAGCATTTTGTTGTGTAGCGAGTACAGCTTGAGGATCAATATCTGTCGCATATACTTTTTTTGCACCAAGCAATAGGGCAGCAACACCTAGAATGCCAGAACCACAGCCGTAATCGATGACGATTTTGTCTTTTACATCGGTTTTACCTAACCATTGTAGGCAGAGGAATGTTGAAGCATGATTACCTGTACCAAAAGCTAGGCCTGGATCTAATTTAATATTGACCGCATCCGCTTCAGGTGCTTCCATCCACTCAGGAACGATCCAATATTTTTCACCAATTTGAATTGGCTCATATGCATCCATCCAAGTGCGTTCCCACTCTTGATCTTCGATAAACTCATAACGTAAAGGTGCTTCAGGCATCTGGTCTTTAATGAATGTTTCTAGTGCGACGACATCGATTTCTTCATCATCTTCTTGAGCGTAAATACCCGTTACGATGACTTTGTTCCAAAGCGGAGTCTCACCTGGAAGTGGTTCTAATAACGCTTGATCTTCTGCATCATCTAGCGTCACACTGACTGCACCAAGAGATAATAATAGTGTTTCAGTAAAATCAACTTGTGCTTGATCGACAGTAATATGGATTTGTAACCACTTCACAGTAAAAAAACCTAAATATGCAATACGAGAGTTAGCATTGTACTGTATTCGCTTTAAGAATGCAGATAAAACCTGAAGCATAAATAAAGGCACGATTACAGTGCCTTTAAGATGAGTTGGTTAACTCAATTAATATCAGTTAATTTGTGAGTGGTTTCGAGTTAACTCAGCCGGATGGTCTAATGGTGCAAAACGATTCAGCAACATGCCGAAAATAGCTGCGAAGATATACATAAAGATTGAATAAACAGCTGCTGGCATCGCAATTTCGCTGCTATTCATTATCGTGATTGCAATCGCCATGGCCAAAGTACTGTTATGGATACCAATTTCAAAAGCACACGCTCTTGCTTGAAAACTCGGTACACCAAAGAAGCGTGGTAGAAAATAACCAACGCTAAGACTTGCGATACAAAATAACGCTGTTGCCAAACCAATTTGAGCAAGATAATTCATAATGTTTGCGCGTTCAGAAAGTACTGCACCGACAATAATTAACACTAAGAATACAATGGCAAAAATACGCACTGGTTTTTCTAGTTTAGTTGCAACATTTGGAAATTTGTAGCGCATAAACATACCGAGGGCAACTGGAATAAGAATAATGGCAAACACTTGTAAAATTTTACTAAATTGCAGACCAATCTGGGTTGAATCCTGAATGAAATGGGTGATTGCAAAATTCACGATAAGCGGCAAGGTCACTGCAGCAATAATGGCATTAATCGCAGTCAAGGTGATGTTGAGGGCAACATCACCTTTGTATAAATAGCTAAACAGATTGGCTGTCGCACCCCCTGGTGAGGCAGCAAGCAATACTAAGCCGACAGCCAAGTAAGGTGAAAGATTGAGTATTTTACATATAATAAATGCAACACCAACCAAAATGACGAGTTGGGAAAATAATGCGATAAGCACTGCTTTAGGGTGTTTACGAACGCGTAGAAAATCTTGAACAGTGAGTTCAAGTCCTAAACCCGCCATCACAATTGCAAGTGCTAAAGGTAAAAAAATCGTAAGGATCCCTGTGTCCATAAATTCATCCTGAATTTTGTTGTGTTATTTGTAAATAGATCGTTATTTTTAATTTGGTTTTATCGTTATCAATAAATAAAAGCAACCAATTTTTCAATTGGTTGCATAAATGGTTAAATTTAAAAAATTGGGTTAAGACGCTTTTGGCATCGGTGGCGCATATCCGAGTGCACATTTGCCTTTATATTCTTGACCTTCAATATTCACGGAAACACTCGCTGCATCAGACTTACAAGCTGAATTAAGCTGCTCTTCATTTCCTTTTAAATCTTTACTTTGGGTTGGGAAAAATTGAGTTTGGCAAGTACCATTCCAAATGATTCCTTTATACGGGAAACTGACAGCATCGCCTTCGCTTTTACCCTTACATACGCTTTGGAATTGTTTGGCATTATAGGCATTATCAACTTTGTCATTCGCAATACTCATACTACTTACGCTTAGACCCAAACAACATAACATTGACATCGTAAATAACTGGACTTTCATGTTCGTATACTCTTGTTAAAAAATATGACTTGAATATGTTGAAAAAATAGTCAAATCAATGGAAGGGCAATGCTGTAAATAAATTTTCTAAATTGTTAAAAAATCACTTAAATCTGCAAAATTTATAAATTTTTATATCAAAATGGTTTATATTATTGGACTTCAAAAAAATTAGAATTAAATCGTTCTCGATTGTCTCAAGGCAAACAAAATTTGCTATAATTTTCTGTCATTATTTTTATCTCCTCATATACCACTATGCATTATCCTAAAGTTTACGATGTCATTGTTATCGGTGGCGGACACGCTGGTACAGAAGCAGCGCTTGCTGCGGCACGGATGGGTCGACAGACTTTACTCTTAACTCATAATATTGAGACTTTAGGGCAGATGAGCTGTAACCCAGCGATTGGTGGTATTGGTAAATCACACCTTGTTCGCGAAATTGATGCCTTAGGTGGTGCGATGGCACTCGCAGCAGACAAGGGTGGTATTCAGTTCCGTATTCTGAACTCACGTAAAGGTGCTGCAGTTCGTGCAACGCGTGCGCAGGCTGACCGTGTACGTTATAAAGCGGCTATTCGCGAAACATTAGAAAACCAAGCCAATCTTGATATTTTCCAACAAGCAGCAGATGATCTCATTGTTGACGGCGATACCGTTAAAGGTGTGGTAACACAAATGGGGATTCGCTTTGATGCGAAAACTGTCGTGTTAACCGCTGGTACATTCTTGGGTGGCGTGATTCATGTTGGTCTTGAGAAATCAAGCGGCGGTCGTGCAGGTGATCCACCTTCAATTTCTTTAGCGCACCGTTTACGTGAGCTTCAATTGCCAGTAGGTCGTTTAAAAACAGGTACGCCACCACGTATTGATGCACGTTCTGTAGATTTCTCTGTGATGACACCACAGCCGGGTGATTTCCCATCACCAACGATGTCATTTATGGGTGATGCATCTATGCACCCAGAGCAAGTCAACTGCTATATCACGCATACCAACGAAAAAACTCATGATATTATTCGTGGCGGCCTAGACCGTTCACCGATGTATACTGGTGTGATTGAAGGTGTAGGACCACGTTACTGTCCGTCAATCGAAGATAAAATTCATAAATTTGCCGATAAAGATTCTCATCAAGTATTCCTTGAGCCTGAAGGTTTAGATACTCATGAGCTTTATCCAAATGGTATCTCTACATCGCTTCCATTTGATGTTCAGTTTGAGTTAGTACGCTCAATCCGTGGTATGGAAAATGCGCACATTCTTCGTCCGGGTTATGCGATTGAATACGACTACTTCAACCCTCAAGCGTTGAAATTCACTTTAGAGACTAAAGCGATTAATAACTTGTACTTTGCGGGTCAAATTAACGGTACGACAGGTTATGAAGAAGCTGGTGCACAAGGTTTACTTGCAGGCTTGAATGCTGCACGCCGTGCGTGGGATCAAGAGCAATGGACACCGAAGCGTGATGAAGCGTACATGGGTGTATTGGTTGATGACTTAATCACTTTAGGTACGAAAGAACCTTACCGTATGTTTACCTCACGTGCGGAATACCGTTTGATGCTTCGTGAAGATAACGCAGACCAACGTTTGACACCAATCGGGCGTGAAATGGGTCTTGTGGATGACGAGCGTTGGACAGCGTACTGCGAAAAAATGGAAGCGGTTGAGCGTGAAACAGGTCGTTTACAACACATTTGGGCTGCACCTAACAATCCAATGGGTAAAAAATTCGTTGAAATGACAGGTGCGGATCTTTCTAAAGAATGTTCTGCGATTGATTTGTTGAAACGTCCGAACATTACTTTTGCTCAAATTGCGGAACTCACTGGTTCTGATGTTTCTGCTCAAGTGGGTGACCAAATTGAGATTGCAGTTAAATATGAGGGTTATATTAACCGTCAGCATCAGGATGTAGCGCAAATGAAGCGCTTAGAAGAGACTAAGATTCCAGCTGATTTTAATTATGACGTGGTATCTGGTTTATCTCGTGAAATTACTTTGAAACTCAAAGAAGTTCGCCCTGAAACTCTCGCTCAAGCAAGTCGTATTCCGGGCGTCACACCTGCTGCTGTTCAATTGGTGATGATTACGATTCGTAAGAATGCACAAACTAAAAAATCTGCTTAAGCCTGTTGCAGTCCAAAAAACCCGCTTGATGCGGGTTTTTTTGATCCTCATATAACGATTTATTCATAAATAAGATAAATAATTTATTATTTACGTTTAACAAGAATAGAGATTAATAAAGAAATTATGATTATTTCTCAATCCAAGTTGATGTCGTTATATTGATTCTACGTTCACAACAAAGAGGAAAGGCCATGACGATGAAGCGTATTCGTTATAATGGTTATGAAATTGCATGCTGCACGATGTAAATCATAATCCAACGACATTGAAAAGTGTACGTGGGCTAAAGGGGAGTTTAGTTCACGTATTTAAACTCAACACAATAAGAAATCAGCGCAATACTGAAAATATGATAATAAAAAATCTTCAGAGCCAATTTGGCTCTTTTTTAATATTCAATTTCATGAACGGCGTTAAATACATCGAGCGGTTCAATACGAATGATTTTTTTGCCGAAGCTTCTGAGCCACCAAACCAATTGTGAAGTAAATGGCACATTAGCCACCACTTTAAAGAGATCATCGGATACTTGTGTGATGGATTGATCTTTACTGAGTTGGCTTTCGGAAAAGTAAAGTGCATCAGCTTTATTCATAAAGAGTTCGAGTTGAACGAGCTCAGTGGGTTTATTGAAATCAACTCTGAAGCCAAGCGCACCAGATTCAATGTAAGCATCAATATCAAAGTCAACAGGGTGTAAGGCGCGTTGTTCTAGAACTTTTGCAGATTTAAAACGATGTAAAGCAAAAGTTTGAACTTCTGATTTGTCATGTCGAGTACAAATCAAATAAATGATCGAGCCCTTTTGAACCAGTGCAAGCGGGTTTAAGGTATAACCACGTTCTTCACTTTCAGGTCCACGCGCACGATATATACATTCAATCTGTTTATCTTGTAATAGACCTTCGTAAATAGCTTGCTGCGCATGTTTCTCTACAACAGGAGGGATCAAGGGCTGGCTTGCTGGGACAATACGAACTCGGTTAATCCACTGACGTACATTGTTTTGTGTAGATAAGCTGCGTTTTGCAAGCTCGAACCAAGGGTTCATTTCCTCAATTAAACTTGGTGGAAGCAAATGCTTCAAATGTTCTTCAACCATCATAAAGGTGACAGCTTGAGAGCTGGTCATATGCGGCAAGCTTTGAATAGGGGCATCTGATCGCCAACGCCAACCTTGTGGTACAGTTTTATTACTCTCAATAGGAAATCTTTGAGAAATTTGATTTAAATCACGTTGAATGGTTCTTAAACTGATTTCAATACCTTCTCTTTGCAGGGTCTCTTGCAACTCTCGTGTACCCATCCATTTGCCAGTGGTTAAACGTGAAAGAATTTGCCACTGTCGATATAAGCTATTCGATGTTTCTTTTTCTTGAGAGGACATAATCAACTAATGAATAAAGAGAAAATATTTTTCAAACACACAATAAAAAATCTTTAAGAGATAAGCAAGCATGGAAAGTGAAGCTGTTGAGTATATTTCGATACATCTTTAGGCCATTTTTCGTTGTGAATGCTTCAAAAATGGGGCATTAATAGATGAATAGGTAAATTTTTGGCATTGAAATTGCTTAATTTTGTTTACAATTGATAACAATTAAGAGGTATGTATGCTAAAAGAGGAAAAAGATACCACTTCAATTCTCGCAAATTTTAAGGCTGATCATACCGTCGAAGCTTTCGAAAAATCTAAGCAGATCGAAGTTAAACAAAACAGCACTGCGTACTTGTTCGATCAACTTAAATCTGAATTTTATAATGAACTTTTAGATGATAAAACGATTGGCTTAGAGGCATCTAGCAAAATCGAAAATTGGTTATGTGAAAGAAGCTTGGATGAGCTGAAATCATTAAATCATCAAGCGAAGGAACATTTCCTCTATCAGGGCATTACATTTACAGTCTATGGTGATGCTGAGGGTACAGATCGTATTATTCCTTATGACTTAATTCCACGTGTAATTGCCAAACAACAATGGCACAAAATAGAGCAAGGCTGTGCACAAAGAGTGCAAGCATTGAACTTTTTTTTAGATGATATTTACCATAATCAGGCGATTTTAAAAGATGGTTTAGTGCCTGAGCTGCAAGTGCTCACTCATGAGGCATACCAACCATTGATGTATAAACATTCATTGAAAGGTAAAGTTTATAGTCAAATTAGCGGAATCGATATTATTCGTGATCAGCAAGGTGACTTCTTTGTATTAGAAGACAATTTAAGAACACCATCAGGCGTGTCTTATATGTTGGAAAGTCGAAAAATTAGTGAAAAAATGATGCCCGAACTTTGTAAGTCATCAAATTTACAAGGTGTAGAGCAATACCCACAACTTTTAAGACAAATACTCGAGGAAAATGCTGAAGTAGATAATCCATTTATCGTGGTGCTTACACCGGGTCGATATAACAGTGCATATTATGAGCATTGCTTCCTCGCACGTGAGATGGATGTTCCTCTAGTTACAGGTCAGGATTTATTTGTTGAAAATGCTAAGGTCTATGCCAAAACCGTTTGGGGTAAAAAACAAGTCGATGTAATTTACCGACGCCTAGATGATGGATTTCTTGATCCATTGTGTTTTATGCCAGACAGTACATTAGGTGTACCTGGCCTAATGTCTGCTTACTTACAACACAATGTCGTGATTGCGAATGCGCCTGGCACGGGGGTAGCAGATGACAAATCAATCTATCCTTATGTCGATAAAATGATTAATTACTATCTAAACCAGAAGCCAATTTTAAATAACGTACCGACTTACCAATGTCGTGAACGTGAAGAACTCGATTATGTACTTTGTAATTTAGAAAAGTTAGTGGTTAAAGAGGCGCAAGGTTCAGGCGGTTATGGCATGTTAATTGGTCCTAAAGCGACCGAACAAGAAATTGAACAATTTAGATTAAAGTTAATTGCACAGCCGCATGCTTACATTGCACAACCAACTTTAGCGCTTTCAGTCGCTCCCACTTTAACTGAATTCGGCATCGCTGAACGCCATATTGATTTAAGACCGTTTATTTTAAGTTCACCGTATCGTACAGAAATCGTGCCGGGAGGTTTAACCCGAGTTGCGATGCAAGAAGGGTCATTAGTTGTAAATTCATCACAGGGTGGTGGCATTAAAGATACGTGGGTTATAGATCCGCTACATTCATAAATATACAACCAGGAGCTTGTCATGATTATATTAAACAGCAATGCGCAAAATATTTATTGGGTTGGCCGTTATTTATCTCGTATTCAACATTTATGTGGTCAGTTTCCATTTCAAGATGATGTTCAAGCATTGCAGTATGCCCATGCTTTTTGCTTACCTGCTTTTAATGCGTGTTCGCTCAATGAGCTGATTCTGAGTAATGATCAGCCTGCTTCTTTTTTTCAACAATTTGAATGTGTGAAAAATAATATTCAAGATTTACGTGGTGTATTGTCAGTTCAGGCTTATTCAGAATTAAAACAGATGGTGGATACAGCGACACAAAATGCAGGTTTAATTTGTACTGTTGTTGATGAGTGTAGCGATATTCTAGAAGCTGAAAATGAAGACATTTTTCTGTTTTTTAGTCTAGGACAATATTTCGAAAATCTTGATCGTGAAATAAGATTGAATCAGGATGTTAATTCTACAATCAATTCTTTAAGTGTTGTGATTGAACTGTTGAAGTCTAAAGGATGGGACAGCTTAGATGAGGCTTGGCAACATCTTTTAGCGCATCCAAATGCTAATAGCTTTTACCAATTGAATGATCAGGTGCAATGTTTATTTGAGGTGGATGCATGAAATTGATGATTAATCATCAAACCCATTATCAATATACGGAAACGGCAAAAAATAGTATCCAATATATACGAATGTGTCCTCAATGTAATGCTCACCAAAAAGTAGATGCTTGGTCAGTGAGTATTCCTGGTCATACGGTCGAAGCAAAAGATGCCTTTAATAATATTTGGATCACTTCGACTCAACGCTATGCATATCAAAATTTAAGTATTATGGCGCAGGGCATTATTGAAATCGATACAGTTTCAGAACAAGCTATCGAGTCAGAAGTGCCAGTCGGTATTTTTCTACAAATTACCCCAGCGACTCAATGTGATGCTGAAATGAAAGCTTTTGCAGCTCAGCATGTGAGTAAAAAGACTCGTGATGAATTAAAACATTTAAGTTCTGCATTGCTTGAGCATATGCCATATATTTCAGATTCTACTCAAGTGAATACTACGGCAATAGATGCATTCCATCATCAACAAGGGGTATGTCAGGATCATACTCATGTATTTGTAGGTATGTGTAGAGAGTTAAATATTCCTGCGCGTTATGTTTCTGGATATCTTTACGTTCCAGAAATGAGTCATTTGGCGAGCCATGCTTGGGCTGAAGCTTATATAGATGGAGTTTGGTATACATTTGATGTTAGCAATCAGCTCTATACGCCAAGTTCACACATTTATATTGCATTAGGGCGTGATTATTGGGACGTTGCACCTATCAGAGGTGTGCGAGAAGCTGGTGGCGTGGAGAGTATGACGACCATCGTTCAGGTATTACCGTGTTAGAACAAAATTTAGAAGAGAGATTTCAATGACCTATTGTTGTGCTATGCGTTTACGTGATGGCTTAATTTGTATCAGTGACACGCGAACAAATGCAGGTGTAGATCATATCTCTGTATTTCGTAAACTCTATCTTTTCGGTGTTGAGGGTGAGCGTTTTATCAGTATACAAACTGCGGGTAATTTGGCGACGACACAAGCCGTTATAGGACATTTACAGAATCAGCTAGATTTAAAACACGAACCTAATTTGTATAGTGTGAATAGCATGTTCGAGATGGCTGAATTGGTTGGTCATACTTTAAAGCGTGTCATTATGGATGTGACTACTGATCAACTAGAGCAAAGTAATTATCACTGTACGATTTTACTTTCTGGTCAAATTCAAGGGGAGGATATTCAGTTATATAATATTTATCCTCAGGGTAATTTTATCAATGCGACGTCAGATACGCCCTTTTTTCAGATTGGGGAAAGTAAATACGGTAAACCAATTTTAGATCGTGCATTAAATTACAATACTGAATTAGATGAAGCATTAAGATGCGGTTTAATTTCATTTGATTCAACCCTTAGATCTAATGTTTCTGTGGGCTTACCACTAGATGCATGTATTTATAAAAAAGATAGTTTTGCAATTCCATTGTCTAAACGTATTCATGATGATGATCCATATTTCTCATCAATTAGTAAACTTTGGTCAGATACTTTGCGTCAAGGATTGAACGGTTTGCCACGGCCAACAGAAGACTATTGGCAATAATTTTGCTTTATGATTGAGTTTAGATTAAATTGAGTTGCATTGAATATTAAATCATTACTATAAAAATTAGGGGAAGCAATGCAACAGTTCAGTTATGCGAGTGTGTCGACTGCAGATGCAAGTCGCTTATTGATTGATGTTCGTGAAATCTTGAATGAAGCCCGTCATTTCAATTTTGAGCATCAAATTTCTGGAGCACTTTATTATGCAGATGGGCACTATTTTCAATGTCTAGAGGGTGATGAAGCCACACTAGATATATTGTTGCAAAAGCTTCACAAGGATAAACGCCATCATCAAATTCGCCTATTCCAGCGAAAAAATATTGAAAAAAAACAATTTCAAGAATGGTCTATGAAGTTTGTGGGACGACAAAGTCCAGTGAAGCAGGCTTTAATAGATATGGGATTTAGTCAATTTACGCCTACACAGTTTACACAAGATCAAGCTGATTATTTAATTCGATTTTTGACACGCGCTCAGGATACGGATTTTAATGAACTACAACGTAATGCTGTTTAGCATTACGTTGATTTAATTCGCTCATTACATTTTGAGACGCTTCGGACGTTGGCTTAATCGACATAACAACTCATAACCAATCGTACCATTCGCTTCAGCAACATCATCCACTAAACGATGTTTACCCCATAATTCTACTAGATCACCAATTTTTGCGTTGAGATCAGTGACATCTATGGCAATCATATCCATGGCAACCCGACCGATCACTGGGGTCAATTGACCTTTAAATGAAACTGAATTCTCACGAATAAAAGCTCTTGGATACCCATCACCATATCCGATCGAGACAATTGCTAATTGCATAGGTCGCTGTGCAACAAAGGTTGAGCCATAACCTACAGCTTCACCTGATTGAATGGCGTTAAGTGCAATAATCTCAGCACTGAATGTCATGACAGGTTTTAAATCTAGAGCGTGGACGTCACGATCTGCAAATGGCGTTGCGCCGTACAGCATAATACCAGGACGAACATAGTCAAAATGCAATTCAGGGTATTTATAAATTGCTGCTGAATTACAACACGAAGCTAAAATTGGTGCACAATCTTGTTTTACTTCAAGAAATTGAGATATTTGTTGTTCATTTAAAGGGTGATCAACATCTGCATTAGCAAAATGCATTGCAAGTACACAGGTAAAACCTTCATTTTTTAATTGATGAATAATAGATTTGATTACATCAATTTTGAAGCCTAAGCGGTTCATTCCGCTATTTAATTTAACCCATACTTTTAGATTTCGGGCGATATAAGCATCTTTAACTTGCAACAACCACTGCAGTTGTTGATGATGATGAACGATTACTTCAATATGTTGCTCAATCGCAATTTGCATTTCATCTTCAGAAAAAACACCTTCAATTAAGGTGATAGGTTGTTTAAAACCTAATTCACGTATTTCAAGTGCTTCTTCTAAACATGCAACGCCAAAAGCATCAGACTGGCTCAATGCGGCTAAACAGTCTGAGACTCCATGACCATAAGCATTTGCCTTTACCATACTTACAACTGTAGAGTTTGGTGCAAGTTGTTTCACGCGATTTAAATTGTATTGCAATGCGTGTGTGTCAATACAAACCGTTGCTTGGCGCACTCTAATTTACTCCTAGAGGCATGTGGAAAGGTTAAATCTTTTAAACTGAAAAAAGATAATTGTGGTCAGATCAATTCGTGCGTTCTTAACTAAGAATTGATCAAAGCAAAATTACTCTTCTTCTTGGTTCTGCGCGTAATATTCAGGTGACAAGTTACTAAAACGCGTATATTGACCTTCAAAAGCGAGTCGAACGGTACCAATTGGACCATTACGTTGTTTACCGATAATGATTTCAGCAGTTCCTGCTTCTTTAGATTCTTTGTTATATACCTCATCACGGTAAATGAACATGATCAAATCGGCATCCTGCTCAATTGCTCCAGATTCACGTAAGTCTGACATCACAGGACGTTTATTTGGACGGTTTTCGAGTGAGCGGTTAAGCTGCGAAAGTGCAATCACAGGGCAATGCATCTCTTTCGCCAATGCTTTCAAGCTTCGAGAAATTTCACCAATTTCACCCACACGGTTATCACCCATACCTGGTACTTTCATTAACTGCAGGTAATCGACCATGATGCAACCCAGTTTACCACCGTGTTGTTTCGCGATACGTCTTGCACGTGCGCGCATTTCAGTCGGTGGGAGGGCAGATGAATCATCAATATAAAGATGTTTTTCTTGCAATTGAAGAATCGTTCCCGTGACCTTGTTCCATTCTTCGCCATCTAATTTGCCAGATCGCAAATGTCCTTGATGCACTTTACCAAACGAGGAAATTAAACGCATGGCAATAGAGTCAGCAGGCATCTCCATGGAGAATACGAGAGCAGGAAGGTTGCAATTGAATAGCACACTTTCGACTAAATTCATTGCAAAAGTTGTTTTACCCATTGATGGACGGGCAGCAACGACGATCATATCTCCAGCTTGCATACCTGATGTTTTATTATCAAGCTCCACAAATCCTGTGGTCAGACCTGTAATATTCCCATCAAGTTGTGATAATTCGTTGAGTTTATCGAATACATCTGCGACAACGGTATTAATTGCTTTTGGACCTTGAGCTTTAGCATTGTTATTGTGTTGTTCAGCCAAAGAAAAGATACTGGTCTCAGCTAAATCTAAAATTTCACTGACTTCTCGACCTTTCGTGTCATACGCATTTTGTAGAATTTCATTACCAACTTTGATCATATTTCTCAAAGTTGCAAATTCACGTATTTTATTGGCATAAGTTTCAAGGTTATAAAAGCTTGATGGAGAATCCGCCATCAATTGCATTAAATATTCTTCACCGCCAATCGCATCAAGCAGGTTCTGTTTGATTAACCAATCATTGACCAATACGGCATCATAAGGTGAACTTTCTTTAGAAAGTTTTTCAATTGCTCTAAAAATATATTTATGTCGAGTCGCGTAAAAATCATTCTCGGTTAATATATCGCTGACCTGTTCGAATGACTCAGCTACTGTCATGAGTGCGGCAAGAACAGCCTGTTCAATAGCAAGATTGTGCGGAGGCGTACGAAACTCTTTGAGTGCTGAAGATTCACTCTTTAGCAAATCTAACTCAGTGTTATTCGTATTTTTTTTGGCAGTCGCCTGAGACATATAAAACCTTGATTTACAATAATTACGAAAATGAATAGGGGAGACTTATCTTAATGCAAAATGCACAAGCAAGACAGTGCAACAAATAATATCGATAACAAATAAAAAACTAAGTCTAAATTTCAGCTTGCTAAATCAAATTTTATAATTATTAGGGATAAAAAAAGAGCATGCTGATGCATGCTCTTTTTCTTTGCATAAAATTACTCAGATACGATAGTAACGAGAACTTCAGCAACAACATCATGGTGCAATTGGATTGCGATGTTGAATTCGCCAGTGTGACGAAGTGCACCGTTCGGTAAACGAACTTCAGCACGGTCAACTTCAAGACCAGCATTTGTCAACGCGTCAGCGATGTCACGAGTACCGATAGAACCAAATAGTTTACCTTCGTCACCAGCTTTCGCAGTGATTACGATATTTACTTCGTTCAATTGGTCAGCACGTGCTTGAGCAGCAGCTAATACTTCAGCTTCTTGCTTCTCAAGTTCAGCACGACGAGCTTCAAATGCAGCAGTGTTAGCTTCAGTAGCAGCAACTGCTTTACCTTGAGGGATTAAGTAGTTGCGGCCGTAACCAGCTTTAACTGAAACTTTATCACCTAATTTACCAAGGTTCTTAATGCGTTGTAATAAGATAATATCCACAGCTCAACCTCACTTATGATTGTCAGTGTAAGGAATCAACGCTAAGTAGCGAGCTTGTTTGATAGCAAGAGCTAATTGACGTTGGTAACGAGCTTTAGTACCTGTAATACGGCTAGGAACAATCTTGCCGTTTTCAGTGATGTACTGTTTTAAAGTATCGATATCTTTATAGTCGATATATGTAACGTTCTCAGCTGTAAAGCGGCAGAACTTACGACGACGGTAGAAACGTGCCATTGATGTTCTCCTTATGCTTCAGCAGAGTCTTGAGCTTGTTGTGCTTCTTCACGTTGAGCTTTACGCGCACGTTTTTCTTCAGCACTCTTAGCCAATAAAGACTCTTCAGTGATTGCGTTTTCACGACGAATAATAACGTTACGAAGAATAGCATCGTTGTAACGGAATAATTCTTCCAATTCATTAAGCGTAGTTTGGTTACATTCAACGTTCATTAAAATGTAGTGCGCTTTGTGAATTTTGTTAATTGGGTAAGCCAATTGGCGACGGCCCCAATCTTCAAGACGGTGAATTTGACCTTCAGCATCTTTAATGTGAGAGATATAGCGTTCTACCATACCTACCACTTGATCGCTTTGGTCTGGATGTACCAGAATTACGATTTCGTAGTGACGCATTGTCAGCTCCTTACGGTTTTATGCAGCCCCTAACGCATTTGTTAGAAGCAAGGAGTCACAAATAAATTTTATTGGTTTCAAAAAAACTTAATGTGTCGCAAAAAAATGCGAAGCTGTATTGTAAGGATGTCGGCAGGGGATTACAAGAAAAATAAAGCAAAATATAACGACGAAGAAAATAAATTGGACTATTCAATTTTGAAAATTAACACACTTTTAGAAAGTATTTGAAGGTAGTGTTGAGTATAGATATTTATAGACTGCTTAAAGCGAAGATAAAAAAAAGATAGAGGCTTCTCTATCTTTTAAAAAATGACAAGATTGTTTATTGGTGCAGTAGCAGTAAAACTAAAGCAAATACTGATAATCGTAATTAGGAGAACAGAGAATAAGAAATATTTCTTTGCCCATAATTGATCATGTTCAGCTTTAAATCCAATGATATTTAAATATAGCCAATAAACAGTCAATACATTGAGAATTATACAATAAAGCCAGTTTGCATAGCCAAATACAAATAAAGCGTTCATTGCAATTGCAAATAGCACAATGTAAATCAGCGATTCGATCTTGGTGCGAACAATCGAGCGCGCAACAGGAAGAATCGGAATACCTGCATTTTTATAATCATCAAAACGATAAATTGCAATTCCCCATGAGTGAGGCATTTGCCAAAATGCATAACCCAAGAAAATGAGTAGCGCACCTAAATCGAATTGATTCGCGACCGCTGTATATCCAATGACAGGGGGGGCTGCACCAGAAATACTACCGACCACAGTTTGGTGGATCGTTGTTCGTTTTGTCCATAAGCTGTAAAAACCAACATATACGACAAAACCAATAACTGCGAATAAAAAAGCGTACGCATTTACCCAAAACCATAAAATACCAAAACCGAGTATGCCTAACAGCAAAGCAAAAGCTAATGCAATTTGAACAGAAATGGTTTTCTTAACTAACGCACGATTTTGAGTGCGCTGCATTTTTTGGTCGATGTCTTGATCAATAACGTTATTAACCACACATCCAGATGCAACTACGAGGGTAGTGCCAATGAGGGTAAGAAGCAGGAGAAGGAAATCTACTGAACCTTGGGTAGCTACAAAGTAGCCACCCAAAGTGGTAACAAAGTTACCAAAGAGAATTCCTGGCTTAGTCAGGAATAAGTACTTTTTAAACATGACAATCAGTTTAGATCATCATGTTTGAATGTAAGTAGTTCATGATCCATACAGAACCAACTAAAAGAACAGCAATAGTTAGAATTGTATAGATAAATGCAATCACGTTCCAACGTTGCTCTGAAGATGAGTTCATGTGCAAGAAGTAAACTAATTGTACAAGTACCTGAGCAACAGCTGTAATACCGATAACAGCAATAATTGCACCACGGCTGAAGCTATCAGTATTCATTGCCATGTAGAATGGAACTACAGTCAATAAAACAGAAAGTACAAAACCGATTGTGTATTGCTTTACGTTACCGTGTGATGCACCAGCAGCATTATGATCATGACTCATTATAATACTCCCATTAAGTACACTACGCTGAATACGCAGATCCATACGATGTCAAGGAAGTGCCAGAACAAGCTTAGGCAAGCAAGACGACGAGTATTGATTGTAGTCAAACCATATTTTTTGATTTGAATCATCAACACGATCATCCATACCAAACCAGAAGTTACGTGAATACCGTGCGTACCAACTAAAGTAAAGAACGCAGATAAGAACGCACTAACGCTTGGTCCATGACCAGCATGAACTAAATGATTAAATTCATAAAGTTCCATGCCGATGAAGATTGCACCGAATACAAATGTAACTGCTAACCAAGCTAGAACTTGACCAACATTTTTCTTGTAAGAAGCAAGTACCGCAAAACCAAATGTCACTGATGAAATCAAAAGTGCGAAAGTTTCAGTTAAAACGAAACCTAAAGAATCTGCAAAAAGATCCTTTGCACTTGGAGTGCCAGGTGGAATATGACTGCTTAATACAGCGAACGCGATGAAGAGTGTACCGAATAAAATCAAGTCACTCATCAAGTAAGTCCAAAAACCAAAGACCGTGATGTCTGTATCATCGTGATGATGTTCATCATGCTCGTGGTTTTCGTGATGAAGTACTTCAGCCATATCCTTAGTCCTTCTTCAAGTGTTTTTCGAGTAACGCATAACGTTCGTTTTCAATACGTTCTACTTCAGCAGCTGGAACATAGTAATCCACTTTCTTCGTGAATGAGCTCCAGATAAAGCCGATGATTGCAGAAACGAAAGAAACAATCGCTAACCACCAAATGTGCCAGATAAGTGCAAAGCCCATAACAGTGATGATCAGTGCAATAAGTACACCCGCAGCACGGTTAGTTGGCATATGAACATCTTCATATTTAGCAGGACGTGCGTAAGCTACACCATTTTCTTTGTCAGTCCAGAAGCGGTCGATACCGTTCGCTTGAGGCAATACTGCAAAGTTATAGAATGGAGCTGGAGATGAAGTCGCCCATTCAAGCGTACGTGCATCCCATGGATCGCCTGTAACGTCACGAGTTTGTTCGCGTTGTAAGAAACCAACAATGATTTGCATGATGAAACAAGCAATACCAATTGCGATTAATACAGCACCGAATAATGCGATACCAACATATGGATCCCAGTCTGGGTTGTCATACGAGTTTAGACGACGAGTCATACCCATGAAACCTAGGATATACAATGGCATGAACGCGAAGTAGAAACCAAAGAACCAGAACCAGAAGCATGCTTTGCCCCAGAATTCACTTAACTGCCAACCGAACATTTTCGGCCAGTAGAAAGTAATACCAGCAAACATACCAAATACAACACCACCAATAATTACGTTATGGAAGTGAGCGATTAAGAATAGTGAGTTGTGTACAAGGAAGTCCGCAGGTGGAACCGCCATAAGTACACCAGTCAAACCACCGATACCGAAAGTCACTAAGAAGCCAACTGTCCAGTACATAGGTGATGTGAAGGTAATACGACCCTTATACATTGTGAATAACCAAGAGAAGATTTTCACACCTGTAGGAATCGCGATAATCATGGTCATGATACCGAAGAACGCGTTAACGTTGGCACCTGAACCCATTGTAAAGAAGTGGTGTAACCATACAACGAATGCAAGAACTGTAATCGCGATCGTTGCATACACCATTGATTTATAACCAAACAATGTCTTACGAGAGAATACAGAAGTAATCTCAGAGAATAGACCGAATGCAGGTAAGATCAAGATATAAACTTCTGGGTGACCCCATGTCCAAATCAAGTTTACATACAACATTGGGCTACCACCCATGTCATTTGTAAAGAAGTGGAAACCGAAGTAACGGTCAAGCGTTAACATTGCAATTGTTGCAGTCAACACTGGGAATGATGCGATGATCAAGACTGCAGTACATAAAGATGTCCACGTAAAGATCGGCATATCCATAAGACCCATGCCAGGAGCACGCATTTTAATGATGGTAACGAAGAAGTTAACACCAGTAAGAAGTGTACCAAGACCAGAGATCTGAAGTGCCCAGATATAGTAGTCAACACCAACACCAGGAGAGTATTCGATACCTGAAAGAGGAGGGTAAGCCATCCAACCAGTTGCCGCAAACTCACCAAGCGCAAGAGAAACCATCATCAAACCTGCAGCACCAGCGAATAACCAGAAGCTTAAAGAGTTTAATAATGGGAATGCTACGTCACGCGCACCAATTTGTAGTGGAACAGAAATGTTCATCATACCCACTACAAGACCCATCGCTACGAAGAAAATCATGATTACACCGTGTGCGGTGAAAATCTGATCGTAGTGTTCAGGGTGTAGATAGCCTTCGCCGCCGCCTTTTGCAAGGAACAATTGAAGACGCATCATAATCGCATCAGCGAAACCACGTAATAACATGATCACAGAAACGATAAGGTACATAATACCAATTTTTTTATGGTCTACAGATGTGAACCATTCGTTCCACAAGTAGCCCCATTTTTTGAAATAAGTGATACCAGCAAATACTGCAATACCACCTAAAATCATCATTAACACTGTTACCTGTACGATTGGATCGTACGGGATAGCATCTACACTTAACTTACCTAAGAAGCTCATGTCTTATTCCCCTACAACTGAAGAAGCAGGTTCAGCATTTACATCAGCAGCTACAGCATGACCTTCAGCTTTAGCTGAGTGATCTGCACCGTGGTAGTTTGCCATGTATTTGTTGATAATTGATTCAAACAAGCCTTTTTCAACAGAAGAGTAGTAAGTCACAGGATGAGGATGTGCCTTATATGGACCTTCTTTTTGAGCAATTTCAGCTTGTTGCTTCTCTAGATCGGTTTTAGCGTTACGAACCATCGCAGCGATTTGTTTCTCTGAACGGTTACCATCACGCAAGGTTGCAAATTCAGCTTGGTCTAAAACTGTTTTTTGAACAGCTTCAGGGTTAATTGAAGTACCGTTACCAGCTTTTACTGCAGACACCCATTCAGCGAACTTAGCTTCTGAAACAGAATGAGCTTGGAAGCGCATTTGTGTGAAACCATAGCCTGAATAGTTCGAAGAGAAACCACGGTATACACCTTCATTATCCGCAAGGACATGAAGTTGAGTTTGCATACCCGCCATTGCATAAATCTGACCAGCTAACTGAGGAATGAAGAAAGAGTTCATTGTGAAGTTAGAGGTGATATTGAAATTAATCGGAGTTTTTTCTGGGAAACGAACTTCGTTAACTGTTGCAATTTCTTGTTCAGGGTAAACAAAAACCCATTTAAACTGTTCAGCAATAACTTGAATAGTTAAATGCGATTTCTCTGATTCTAGCGGACGATAAGGGTCATACTTGTGTGAGCCCCACCATGTTAAATACGCTAAAATACCAATAATAATACACGGGATACCCCACACTACGATTTCAATAATAGTAGAGTGCGCCCATGTAGGTTTATAGTCTGCATCTTTATTTGACGCACGATATTTCCAACTAAACCATAAAGCCATTAATGCTGATGGAATTACTACCAATAGCATGAGGTAGATCGCAGTCATCATAAGATCAGACTGACCTTGTGCTACTGGACCTTTTGAGTTTAGAAGTACTATATCACCGCCACACCCTGTTAAGAGCACGGCAAGCGTTGATAAAGACAATACAGCTAAAATTGTTTGTCTCATTTTACAACCTCGGTGAAGAGTCCCATTCCCTAATAAAATTATGGGATAGCGATTATAGTGTCACATGATTGAAAAACAGAAAATGACATTTACTGAATTTCAGTCATATGACACCGCTACGTTGTAGGGCATTATGCCCTATAACGACCAACTAAGCTATATGTAAAGTGCCTTTAAATATAAGGATTAAACCCAATTTGTTTGGTCGGAATTGGTTGAAGAATTAATTACTTTTGGTATGAAAACAGAGGCAAAACAAAGGGGAGCATTTGCTCCCCTAAGATAAAAATTATCGTTTTATGACTTTAGTCTTTGCTAATTTATCGTGCAAAGTTTGTCTTTTTTGACTTAGACCGAAGGCATGATCAATGATGGTAATGAATGGCATAAAGAGTAAATTCAATACAATAAAAATCACACTACGCAATGTGAATGCGCGCATTAAGTTTACTTGCTGTCCATTTTCAGCATCAACAATTTGAATTTTTGCTACTTTTTTTCCTAAACTCTGACCACTTTTCGCAATTAAAAATGCTTGAGCAGCTAGCATTAATACAATGTAAACCAACATTGCTTGCCAAGCTTCCATTGGAATCAGTGTAAATAACTGTTCCTGTAATTTGATTGCTTGATCTGATGAGCTAGCATTCTGCATTTTTTGCTGAAGTTCAGTCAATTGAGCAACTTGTTCTTCCTGCATAAAGAACGAAGGAATCACCATGGCAGGCAACCAAAGCGCCAGATCAACGAGTTTAGCTAAAAATCGAGATCCAATTGAGGCAAGTTCTTGCTGAGCAGTATTTTTTTGAATATTTACATTCGCAATTGAAGGATTTGAATAGCTTTGTTGTACTGGTGGAGTCGGTTGATAGCCTTCAGGTTGGTAATATAATTTTCCTTGAGTGAGTTCACCTAAAGCTTTCCATTCAGTCATACCTTGATGCCAGACCAAGTCTGTGAGTAAAACTTGTTGGCTCGAGAGCATTTGATTTAACTGCTCTACCGTATACGGTCCAGCTTGTTGATTATTTCTCGCCAAGTAAATTTGCATAAACCTAATTTCTCAAAAATTACTAAAAAATAATGGGGTAAAAAAAAGACCCACGAATGGGTCTTTTTTTAACATAGTTTATTAAGCTTGTTTAGTCTTTTCTTCAGATAAGAAGAACCATGTATCTAAAACAGAGTCTGGGTTGAGTGAAACAGATTCGATACCTTGTTCCATTAACCAGCGAGCAAGATCTGGGTGGTCTGATGGTCCTTGGCCACAAATACCCACATATTTGCCTGCTTTACGACATGCGTGAATCGCCATTGAAAGAAGAGCTTTTACTGCTGGATCGCGTTCATCAAATAAATGAGAAACGATGCCTGAGTCACGGTCAAGCCCAAGCGTTAACTGAGTTAAGTCATTTGAACCGATTGAGAAGCCATCAAAATGTTCTAAGAATTGTTCAGCAAGTAGGGCATTGGTTGGTAATTCACACATCATGATCACTTTAAGACCATTTTCACCACGTTTTAAGCCATTTGCAGCAAGAAGTTCAATAACACGTTTTGCTTCAGCAACTGTGCGGACGAATGGGATCATGATTTGAATGTTAGTTAGACCCATTTCATCACGAACTTTCTTCAATGCACGGCATTCTAATTCGAAGCAGTCACGGAAGTTGTCAGAAACATAACGGCTCGCACCACGGAAGCCCAACATCGGGTTTTCTTCTTCAGGTTCGTATAACTTACCACCGATTAAGTTCGCGTATTCATTCGATTTGAAGTCTGACATACGTACGATGACAGGTTTATCAGCAAATGCAGCAGCAAGTGTAGAAATACCTTCAACGAGTTTTTCAACGTAGAACTCGATCGGTGAAGAGTAACCTGCAGTACGGGTCATCACAGCTGCACGTGTTTCGCGAGGTAAGCTGTCAATATTGAGTAATGCTTTAGGGTGAACACCAATCATACGGTTGATGATGAACTCTAGACGTGCAAGACCAATACCTTCGTTTGGAATTTGAGCGAAGTCAAATGCACGATCAGGGTTACCAACGTTCATCATGATTTTGAACGGAAGTGTTGGCATAGATTCAATCGAGTTACGTTGAACTTCGAAATCTAAAGCGCCTTCGTAAATGAAACCTGTATCGCCTTCAGCACATGAAACAGTTACTTCTTGACCATCAACAAGTACTTCTGTTGCGTTACCACATCCAACAATTGCTGGAACACCGAGTTCACGTGCAATAATCGCGGCATGACAAGTACGACCACCACGGTTTGTAACGATCGCAGCAGCACGTTTCATAACTGGTTCCCAATCAGGATCGGTCATGTCAGAAACAAGAACATCGCCATCTTGGACTTTGTCCATTTCTTTGATTGAATTAACAATACGGACTTTACCAGAACCGATACGTTGACCGATTGAGCGACCTTCACAAAGAACTGTACCTTTTTGTTTTAATAGGTAGCGTTCCATTGTGCCGACATTCTCACGGCTTTTCACAGTTTCAGGACGTGCTTGAACGATGTAAATTTGACCATCATCACCGTCTTTCGCCCATTCGATATCCATTGGCGCACCGTAGTGTTGCTCAATGATTAACGCCTGCTTAGCAAGTTCTTGTAATTCTTGATCATTTAAAGCAAATTGTTGGCGTTCAGTTTTTTCAACATCCACAACAACAACTGATTTACCTGCAGAGCCTTCTTCACCATAGATCATTTTTTGGTGTTTAGAGCCGAGGTTACGACGCAATACTGCGTGTTTACCTGCATTTAAAAGTGGCTTTGATAAATAGAATTCATCAGGGTTTACAGCACCCTGTACGACCATTTCGCCTAAACCGTAAGATGCAGTAATGAATACAACGTCACGGAAACCAGATTCAGTGTCCAGTGTAAACATTACACCAGCAGCACCAGTTTCTGAGCGAACCATACGTTGCACACCAGCAGAAAGAGCAACGATGTCATGATCGAAGTTTTGGTGTACACGGTAAGCAATTGCGCGGTCGTTATAAAGTGAAGCAAAAACTTCCTTAATCGCGATTAAGACGTTGTCAATACCGCGGATGTTTAGGAAAGTCTCTTGTTGTCCTGCAAAAGATGCGTCTGGTAAATCTTCTGCAGTCGCAGATGAACGAACGGCAACCGCGATCTCAGGGTTGCCGTTAGAAAGAGTTGCGAATGCATCACGAACTTCTTTTTCAAGTGCTGGAGTAAGCGGAGTATCAACGATCCATTGACGAATTTTAGCACCAGTTTCAGCAAGTGCATTTACGTCGTCAACATTGAGTTGTTTGAGCTCGGCTGAAATTTTGGCATTAAGACCACTTTGCTCAAGGAATTCACGGTAAGCTGCAGCAGTTGTTGCAAAACCACCTGGAACTGATACACCAGCATTTGCTAAATGGCTGATCATTTCGCCTAGAGATGAGTTTTTACCGCCCACGATTTCTACGTCGTGTTTACCTAATTTTTCCAGACCGATTACGCGTGCTTCCAAAGTTGTTACTCCACTTTTGCAGTATTAATCACTATCTTGGCATGATATTTTTCTGTGAAAACTTAGCAAACTTTCATTACTAAGCGACAGTCATGTAAGATCGGTTTACTATAAAGATTATATAGTACTTAGACAAATATTTGAGGATTAATTTAATGGCAGAAAGTAAAGATATTAAACGAAGTGTTTTTTTTATTTCCGATGGTACTGCCATTACGGCTGAAACACTCGGGCATTCTTTATTGGCTCAATTTCCTCATGTCGATTTTGATATTCATATCATCCCGTATATCACTACAGAAGAAGCCGCAATGAACGTCGTTGCAGAGAT
This sequence comes from Acinetobacter sp. ANC_7654, assembly GCF_056779855.1. NCBI lineage: Bacteria > Pseudomonadati > Pseudomonadota > Gammaproteobacteria > Moraxellales > Moraxellaceae > Acinetobacter > Acinetobacter sp. ANC_7654. The sequence goes on along the minus strand of NZ_JBWYIR010000001.1, from coordinate 103,512 downwards.
TAACGCGCGCGCAGAGTCTGATGGCCAACAACCTCTTGTCTTTGATACTCTTGTGGATCCCTATGTTCGGGATATCATCAATACGGCAAATGCGGTTAATTTAGATGTGTTTGAAGGGTTAATTAGTAAGCTATCTGAGGTGCTTGGAACAGCCCCTACAACTTTAGTCGGACAAACGCATGCTGTGACTGATTCTGAGTCTTATAAGGCACGTATTGATGCTGTACATTTCGCGCTGGATAATGATGATGGCGCACGTACAAGACACTATGATAAAGCGGACTTAATTTTGATTGGAGTGTCGCGTTCTGGTAAAACACCGACCTCAATTTATTTGTCATTACAATTTGGTATTCGAGTTGCGAACTATCCGTTAACTGAAGAAGATTTGGATGACAACCGTTTGCCAGCAGTTTTACGTCCACATAAGCATAAATTGTTTGGATTAATGATTGATGCTGATCGTTTGGTGGCAATTCGATCTGAACGCAAAGCCAACAGTCGTTATGCAAGTTTTAGCCAATGTCAGATGGAATTGCGTGCAATCGAAGGTATTTATATTTCTGAAGGGATTAAATATCTAAATGTTTCAGAAATGTCGATTGAAGAAATCTCAACACGAGTATTGCAAATGACAGGCTTGAAACGCCGGATTGGTTAAATCGGTAAATCTAATTTAAAAAAAGAAGCACTAGCTGTGCTTCTTTTTATTAAGAGATTAATCGTCATAAATACTCATAAAATTCAAAAATTATATAATTCAAGTGTCTATAATTTCATCATAAAATATCATTTAGAATCACATTTATCTACAAAATGATGATCACTATTCGTACGTTGTAATAATAATATCTACTAAGTGTTCGATTCCTTCCATACTTTGAACGGCATTTTCAGTAATTTTCACGACTGGCCATGTGATCAATTTACAGTTTTCTCGCTGTAAGGCGTTGTAATAATGATCGGATTTAAAAAACATTTTTTGCGACGAAGCTGGATTTGGCATCAATTGTCTTTTTAACCAAGTATCTGAAATCTGAGAATCTAAATAGCGTATTGCCAATGTTGTCTTAATTCGCTGATTAAATAATCGTTTATTTTTAGCGATGAGGGGATGAGCAATAATTTTTTGAATCCCTTTTTCAGTGTGTGGCAAAACGAAATGAGGTGTTATTTGAAATACTTTGACGAATAGCGCATTTTGACAAACCACATCTAAATGTGAAACTGACATTTGATTGGCACCAATAATCGCGACCTTTAATCCTGAAAAATCGGTTTGTTTGATGTCCTCAGCTGAGATAATTTTTCCTTTAAAGTTGGAAAAATACTCAGCTTCATTATGAAAGAATGAATCCGTGTGGGCTTTATTCCTTTTTTTCATTTCTGTACCTAATTATTGTTTTAGTGGGTTGCTTTTGGTTCTGCAGTTAATTCATATATCCAAGATGGGATTTTAGGTAAAGATTTTTCTGGAATCTTATCAGTCATTTTTACCATAGTGTCGACAGGGATATGAAACCATTTATTACGTCGGTTCATGGCACTTCGTGCATGGAAGTTAATAATTTGATACCAAGGATTACGACGACCTTCTGCAGTACGTCCACCTATTCGAGCAAATTTGTGCATCGCTGCATAGAGCTTTTCTTCTGGCAAGCCTAGTTTAATCACATTATCACGCATTTTATTAATGAGTGGTAAGTAGGCAAGAATACCAAGTAGTAAACGTGGATCTACAACTCGCGCTGCCATTTTAGAAAGCTCAATAAAGGTTTTATTGTAGCCTTGATCTTCCATGACACTAAATCCAACACCTAAATGACGAGCTTCATCACCATTAATCAGTTCAAAAGCTTGATGACAAACTGGGTCTTCTACAGTATCCAATAGGAATGTACAAAGTGCGCCATCAAGAGCGACTTCCAGCATCGGAATGACAGCACCTAGAATATAGAAGGGCATTTCATCAGCATAAGTGTCGAGCCATTCGATGATCAGTCTTAAATTTTTATTGGGTTTAGGAATATCGCCTTCAAGCATACCCCATCTTTTCATCAGTGCCATTTCGGCATTGGCGTGACGCTGTTCCTCAGCGTGGAAAATGGCATATATTTCGCGAAGCGTATCTGTCGGTGCTTTTTTTGACATCGCAGAAAATGCACGAGCACCTACATGTTCGATCCACATTAGATCAGCCATAAAATCTTTAAGCTTGGGCCACTGTTCTGCGGTGACTAATTCTTTGCCAGGAGCATCCCAGTCAATATCCGAGAGTGTCCATTGAGTATGTTTTACTTTATCCAACATTTTTTCTAAGTCGATAGAGGCCATGTTATACATCCGTATTTATTTTTTAATCATGAAATTTTATCGCTTAAAAATGTGATGTGTTTTGCAGAAGTGCTTATTTTAGTTTGATATAAAATGCCAAATTTTAAGTATTTGATTGTGAATAATTAATATTGTTGGTTAAAAGAATTTTTTCATTGGAATAGTCTTTTAGGGACATTTGATGTCATTTACTGCCAATAGTTGTTTGACAAACTCAAGAAATGAAAGAGTAATTAATTATATATTTGAAATCAAAACCATTACTCAATCATTTCAGGATTTTTTTGATCTAAGCATTTTGCTTAATTTGCATTAAATACTCAAAGTTTTGAATGCGTTTGTCTGTATCGTAGATATCACAGGTAAAAATAAACTCATCTACATCATAAGGCACCAGTAGTTGTTCAAGACCTTGTTTCACTGTTTCTGGTGATCCGATTTGAGCCATTGCGTAAAAATTATCAACTGACATCTTTTCTGGAGCAGACCAAATTCCATCCATTGATTTAACTGGAGGTTTGAGTTTTAAGCTTTGCCCACGCATTAAGCCTAATACACGTTGATAAGCGCTAGTAGCCAAGTATTCAGCTTCTTCATCAGTATCAGCTATAACAGTTGGAACGCCCATTGATACATAAGGACGATCCAAATATTCAGAAGGTTCGAAGTTTTCTCTGTAAAGTTGAATCGCTTGACCCAACATACGAGGGGCAAAGTGAGAGGCAAAAGAATAAGGTAAGCCAAGTTTAGCTGCCAATTGTGCGCTAAATAAGCTAGAACCTAACAGCCATACAGGAACATGTGTTCCTTGACCTGGTGTCGCTTTGATTCTCTGATGTGGCGATGGTTCCCCCAAATAGCTCAAAATTTCGAGCACGTCTTGTGGAAATTGATCTTCAGTCTCTTGACGACCTCGGCGTAAAGCACGCATGGTCAATTGATCTGTACCTGGTGCGCGTCCTAGTCCGAGCTCAACTCGATCAGGATAAAGCGTTGCTAGTGTTCCAAATTGTTCTGCTACAACAAGTGGTGCGTGATTAGGCAGCATGATTCCGCCAGAACCTACTTTTAAAGAGGAGGTGTTAGCAAGGATATAGCCTAATAACACAGCTGTAGCTGAGCTAGCGATACCATCCATATTATGGTGCTCTGCAAGCCACAGTCGTTTAAAACCCAATTGTTCGATTTTTTGTGCTAACTCCAAAGCATGCTGTAGTGAAAAAGCAATCGTTTTATCATCACGTACAGGAGCGAGTTCCAATACTGAAAACTCGATATCTTTTAAGCTTCGCATAACTTTCTACTCTTTTGAACACTCATAAAGATGTTAATACGAACTCGAGTATTTGTATATTGAAAAAAAACGATATAAGTGTAAATAAAAAAGCGCTCTAAGTTGAGCGCTTGAATTCTAAGAGTTTGGAATTACCGTTTACCGTTTTTATACCAGCCTAAATGACGACCATTGTCACTTCTGTAATTACGGTCATTATAACGATAGTTTGAATTGCGATAACCGCTTTCACGGCGATCATAACGATCTCTATAGTCATCTTCGCGACGATCTTCAGCCACTTTTTTACCTAAAACTGAACCGCCAGCTGAACCTAATGCAGCCCCAGCATAACCAGCATTTGTTCCGCCCATATTATTACCAACGGTGTAACCACCAGCACCACCTAATGCAGCACCAATTGCAGCAGCATTACGATCTTTTTTGTTCGCTGATGCAGCTGCGCCACCAGCACCACCAATCGCTGATCCGATCATTGCTCCAGTCGAGCCACCCATTTGTTGACCAATCGCAGCACCAACGACTCCACCTAAAGCAGATGTGAGGGCAACTCTGGACGAACTATCAGCATAAGCAGTTGTTGTACTCAAGGCCGCAGTTGCGATCGCAGCAGCAAATAACTTTGAATTAAATTTCATGGTGAACTCCTTGTCGAAGTCTTATATTTGATGGTTTTAATTTAATCCAAATTTCTGCAATCATTTTGGAGAGCAAGTTGCTGGTTTGTATTTTTCTCTCCCTAATTTATCCATAATTAATTTGTTAATAAAAAAATGCGCCCTAAGGCGCATCGAGGTGAATACAGAGTATTCAAAGGGGAAACTATCAATCAGATTATATTAACGACGGCTATGTTTTTTCTTTTTCCATTTACGATCTTGACGTGAATCATAAGCTTTGTCTTTCGCAATTTTGTTACCAAGAGCAGCACCACCAGCAGCACCTAAAGCAGAGCCGATATAACCACCATTGGTTCCACCCATGCTATTACCTACGGTATAACCCGCACCGCCACCTAATGCACCACCGATGGCAGATTCAGTACGGTTACGTTTATTACTGGCAACTGCAGCACCACCAGCACCACCAAGTGCTGCACCTAAAGTTGCACCTGTTGTGCCACCCATGTTTTTACCAATTGCTGTACCTGCTACACTACCTAAAGCACTCGCAGCAGCGACACGCGCTGTACTGTCTGCATGTGCAGATACCGTGAACATTGATGCAGTGGCTAAGGTGGCTGACATTAATAGGGTATTCAATTTCATGTGTGACTCCATGTCCTTGTTCGTGGACGAGTAATAATTCGTTGAGCACAATGTAACAAGAATTGAAGCGCTAAATATGTAGAAGTTGACCTAGAGTTTTACGTTTTGGTTGCACAATGTTGTTTTTATATTACAGCTGATCATTCAATATGCATTATTGGGCTGATTAAGAAGAAACTATGGAGAGTTGATTCCATCAACATTTTTTAAACTTGGCAGTTATGGAGCTAATTTTTGATTATCCATTAATTGGGTGTGACAAGGATTGAAAAATGGTTTTGCAAAGTCATTCTATATAAATATGTTAATTGAATGTCAGAGTCGTTAAACTACTCGCAATTTTAGAAATATTAATTTAAGGCAGTCCTTAAGTTAATCCAGTATTAGAGATTTTATTTAACATGAAAGAATCGTTACGTTTACGATTAGACCAACTTTGTGATCGTCATGAAGAATTAGAAGCGCTATTGGCTGATGTTGAAGTCATTTCCGACAATAAGCGTTTCCGTAATTTGTCACGTGAACACAATGATTTGACTGAAATCACCACTGTTTGGAAAAAATATACCCAAGCGGAAGAAGATATTGTAACGGCTGAAGCAATGTTGTCAGATCCTGACTTTAAGGAAATGGCACAAGAAGAAATTAAAGAAAATAAAGCATTAATTGAATCTTTAGAGGCAGAATTGAATATTCTGATGATTCCGAAAGATCCAAATGATGCGAACTCTGCATATCTGGAAGTACGTGCAGGGACAGGTGGCGATGAAGCTGCGATTTTCTCTGGTGATTTATTCCGTATGTACAGTAAATATGCTGAATCACAGGGTTGGCGTGTCGAAATCCTTTCTGAAAATGAAGGTGAACATGGCGGTTACAAAGAAATTATTTGCTTAATTAATGGTGAAGGTGTTTACGGACGCTTAAAGTTTGAAAGCGGTGCTCATCGAGTTCAGCGTGTTCCTGCAACTGAATCGCAAGGTCGAGTTCATACGTCAGCTTGTACCGTTGCAATTCTTCCTGAAATTGATGTTGATACGACTGTAGATATTAACCCTTCAGACTTGCGTATTGATACTTATCGTGCATCTGGGGCGGGTGGTCAGCACGTTAATAAAACGGATTCTGCTGTGCGAATCACCCATATTCCGACAGGTACTGTTGTTGAATGTCAGGAAGAGCGTTCACAACATAAGAACAAAGCAAAGGCAATGGCATTATTGGCATCTCGTCTTGAGAATGCTAAACGTGCAGCAGCTGATGCTGCGACATCTGAAATGCGCCGTGATTTGGTGGGTTCAGGTGATCGTTCAGAACGTATTCGTACCTATAATTATCCTCAGGGTCGTATGACTGATCATCGTATTAACTTAACTTTATATAAATTGGATGCAGTGATGGAGGGAGATTTAACTGAGCTTTTAGATAGCTTACATCGTGAATATCAAGCGGATCAATTGGCAATGCTTGCACAGCAGAATGGTGGTTAATGAACATTCAACAAGCGCTTGCACTGCGTGGTGAGCCTGAAAGTTATGAGCGTCAAGAAAATGCTTGGTTGCTCGAACATATCACTAAAATCGATTCATTCGATTTGGTGATGAAGAAGGATAAAGAGCTCACTGCAGAACAAGAGCAGGCGTATCGAGAGGCGATTGCTCGGATTAAAGCAGGTGAGCCTTTAGCTTATGTCACAGGTTCGCAACCTTTTTGGACATTGGACTTAAAAGTGACGTCCGATACGTTGGTGCCTAGACCAGACACCGAAGTTTTGGTGGAGACAGTTTTAAAGTTAGAGTTGCCTGAGGATGCGCGCGTTGTAGATTTAGGAACTGGGACAGGCGCCATTGCATTGTCACTCGCTTCCGAGCGTCCTAGTTGGTCTTTAACAGCAACCGATATTTATGAGCCTACATTGGAAGTCGCTAAATTTAATGCTGAGCAACATGACTTAGATCAGGTTCAATTTGTATTAGGCAGTTGGTTAAAACCGTTTGGGCGTCAATTTTTTGATGTCATTGTGTCTAATCCGCCTTATATTGATCCAGCAGATGAACATATGCACAATTTGGCGACCGAGCCTCAACGTGCATTAATCTCTGATAAAAAAGGTTTAGCGGATCTTGAGCAAATTATTTTACAAGCCAAGAAGCATCTGACTGTTGAAGGTTGGGTGGTACTTGAACATGGATATGATCAAGCAGACGCTGTTCAGCATCTATTTCGTCAAGCAGGTTATAAGAAAGTGAGAACCGTTAAAGATTATGGTGGTAACGATCGCGTGACTTTAGCACAATGGCCTCATTAGAAATAAAAAAGCGACTTTAGGTCGCTTTTTTATTGATTCATCTTTTGATGACATCACGCCATAACAATAATTTTGATTCAAATACTTTCATTATGGTATCCGTGATTTTTCCCAATATTGCCAATAAAATAATAGCAATGATCACAATATCTGGACGCGATGTTTCACGTCCATCGCTTAATAAATATCCAATACCTTGCGTTGCTGCAATGAGTTCAGCGGCAATCATGAACATCCAAGCTAAACTCAAACTATTGCGCAAGCCTGTAAGGATAGATGGAGAAGCTGCGGGTAAAACGATTTGGTAGATTTGTTGCCAGCGATTCAGTCTATACACTTGAGCCAACTCAATCAATTTTCGGTCGACACCATGAATACCAGCCACAGTATTGGTATAAGTTGGAAAAAAAGCACCAATCGCAATGAGGGTGATTTTTGAGGATTCATCAATACCAAGCCATAACAAAAGGAGGGGAATCCACGCAAGACTAGGAATTGACTTAATTGCAGAAAAGGTCGGTTCAATAAACTCTTCTACATGGCGATTGAGCCCAACCAAAACTGCAAAAAATAGTGCTAAACCACTACCAATAGCAAACCCTAAAAACACTCGCCATGTACTTGCCCAAATATGTTGACCTAAATCATTCTGAGCAAATTCTTGCAGGGAAACAAATAAGCTACTTGGTGCAGGTAGCAGATAAGGTTCAACTACACCACCTCGAACCAAAATTTCACACAGCAGTACCAGTAATACAGGGAGGAAAATACCTTTCAACCATTTATTTCCTTTTGTCGACAGTTGTGATTGGACATTGATATTCCGATGCTCAATCGCTTTTTCACTGATCGCCATTATTTTGTCACCAATTTTTGAGCGAATGAGGCATTAAATAACTGTTGAACAACTTGATTTACATTTGTTCCTTTACGAACTAAGTCTTCTTCAGTCAAGATTTTGCCGGATTTTTGTAGTGCATTAATATGTTGGGCTGTAGGAATGTTTTGATTAAAGTCAGTACGCTGAAGCTGAAGTTTTGCAACCTCTAAAGGTAGTTTAGCTTCAGTGGCGAGTAACTGCGCCAGTTTATCTGGATTAGCTTTTGCCCATTTACGTGCTTGCTCATACGCTTTAATTACGGCTTCAATTGCTTCTGGGCTAGATCGAGTAAATGGCTCTTTGACGCTTAACACGCTATAACTATTAAAGCCTACATTACGATAAAGCAGTTTTGCACCCGACTGAACTTGAGCTGATGCCATCAAAGGGTCTAAGCCAGCCCAAGCATCCACTTGTTTACGTTCTAACGCCGTTTTGCCATCTGGATGTTGCAAATGAACAAGCTGTACATCTTTTTTATTCAATCCAACGGTATCTAAAGCTTGTAGCGTAAATAAAAATGGGTCAGTTCCTTTTGTTGCGGCAATTTTTTTACCTTTTAGATCTTTTAAGGATTTAATCGGGGAGTCTTTTGGCACGACTAAAGCTGTCCATTCAGGTTGGCTTTGGATATAAACTGTTTTAACAGGGCTACCATTGGCACGACTTAATACAGCGGCAAGACCAGCAGTTGAAGCAAAATCAACATTGCCGCTATTGAGATATTCTAAGGAGCGATTACTGCCTTGACTAAATACCCATTTGATTTTGGTATTGGGTAAAGCCTTTTCTAATAGCTTTTGATTTTTAACCACTAAGCTCGTAGGAGCATAATAGGCATAATCCAGTTTGATTTCCTTAGGAAGTGCGGCATTGGCTCCACTATGAACAACACTAATTGCTAAACCCAACAGTCCTAATTTCAATGGAGATATCGATTTTTTCATTAAAGTACCTGATTTAATTCGCTAAATTTTCGATATAAATAGCCTTTCAGGTGATTTGTGACAAAAAAGAAAATGAGATATTAAAAGAACAAATTTTGATAAAGTTAAAATTATGAGTTAACAAATTGAAATCAGATCAATATTTTATAAATATTGTGGTTTTGTGAAAATATAGTGATTTATCAGAACTTTATATAAATTAATGCAATGAGATGAAGGTCACATAATTTAATATAGCAAGGCTAAGAGTGAAAATGAGACCAAACCATATCAGCTTGATCTCAATACTCACATTATACGAAATACTCAGTTGAAATATCGCTCACTTCAAGAAGGTCTAATGAGTCTGACTCCAAAGCCAAGCATAGCGCTACTACCTTTAAAGTGTCCGAAATTTTTGAAGCATCTTTTAACGCAATACCAGATTTCAGTTCATTAAGACGCTCAGTTGAAATATCTAATGCAAGTGCAGTTTCACTTGCATCTTGAGTGTCTAGGAATTGATTGATTGCATTTTTTAAATCTATTTCAGATGCATTCAGAATGCTCATTTGAAGCTGCTCTGTAATTTGATCTGAATCTTGATTAAGTGCATGGGGGAAAGTTTGAGCAAAATTTTGCTCTAAGACATCGATCATTTTAAACATGATTGAACCTTTAGGAGATATGGCAAACTGCCGAAATGAATAAGATTAAAATAGTCTAAATATTAGCCGAATTCAAAAGAATAACGATGACTGTATGGTTTTTAAATCATGTCACTAAAGCAAACTTAACTGTAATGTGTGATTAATTTTTTATATTAAATAAATATTAAATTATAACTATTTTGAATTATTTAGACCAATTGGTCACTGAATAAATTGAATCCGTATTAGAGGAGGATTACCCTAAAGCCAACTTAAAACTAAAAAAAGGATAATGAGATTTATGAATATTCAAGGAAAAGTGATTGTTATTACAGGTGGCGCTTCTGGGTTAGGTGCGGCGACAGCAGCTTATCTTCAACAGCAGGGTGCTCGTGTGGTAATTGTTGATATGAATGCATCTTTGGGCGAGCAGACGGGTCAAGAAATTGGTGCAGAGTTTATTCAACTAGATGTAACTGATGAAAAAGCAGTTGAATCATTCTTTGCACACATACAAGGAAAATATGGACAATTAAATGGTTTAATCAACTGTGCTGGTATTGCACCATCAGCTAAAGTGCTTGGTCGTGATGGCCTGCATGCCTTAGATATGTTCCAAACAGTACTGAATATCAACGTCAGTGGAACCTTTAATATGTTGCGATATGCTGCGCAATTAATGTCACAGTATGCGCTTTCGGGGGAAGAGGAAGAACGCGGTGTCATTGTGAACACGGCTTCAGTTGCTGCTTTTGATGGTCAAATTGGTCAGGCTGCATATTCTGCATCTAAGGGCGCTGTTGTTGGTATGACTTTGCCATTGGCGCGTGAGTTAGCACGCGAAAAGATCCGTGTTATGACTATTGCACCTGGGATCATGGAAACTCCGATGCTTAAAGGTCTTCCGCAAAATGTGCAGGATGCATTGGGACAGATGGTTCCATTCCCACCACGTTTAGCTAAACCTGAAGAATTTGCGAAACTGGTTGGACATATCTTTGAAAATTCGTATTTAAATGGTGAAGTGATTCGATTGGATGGCGCAATTCGTATGGCGCCAAAATAATATATGAAAATCAGTTTAGTCTTCACTTAAATAGACGACTAAACTGATCTCAGATGCTTTATGGTGTAATCGCCGGACGAGCTACATTACGATACTTCTCAAGTAATGCATCAAGGCGGGCTACAGTTTCAATATCCGCGAAACCATCATATTTCTCAGGATAAAAATGCATTTGGAATGCGGATACAACATTTTGAGTGACTTGATCGTATTGACCAGTGACAGGAATGTTATATCCGTATAATGCCAATTTGCTTTGTAACGAAGCAATATCATTCTTCCAAGGATGATAAGTACGATAATAATTTACAGTGTCGTTATCGTACCAAGCACCGATGTTATAATCTTCATATAAACGTTTCCAAGGAAATAGCGGACCTGGATCAAATTTACGACCTGGAGAAATATCACTGTGCCCCAAAATTCGGTCGGGTCTGATCTCGTATTTTTTAGTAATTTTTAAAATAATATCTGCAAGGACTTCGATTTGTTGTTTTGATGAAAATGGATACCATCGACGTTGCATCAAAGGGAGTTGTTCATCGTCTGCAGGGAAACCGAGATTTTCAATTTCAATGCCGATACTTGAGGCATTCAAACTGCTGTTGGTCTGCCAAGAACTCGTGCCAGCATGCCAAGCTCTTTTATCATCAGGCACAAGACGGTACACAGTAAATTTACCATTGGTTGGTAATTCGGGTACAAAATAGTGACTACTGGCAGGGAAATTAGGATCTTTAAACAAAGCCAATGTTTCGTCTTTAGATACTGCTGTGTAGTGCAGAATCAAGAACATTTGCCGATTGTCTTGATTGGGTGAAGCATTCTCTTCGTCCAGATCATAAAGCGTGCTTTCTATATATTCTGGTTGGGTATCCGAACCTTGATTGACGTATGTAATGTTGGTGATCTTTTCATCTTTACATGCCGTCAGGAATAAACTCGAAACTAATAATGTAGCGAGTGCAAAAATTTTTTTATTCATAAGTATGACTGTCATTTATTGGAGTTAGATGTTTTTAAAATTAATTGCTAGTGAAGCAATTATTGAGATTATGTTTATTAATAGTACAAAATAAAATAAGAAAAATTAAACAAACCTATTCGAATTGTAACAATAAGGTACAGATCTTCTAGGGTAAAAATTATCTTCAGAATTGTATGAATAGACTGCTTATTTATTCGGTATCATAGGCTTATACAAGCATGTAATCAGGGTGTTTAGGTGAGTGATAGCATTGAACTGAGTGATGTTGAGCTACAGTTGTACGCAAGACAAATATTACTAGAGGATTGGGATATTGATGCACAAGAAAGATTAAAGCTGTCCAATGTGCTTATTATTGGTTGTGGTGGAATAGGGTGTTTGACTGCAGAGTTATTGGCGAGAGCAGGCGTGGGTAAATTGACACTCATCGATGCTGATACTGTAGAAATTAGTAATTTACAGCGACAAATTGCCTTTGATCATCATGATGTGGGTTTTTACAAAGCTGAAGTGTTAGCCAAGAAAATTTCTCAAATTAATCCTTATATTAAGATTGAATACATCAATACTAAATTTGATTTTAATAATGCTGCCGCACTGATTACACAGCAAGATCTTGTGTTAGATGGTTGTGACAATTTTGAAACCCGTTATTTGGTCAATCAAATGTGTAAGGATGCGAATGTTCCACTCATTAGTGCATCTGCGATTGGTTTGCAGGGGCAGTTATTTATGGTGGATGGTGAATCAGCATGTTATGAATGTCTTTTTCCTAAAGAAGATCATGCAGATGAGAGTTTAAGGTGTGCAGATTCAGGAGTTTTAGCAACAACTCCTAACCTGATGGCAAGTATGCAAGCACATCATGCGCTATTATATCTGGGGTTAAATTTAACACCATTAAAACAGAAGATCCTTCTATGGAATGGAAGGAACATGCAACAGCGAATTTTGAATTTTGACAAGGATAAAGAATGTCAAATCTGTCACATCAGTCAATCCGCAAAGACAATTTAATTTGCTACACTCAACATATCGAAATTTAATATCGACATTATGAAAAATAATATTTGGTTAGATGGTTTACGCTCAGTGGCCCGTGTAGGTGAAACTGCGGTCATTGCTGCGCGAGCAGGGATTAAATACGCGACAGAAAAACCGAGTAATGCGAAATTAATGCGCGAAACTTTCGAGTCACTTGGTTCAACGTATATTAAGTTGGGACAGTTTATTGCCAGTACGCCTTCATTATTTCCACGTGAATATGTTGAGGAATTTCAAGGGTGTTTAGATCAGACACCTAAACTCCCATTTAGCTATATTGAAAGTGTTTTGAATGCTGAGTTTGACGGTCGCGATTTAGGTGAAATTTTCGCATCTATTGATGAAACGCCATTAGCTTCTGCTTCGATCGCACAAGTGCATGCTGCTAAATTGGTGAGCGGCGAAGATGTCGTGATCAAAGTCCAAAAACCTGGTGTTGAAACTATCCTTTATACGGATTTAAATGTCCTACATTGGGCGACCAAGATTCTAGAGAAGGCAGTTCCTAAAGTAAAATTTGCTTCACTTGCGGATATTGTTGAAGAAATCAAAACACGTATGGTTCGTGAAGTTGATTTTATTGAAGAAGCAAAAAATATTGATGATTTTGTTAATTATCTGCACATTACTCAAAATACTAAAGCGACTGCACCAAAGGTATATCATCAATATTCAACACGTCGTGTCCTGACAATGCAGCGTCTTTATGGCGTGCCGTTGACGGATTTCGATGTGGTTCGTCAAGTTTCTAAAGACCCATCACAGGTTTTGATTACTGCCATGAACACATGGTTTGGTAGTTTGATGATGTGTGAAAGTTTCCACGCAGATTTACATGCTGGCAACCTCATGCTTTTGGATGATGGTCGCATTGGATTCATTGATTTTGGTATTGTGGGACAATTAAAGCCTGAAGTATGGACGGCATGTATTGCTTTCATGGATGCATTGCAAAATACCAATTATCCATTGATGGCAGAAAATATGCTGAAAATGGGCATGACCAATACGCAAATTGATACAACAGTTTTGGCAAACGATTTAGAGCGATTATTCAGTGGTGTACTCACAGCTGATCCTCAGCAAATTCTGTCATCTAATCCAGCCGACTTAAATGACATCATGATGGATATGGTGGCTGTAGGTGAGCGTCATGGCATCCGTTTTCCACGGGATTTCGCATTGTTGTTTAAACAAATGCTTTATTTTGATCGTTTTATGAGAATTCTTGCGCCGTACACTGATATTTATGCAGATCAGCGCTTACAAATGGTACAAACAATCGATCCTAATCTTTTGTTGAAACATTAAATCTTAAACAAGTGTTAAAATATCACAGCAAATCCTCAATAGAAGAGGATTTGCTTTTATCGCCTCCCGTCAAGCGTGCTATCACTGTTTGATAGTTTACGAAAAGGTCATGATTGAAGATGGATTCCATATTAATTGAAGGATTGAAAGTTGAAACAGTCATCGGATGTTTTGACTGGGAACGGCAAATCATTCAACCATTATTGCTTGATCTTCATATTGCGACTGATTTAGAGCAGGCATCAAATTCAGATCTTCTCGCTGATACTTTAAATTATGCTGAAATTTGTGAAATCGCGACTCAGACGATTCAAAAAGCTCAACCTGAATTAATTGAATTTGCTGCAAAAATTGTCCTCAAAGCTTTGTTTGAACAATATCCAGCAATTGAGTCTATCCAAATTACTGTGCGTAAGCCTGCTATTATTCCACAAGCTAATTCAGTAGGAATTCGTCTTGAAAGACACCGTAATGATTTATGCGCTAGCATTGGCGAGTAATAGCCAACCGCACAATCATCTGGTGAATGCATTAAAACAAATTGCGTCATTGGGATGTATTACGCGTTCTCCTATCTATGTCATACCTTGTCGAGATGGTGTTGGACAAGATTATTGGAATGCTGCATGTTTATTAGAATCAAAGCGGCAAGTCAATGAAATTACCAATCTTTTAAAAGCGCTGGAAAAAGCTTCTGGTCGAGTCCGTCCGTCACATGATATTTCTTTGGATGTAGATCTCATTGCATGGGGAAATACGCTCCAAAATATGCAATTTAATCCAAAAAAAATGCCATTAGCCTTAGATGTTAAAATTCCAATGTTTGATATTTGGGAAAATCCATTATTTGAGCATGAAGCGCATCATTTTCCTCAAGTGTCACTAGATGGTTAATTTTCTAAAATAGGATGAGTTTCGCCGAATAGTCCATCGGTAGCATTGATCAAATATGTCTTTGATACGGAAATAGGCTGTGATGTAACAATAATCAGCTTCTTTTAAATGGACTAATTTTTATAATACGCCACTTCAAAATAAATAAGCTCCATATCAAGAAGATGTATAAAATTATTGTGTTAAGCGCAATTTTGGCGTTCCTCTCAGGTTGTGCAACGCTTTCCCCTCAAGAGTGTCGAACTGCTCAATGGTCGGAAATAGGTGAAAAAGATGGAAGCAGTGGTTATTCGTATCGCATTGTTAAACATCAAAAAGCCTGTTCAAAAGTGAATATTGAACCTGATCACAAGTTATATGAAAAAGGTTACCAACTTGGGCTTCGTTCATATTGTCAACCCGAAGTTATTTTCGATGGAGCTTTGGATGGAAGAGGTGGGTATAGGGTTTGTCCATCAGAGTTACATGCCCAATTAGCACCCTTTTATAATGTGGCCGATCAGTACTATCGTTCTAAGAAAGACAAAGATGCTAAAGATAAAGAAATTGAAACTTATCGAGACTACTTACTGGATGACAAAATCACCAAAGAAAAGCGGGAAGAGTATCTTAAGAAAATAAAGTCCTTAAAGCAGGATAAATTGCGGTTAGATTTGAATTTCAATCATGCTGAGCGTGAATTAAATAAGTTTAGACGATTCCATCATCTATAAAAAATGCGGCCCATGAGCCGCGTTTTTTTTAAATATAATAACTTGTTTTGGTCATGAGTTTGGATATACCCGTCATTGCGATTTTGACCGCAGCTGGTAATTCCACACCACCTGCATTTAGTGCAGTATCTCGATGTTGAAGTTCATCCTGATTCATCTGTGTCAAAATTTGACGAGAGCGTTCATCATGCGGTGGGAGTTGGTCAAGATGGTGTTGCAAATGCAGACTCACTTGGCGTTCAGTTTCTGCAACGAAGCCTAAACTGTATTTGTCACCAGCAATACCTGCAATCGCACCCATACCAAAAGAAAGACCATACCATACAGGATTGAGTAGACTTGTATGACTATCTAACTCTTTTAAACGATCTTCACACCATGCTAAATGATCTTGTTCTTCAATCGCGGCATGCTCCATTTCACGACGAACATTAGGCAATTTAGCTGTCAATGCTTGACCGTGATAAAGCGCTTGAGCGCAGACTTCACCACTGTGATTAACACGCATGAGTCCAGCAACATGCCTTGCTTCACTCACTGCGAGATGAGTCTCTGCTTGACTTGCTGGATTTTCACGTTGTGAGGTGGTGGTGCCTGGTACCAAACTACGCAGTGCTTGATCAAATGAATGGATAAATTTATCTAGACCTGTGTAGTGACGCATAACCTTAATCCTCTAAATCAATTTGAGCATTTTTTAACATTGGTTTTAAGCGTGTTAATAACCAAATCGTGTACAGAGCACTCAATATTGCTGTAATACCGAATAGAATCTTAATATCAATACTTAAGATACTTAAAATAATAATGGAGAATATAGCAGAAGACACCATGAATACTGCATTCATAATGTTATTAGCAGCCACTACGCGAGCACGATGTGAACACGGTGAATAGGCTTGCATCATGGCATACAGCGGAACAATATAAAAACCACCACTGATCCCTAATAAAGTAACTGCAATCATCACATGATAATAAATCATACCAGAATTAAACATGTCTGATATGCCAATAAAATCTCCAGTCCTTTCAGGAACAAAGGCTAAACTTCCTGCTAAATAGAAGGCGAAAACGGTTAAGCCTACTGCACCAATAGGCACCATTTTAATATTGACCTCTGAGCCACCAATTTTTCGGCATAGCAATGAACCTACACCAATACCCACAGAAAAAAAGGTAAGGAGGAGGCTAACCACATTTTCGTTGGCATGAAGATTTTGCTGAGTCATTTGAGGTATTTGAGTTAAATATGTCGCGCCATAAAACCAATACCAAGAATTACCCAATAAAATGGTAAAGATGAGGGGTAAGCTTTTTGCATAACGTATGGTTTGAAAACTGGTTCGAAAGAAATTCCAATCGACATTGATATGATTTTCACGGACTTTTTGTTTGAGAATGAAGCGACTACAACTATAACCAAGTATCGCGATGGTCACGACCGTCAGGCTGATCCAAACTAAGTTACCTTCAGAGTTTGAAATCACTACACCACCCAAGATCATCCCCATCAATATTGCAATGGAAGTACCTGACTGGAATAAAGCATTACCCGACATCAATTCATTCGGTTTTAATATTTCAGGGAGAATGGCGTATTTAATCGGTCCGAAGAAGGTACTGTGTGTACCCATGAGGAACAATGCTAATAACAATAGCCATAAATTGCCGAGTAAAAATCCAGCAGTACCAATCAGCATAATCAAGATTTCAAGCAATTTGATATTACGAATCAAGAAAGAGCGTTCGTATTTGTCTGCAATTTGTCCTGCAGTCGCTGAAAAAATGAAGTAAGGTAGAATAAAGAGAAGTGCAGCTAGATTATTCAGTGTGCTTACGCTTGCGGTCTGTTGTTGAATCCAACCATAGGTAATGACGAGCAATAAGGATTGTTTAAAGACATTATCGTTTAAGGCCCCAAAAAATTGAGTCAAAAACATAGGTAAAAAACGGCGCGAACTCAGTAGATGCTCTTGTTTTTGCATGACAATTCAGCTTTTTTAAAAATTATTAAGAAATGTGATGATTTAGTAACAATATCGGAAAATCATGTATCATATTTTCATCCTAAAAATTTTGAAAATACTAGAAATTTGATTCAGTTAGCTTGAGTGAAAAATCTGTATTTTCTATTTAAAATATAAAGTATTCAGAGCGCAGTATGCCATCGAAAACACAATTTAAAAAATCATTACTTTCCCAATGTGTACAGCACACATGGATATCAAATGATATCAATAAATGGTTATATGCAAGTGTTTTTTTAGGTGCGCTTTCTTCACCTGTATTATTTGCAGCCGACACAGTGATTTCAAGTCAGGAGCTTGAGCCTGCGACATCCGTACAAGCCATCGAAAATAATAAACAAAAAATTGAAAACGTTGCGCAACAACAGGGATTATCAAAAGAGAAAATTGAAAGTATTGATCAAAAAATAGATCAGTTGAGTGGGCAAGATGATTTTAATAGTTATGAAATGCTTCAGCAGCAAGAGCAATTGAGTCCACAAGAGCAATTCAAGCCGATAGAATTTGATGATTTGGAGTTGCTGCCTGAGGAGAGTGTGGACCCTCGACTTGCCAATGAAATTTTATCAGTCGCTGAAGAAGCCAAGCAGGAAGCGCAAAATTTCAGATCGGGATTGACGACTCCAGCCATTCAAGTACAAGATCTACCTGCGAATGACATTTCAGAAGCTGAGTTAACAAAAGCGCCAGTCAACATTGATCAGTTGATGCAAAATATTCAGTCTGATCGTCAGATTGAGGTGTCTGAAAATATGGAAGGACGTTCATTATCCGTTCAAACCCAAGAACCTGAAAATAAAGAACCAGAAAAAGTAAATGTGTTTAAACGCATTTTCTACAAAATACGTCCTCCACGTCTTAATCAGCCCGCTGCTGTTCCACGTATTACCGCAGATGTTACGGGCGCACCTAAACCACTCGCGGACAATATCAAAGCAAAGTTATCATCATTCACTGTTGAGTCATTTTCAGATTTCAATGCTGCCGTCCCGCAACTCCGTAATATGACTGTCCAAGCTGCACAAGCCGTAGGTTATTACGATGCTGAATTTAAGTTTGAAAAAGTCAGTGATAACCGAGTGCGTGTCAATGTCACACCTCATAATCCAGTAGTGGTGCGAGAACAAAATATTGAATTTACTGGGCCTGGGGAGAATCTTGCTCAATTGCAAGTGATTCGAGTGCTTCCTGATTTGGAGGTGGGTGATATTTTCGATCATGGTAAATACGAAGCGACAAAAGCTCGAATCATTGAAGCGGCGAATAACAACGGTTTCTTTGATTATTATTGGCGAATGCACGATGTCATGTTGGCCCGCCCTCAAAATCAAGCAGATATAAATTTGAAGATGGAAACAGGTGAACGTTATAAGCTGGATGATGTGCAGTTTAGAATGAGTGATCCATCAAAAAAATTACCGATTCGTGAAGATATTTTAAGAACCTTAGCTCCTTGGCAAGAAGGTGCAGACTTTACCGCATGGCGTGTAAATGTATTAGCCAACAACTTAACCAATTCACGTTATTTTAACTATAGCCTTGTTGACGCTGTTAAACCTGATCCAATTATTAAGCCGCTTGAACTCGCACCTGATTTGCAGGCTTTAGTGGATGAGCAAAAAATTGATAGAAGTTTATTAACAGGTCAAGAAAAGGCTGAACAACAGGCAAGTTCATCAGAAGAAGTCACGCAGAATGTGGCAGATGAAACTCAATTTGCGGGTGGAAATGAACGTCGTACTTTGCAAGAGCGTAATGATGCTGATAATCAAGCGCAAGCCAAGCAGGAAGAAACTGAGCGTTTACAAGCCTTAGCACGTGAAGAGAAAAAAATCCCTGTCATCGTGACATTGAATGCGGATAAATTAAATAGTGTTGAAGCGGGTATTGGTTATGGTACTGATACCGGTGTGCGCTTACGAAGTCAGTACCGCCGTTCTATTGTGAATGAACGTGGTCATTCATTTGATGCAAACTTGGAGTTGTCACAAGTCAGACAATCGATTGATGGTCGCTATAATATTCCATATAAACACCCATTAAATGATTATGTCAGTCTAGTTGGTGGTTACGAGCGTGAAGATCGTGATGAAATTGGGAATGGATTAAATCTCATTGTGGAATCCGCCGTTGCCGGAGCTGACAGAATTATTAAAGGTGCGCGTCGTGATTGGCAGCATATTTTTGGTGTGCGTTATCGTCTAGATCGTATGACGATTGAAGGTGATATTCCTGAGACACTTGACCCAGATACCAATTGGGATGAAATTCCAGAGTTCGTCGTTGCAACGGGTAATGATGAGCAGCAATCTTTATTACTTGGTTATGAAGCCACTAAAGTCACCAGTGATAATCGATTAAATCCGACAAAAGGATTTAAACAAAACTACAAAATCCAATTGGGGAGTGAAAGCCTGCTATCCGATGCTGATATGGCGATTGTAAATGCGAACTGGAAATTTTTATATTCATTAGGCAGTAACAATGATCATCAATTCATTGGTGGGGCAAACCTCGGTTATATCATCACAGAAGATTTTCAAAAAGTGCCCTATAACTTGAGATTCTTTGAAGGGGGTGACCAAAGTCTACGAGGCTTTGACTATAAGAGTTTGTCCCCTGTGGAATTTGGATATAAAGTCGGAGG
Organism: Acinetobacter sp. ANC_7654; assembly: GCF_056779855.1. Taxonomy (NCBI): domain Bacteria; kingdom Pseudomonadati; phylum Pseudomonadota; class Gammaproteobacteria; order Moraxellales; family Moraxellaceae; genus Acinetobacter; species Acinetobacter sp. ANC_7654. Next base: position 83,159 of record NZ_JBWYIR010000001.1, on the reverse strand, counting down.
TCAAGCGCGTGCGATTGGGACTTTAGAGTACAATTACCAATTTAAAGAAGGCTGGCGCGCCGCGTTATTTAGTGATTTTGGTAATGCTTATGATGAAAAATTTACCAATGATACTGAATATAGCATAGGAGCAGGAATCCGCTGGAACTCTCCAATTGGTCCAATTCGTCTAGATGTGGCATCGGGGATATCTGATCCTGGTAAACCGATTCGTCTACATTTCTTTATCGGGCCGCAACTTTAATATTTAAGATAATAAAAGTACTCAATCATTTTTTGGAATAAGTATGGCTGAAGACATCGAGCAGCAACCTGAGCAACAACCTGATCAAAACGTGACGCCACAGCGAAGTTTATTACGCCGTGTATTGCTGATCATTTTATTTATTCTGATCTTTTTTGTGGCTTCGCTTGCCGTAATGTTTTCAACAGACAAAGGCAGTAAATTCTTACTTGACCGTGCTTTGTCCACTCAACAGATTATTCAGTATGAATATGAAGGTGGAAATTTACTTCAAGGCATTATTCTAAAAAATGTATTGGTGACGCTGAAATCAGTTGATGTGAAAATTGATAGAGCTGATGTCACTTTGGGTTGGCGTGCCATATTAGATAAAGAAATTCATTTGAATCGTGCCGATGTCCGAAATTTGCGTGTCATTAACAAGTCACCGCCAAGTGATGAGCCATTTAAGTTTAGTGAAATTAAACTCCCTTTTGTTTTACGTGTTGATCAAGCCGATATCGATCAATTGGTCATTCAGACTTCAAGTTCTAAAGTACAATTTAATGACATTATCCTAAACGAAGCACTATGGTCAGGTACTGAGCTTAAGTTTGAAGATTCGCAGTTTGATATGGGTTATTTGTCTGTAAAAAAAGCAACAGGTCAGATGGATTTTAAAGGTAAATATCCGTTAGATGCGCAAGCGGTTGTAAGACTCCCATCTTTAAAGTCGATCAACGTTGAGGATATTTATGTCCATGCAAAAGGCTCTTTAGATACCATTCAAGCGGGCATTGCCACACGTACCCCTGATTTATTAACAGGTTGGGCAGTGGTACATCCAGTTCGAAAAAATGTACCAATGCAAGGTGCTTTAAACTTTAAAGATTATCACTGGCCTTTAATGCTAGAGCAGGAGCTCTTATCTAAACAAGGAGTTGCTAAGTTTTCTGGAGATATCCAACGTTTGAATTTGGATATTAATACCGATATTTCTGGTAAAAATATTCCTCAAGGACAATATACTGCGCTGGCGCATACAGATCTCGTCAATCAATTGAATATTTCAAACCTCAATGGCCAATTGATGAATGGGGCGCTGAATCTTGCGGGTGTCTTAGGATGGAAGGATAAAGTCACTTGGGATGTGCAAGGTCGCTTAGATAAAATCAATCCAAAAGATAAAGTGATTCCACAAGTGGTGCAAGATTTTCTGCCAGAACGTTTGGATGCCAAAATCGCCTCAGCTGGGTCGTTAGAGAAGGGATTAGCTCTCACAGCACTTATTGATTTTGACCAATATGAAACATGGAATTTAAATCTTAATCAAGCTGAACAAAAAAATAATAAACCGAATCCGATGTTGCTAGATGTCGCTTGGAAAAATATTGATCGTGCTGTTCCGTACATTGGTTGGTTAAGTAGTGAATCTGGGGATGTAAAACTTGCTTTAGTTGAAGGTCAACAAAATATTCATGTGGCAACCGTAGTTGGTGCAAATGAAAAAGGAACTTTACCTGCTGGCAAATACAATGCCCAATTAGACCTTAAAGGGAATGATCTTCATGTTCCTTCATTTATCTATCAAGCAGATGGAAAAGGATCTTTACAAGCAAATGCCAAGGTTGAATTACCATCTGATCAAAGACAGTTGAAGTGGAATGCGGTGCTTAATGCAAAAGACTTTAATCCGCAAACCATCAGTTCTGCTGCTCCTGTAAATTTATTAAATGGACAAATTCAAGCGAGTGGCTTTGCTCGACCTAACCAGCAAATTATTCAGTTAAATCAGATCAATCTTTCAGGTCAACTTGCCAATCAAAATCCACCGGAAACAATTAAGCTGACTGGCTCAAGTACAGCAGCCATTCTTCTACATGATGAAAAGTCGGGTGGTGGCTTTAAAGGCTTCGCAGTAAATTATGATGGTGCATTACATGCAAGCCAACTGCCACAAGGGGATGGTCAGCTTAAAATACGTGTAGCAGGCACACCTCAGCGCATCAATATTTCCGAATTTAAACATCAGGGTGCTGCGGGTCAGATCAATGCCAATGGTTTAGTCAATTTAGCCAATGGAATCGGATGGGACATTAATGCTTCTTTAATACGCTTTAAGCCTCATTATTTTGTTTCAAGTGTTAAAGGGGAAATTTCAGGTAATGTCAAAACGGATGGTGTTTGGTCAGATCGTTTGAAAAAAATTAATATTGATCGACTCAATCTCGCTGGCATGATCAATAAAAAACCGCTGAGAGCAAAAGGTAATCTTGCTGTTATTCTTAATTCGAATCAGACAGGTTTCCTACCACAACAGTTTGAAGCCAATAATTTGTATTTTGTGTATGCGCAGAATCAGATTCAAGCCGAAGGGAATGCTCAGAATCTTCGCGTTAAGATTGACGCGCCTGCATTATTTGAGCTTTATCCTGGTTTACGTGGTCGTGCGCAAGGTTTTGTTAACGTGCAGTCTCAACCGAGATTGTCTGCAACTGCGAATGTGAGGGTGAATAACTTTGGTTTCAATGATCTTGTCAGTATCAAATCACTCAACATCCAAGGGGAATTACCAACTTCAGACACAGTGCCTACTGCATTAACTGCAAGAATGGACAGTTTAAGAAGTGGCAATCGTGAGATTCAAAACGCTGAAGTCTCAATTGCTGGTACACGAAAAGCACATTTATTGAAAGTGCAAGCCTCGAACAAGCTGTCTAAATTTTATGTGCAACTGGCAGGTGGATTTAATCCTGCGAATGATTGGTTAGGTCAAATTCAAAAAGGTGACTTTGACTCTGCACGGGTGCATTTAAAACAGGCCCAATCTGCCCCTGTGATTTATAATACTGCGAAAACAGAATTATTTGTGGGTGCTCATTGCTGGACCAGTAATCAAAGCCAACTTTGCTTTGATCAGCCCTTACGTGTGAGTAAGACCAAAGGTAGCGCTTCATTTATGAGTCGGAATTTAGATCTTGGTGACTTTGCCGCATTTATGCCTGAAGGTTTCGCAATTACAGGTAAATTGGATGGTTATGCTAAAGCGTCTTGGGGGCAAGGCATTCAACCAAAAATCGATGCCAAACTTGTTACGCGTAATGGTGTTGTCGGTCTAGCAGCTGCCGATCCTGATGATATCAGCACTACAATGAACTACGATGAAGTAAGTCTTATTGCGCGAAGTATTCGTGAAGGATTATTACTTCGTGCTGATTTGAAAGCTCCGAATATTGGGACTGGATATGCAAATGTTGTGGTGAATCCATTTGTTGATTCGAAACCAATGCGTGGTGAAGTTGCTCTGAGTCAAGTACAACTGAAAATTTTAAAACCATTCATTTCGGATGTGCGTAAAATCGATGGTAATTTATCCCTTGCGGGTAAAATCAGTGGGACATTGACTCAACCGTTATTTAACGGCGAAATGCGACTTAAAAATGGTTCAATCAGCATGATTTCGTTACCTGTTAATCTCACGAATATTCAGCTGTATTCATCTATTCGTCAAAACCAAGCGACGATCGATGGCGCTTTCAATAGTGGTCGAGGTGTGGGTAAGTTAACGGGTGATATCGATTGGAAAAATGATCCTAGAATTCGTTTAAAACTCAAAGGTGATAATTTATTTATTCGCCAAGCACCATTAATCACAGCTGTTGTGAACACTGAAATGGATTTAGATGCACGTCCTGTCAGTAAGCAGTTAACTTTGAATGGTAAAGTTGAAGTTCCGCGTGCGCTGATTTCAATGCCAGAATCGAGCGCATCCGTAGTGCCTTTATCCGCCGATGTTCGAGTAGTACGTGAAGGTGATAATCAACTCGCGGTACTTAAGGCTGCAAAGCCATGGGATATCCGCGCTGACTTAGAATTAAATTTAGGAAACCAAGTGATTTTCCAAGGCTTTAATAGTCGTATTCCATTGCTTGGGCGAATTTACTTAACGCAACGCGGTTTAGAAACTGCCATGCGTGCCAATGGTGCGATTGGTGTAAGTAAGCGCGTTACTATTGAAGCTTATGGGCAGTCTTTAGAACTAAGTCGTGCAATTGCGCGTTTCAATGGTGCATTGTCTAACCCAACCCTTGAGGTTGAAGCAAGTAAACTCATTTCAGGCAGTACAGTTGGTGTGCGTGTTACTGGAACCGCAAGTAGTCCAAATATCCAAGTATTTAATGATGCGGGATTATCTGAACAAGAGGCGATGAATGCCTTGATTACAGGTCGAATCAATGAAGGTTCTAGTAGCTTGAGTCAAGCAGAAGGCTTTAAATCAGATGTGAACAATACCATTGCTGCAGCGGGGATTAGTTTAGGGCTTGGTGGTACACGTGCTTTAACCAATCAAATTGGACAGACATTTGGGTTAAGTGGTCTTGCTCTTGATGCGCAAGGAACAGGCGATGATACTCAAGTGAGTGTGACAGGTTATCTGACCCCTGATTTATATATCCGTTATGGTGTTGGTGTGTTTACGCCAGTCAATAAATTGACGCTACGATATCAGATGAACCAAAGACTCTATCTGGAAGCAAGTCAGTCTTTAGAAAAAGCCATTGATATTTTCTACAATTGGCGATTCTAAAAGGTAAAAGGGCTTTAATCGAAGCCCTTTTTAATTCACTGTATAAACCGAAATTAAATTTAAGCCCTATTGTTAAAATGCTAGACTTAAAATTTATCGGACAAGAAAGCATTAAAAAATGAAAACAATTGCAATATTCATCGCGATGATAGCGGCAACACTCATGGCGGGCTGTCAAACCACTCAAACTGAGCAACTTACTCCAAAAATTGGAATGGCTAATCCTGCAAGCAAATTTTGTGTTCAACAAGGTGGAAAATTAGAAATACGCGATGAGGCAAATGGTCAAGTGGGTTATTGCCAGTTGCCAGATGGCGTTGTAGTAGAAGAATGGGAGTTATTTAGACATCATCAAAATATTTGCAAACCTGAAGAAGCGAAAAAATTAGTCGGTATGCATAATCTTGATGATCAACAGATTTTGAATAAAACCAAAGCCAAAATTATTCGCCGTGTCGGACCAAATGATCTGGTTACTATGGATTATCGAAATGATCGTATTACAGTAACCGTGGATGATCAGAATAAAATTATTCGCTCAAGCTGTGGCTAATGAACGAGAAATGTCATTACACGATTTCCTATTCGGTTTAACTCGATTATCATAGCCGCAACAGGAGAGATGTATGAACAAATTCGTGATTCTGGGTGCTGTACTTGGTTCAGCCGTTTTGCTCAGTGCTTGTGAAGAAAAAAAGCCACTAACCCCTGAAGAAGTCTGGCATGGTTACTGTACCAGTATTGGTAATGCTGCACGCTCTATTTTGCTAGACCGTCAAAATGGTATCGAGAAAACTGCGGCGGTCGAACATGCTTCTAAACTGACCGATCCGACGACGAAGAAATTCGTAGATGCTCAAATTGAGAAGGTCTATGCTTATCCTGCGAATCAATTAGAATTGGATCGTGATGCATTAATGGCTAAATTCAAAAAAGAAGCAACGGATGAGTGTTTAGCCACTCCTTACGATAAAGATAATCTGCCTGACTACAAACAGTTTTAAGGCGCTACAAAAAGATTGATCATAAAAAAGAGGGAAGCGTAAGTTTCCCTTTTTTTGTTGAAATTAATTACAAATTTTAATTAGCATTAAAATAGAAAAGCTTATATAAAAATAAGATAAATAAAACAAAAGGAGCGGAACAATGGAAGTGGTCGCATACCTGAATAATGCCGATCTTCTGCTTGAAGATGCCAATGGTGTTGCTGTAATTAATGGCAGCCATTACGTCCTAAGTCTAGGGGATCGAGTCTATCTTAAAAATATGATCAATGAACATGCCAAAATTTATCAGGTACACATTAGTTTTGCCTGTGCCGAACACCGCATGCTACATGATGATGAAATTCTGGTCAGATTCGAAGGAACACGAGAAAGTCTGCAACAATATTTAGATCGCACGACTGTCCACTAAGGTTGAATAGTCAAAAAAGGATTTAAAAGGCAACATCTTGTTGCCTTTTATTTATTTCAGATCCGTAAAAGCTTCATGTTAATGTCAGAATTGTTCGATAAAACAACATATTGAGCAATGAGTAATCAGAAGAGAGATCATTTAGTAAGAAAATAATGGTCATCACAAAGAAACACTCTTCTTGCATTAACTTTTAACCGGAATTTTAGTAAAATTTAGCAGTCCATATTATTTGCAGGCTTTATAAGCAGGATATTGCAAGTAATTTTTTAAAGAAGAGGAATAACACCGTGCTAGAAGCTTACCGCCAACACGTTGAAGAACGTGCCGCACTCGGAGTCCCACCGAAGCCACTTGATGACGCTCAAACAGCTGCATTAGTTGAATTATTAAAAAATCCACCAGCTGGCGAAGAAGCATTCTTAGTTGATTTGCTTGAAAACCGTGTTCCAGCAGGTGTTGACCAAGCTGCTTATGTAAAAGCTGCTTTCTTGGCTGCTTTGGCGAAAGGTGAAGCGACTTCTCCATTAGTTTCTAAAGAGCGTGCGGTTTACTTACTAGGTACTATGCTTGGTGGTTACAACGTTGCTCCTTTAGTAGAATTATTAGAAGACGCAGCGCTTGGTGCTTTAGCTGCTGAAGCGCTTAAGAAAACACTTCTTGTTTTCGATGCGTTCCATGACGTTGCTGATAAAGCAAAAGCAGGTAACGAAAACGCGAAAGCTGTTCTTCAATCTTGGGCTGACGCTGAATGGTTCACTAGCCGTAAAGACGTTCCAGAAGAAATCAAACTTACAGTTTTCAAAGTTACTGGCGAAACTAACACTGACGACTTGTCACCTGCGCAAGACGCTTGGAGCCGTCCAGACATTCCGTTACACGCGAATGCAATGCTTAAAAACGTACGTGATGGTATTAACCCAGAAGTTCCTGGTGAAGTTGGTCCATTAAGCCAAATCAAAGAATTAATCGCGAAAGGCAACCAAGTTGCTTACGTGGGTGACGTTGTTGGTACAGGTTCTTCTCGTAAATCTGCAACTAACTCTGTACTTTGGTTCTTTGGTGACGAAATCGCTCACATTCCGAACAAGAAAGAAGGCGGTTACTGCTTAGGTTCTAAGATTGCTCCGATTTTCTTCAACACTATGGAAGACGCTGGTGCGTTACCAGTTGAAATCGACGTTGCTAACATGAACATGGGTGACGAAATCACGTTGAAGATTGACAAAGCGACTGCAAAAGTTACAGCGTTCAAAGATGGCGCTCAAATTGCTGAAGCTGAGTTAAAAACTCCAGTACTTCTAGACGAAGTACGTGCGGGTGGTCGTATTAACTTGATCATTGGTCGTGGCTTGACTACTAAAGCACGTGAAGAACTGGGTCTTCCTGCTTCTGACTTGTTCCGTACTCCAGTTCAACCAGCTGCAACTGGCAAAGGCTTCACGCTTGCTCAGAAGATGGTTGGTCGTGCTTGTGGTCTTCCAGAAGGTCAAGGTGTACTTCCAGGTACTTACTGCGAACCTAAGATGACAACTGTTGGTTCTCAAGATACAACAGGTCCAATGACGCGTGACGAATTGAAAGACTTAGCTTGCTTAGGTTTCTCTGCTGACCTCGTAATGCAATCTTTCTGTCATACTGCTGCGTATCCAAAACCAGTTGACGTTCAAATGCAACACACGCTTCCTGATTTCATCATGAACCGTGGTGGTGTTTCTTTACGTCCAGGTGACGGTATTATCCACTCTTGGTTAAACCGTATGCTTCTTCCAGATACAGTTGGTACTGGTGGTGACTCACATACACGTTTCCCAATCGGTATTTCTTTCCCAGCGGGTTCTGGTCTTGTAGCGTTCGCTGCAGCAACTGGTGTTATGCCACTTGATATGCCTGAATCAGTTCTTGTGAAGTTCAAAGGTAAAATGCAACCTGGTATCACTTTACGTGACCTAGTACATGCGATTCCTTACTACGCAATTAAAGAAGGTGACTTAACTGTAGAGAAGAAAGGTAAGAAAAACATCTTCTCTGGTCGTATTTTAGAGATCGACTTATCAGAAATGGAAACTGACTTAACTGTTGAACAAGCGTTCGAACTTTCTGATGCTTCTGCTGAACGTTCTGCTGCTGGTTGTGCGATCACACTTTCTGAAGAGAAAGTTGCTGAATACCTTCGTTCAAACATCACGATGTTGAAGTGGATGATCTCTGAAGGTTATGGCGATGCTCGTACTATGGCGCGCCGTGTTGAGAACATGGAAAAATGGTTAGCTAATCCATCACTTCTTAAAGCTGATGCTGACGCTGAATACACGAAAGTGTATGAAATCGACCTTGCTGACATCAAAGAACCTATCCTTTGCTGCCCGAACGATCCAGATGATGCAAAACTTCTTTCTGACGTTCAAGGCGACAAAATTGATGAAGTATTCATCGGTTCTTGTATGACTAACATCGGTCACTTCCGTGCAGCTGGTAAACTTTTAGACAAAGTACCTGGTGGTTCTTTATCTACTCGTCTTTGGTTAGCTCCTCCAACTCGTATGGACGAACGCCAATTGATGGAAGAAGGTTTCTACAATACTTATGGTAAAGCTGGCGCGCGTACAGAAATGCCAGGTTGTTCATTATGTATGGGTAACCAAGCACGTGTAGCTCCAAATACAACTGTTGTATCTACTTCTACGCGTAACTTCCCGAACCGTTTAGGTCAAGGTGCAAACGTTTACTTGGCTTCTGCTGAGCTTGCATCTGTTGCTGCGGTACTTGGTAAGTTGCCAACTCCTGAAGAATACCAACAGTATGCTGCTCAAATCGACAGCATGTCTGCGGATATCTACAAGTACTTGAACTTCGATCAAATGAACGACTATACAGACGCTGCTAAAGACGTTGATACGAAGAAAATTGCTGCTGCTCAATTGTCTTAATGAGCTAGGGTAAAGAAAAGCCGAAAGGCTTTTCCCTAGCGCAAGAGTAAATCTATGATTTGCTTGAAAATTAAGCGTTAAGCAATATAAGATAAGGGCTGATTTATCAGCCCTTATTTTTATGCAAAATTATTATGAAAATAAATTCGATGCTTTGTTTTTGAATTTTGGTCCAGAACTAGCAAAAGAAAAAATTGTACAAGAACTTTTGTATAAAAGTTCACAACCCAAACATGGAGTTTTTAAAAATAAATTTGATATGTTCTGGCAATCAAGTTTTATTAAATTACTCACTGTTGATGATATAAAAAGTCAAAATTATATTCTCGCATTAAGTCAATATATTCGTTTAAATTCGATTGATAAAAATATTTGTCTAAATTATTTAAAACTTGATGTTCAAAGTTTTATTTTGGCAGTACGTTATTCAGGGATAATACTTCATTCTGCTCATTATTCATGGTGTCTACTAAGGGAAATTGAACAAGAATTTACAAATGAAACCCTTACTAGTTTTTTTCAGACTGTAGAGTATTTACAATCACAATATACGCATCGATTAGAAATTTATGATGATATTAAGAATAGGCTGAATATCGGTCAAATTACAGCTATGGCTTTTGGCAGTTTATATGCTTATGAGTATTTGATTCCAAATCAAGATTACTTTGATTATTTGCCTTATCAATTTGATAGAAATGAAAATAATTCGGCACAAACAGTGTGGAAAGCTTTTGATGAAATTGTTAAAACATCAAAGAAAAATACTAAAAAATTATCTGAAGAGTCAATTGCTTTAGCATTAAAAAATAAACTTATGCCTTTGTTGATTGAAGACGGGATGACACCACAGCTTCTACAGCAATATGAATTATATAAAAAACTTGTGGCAATAAAAGTTGAGATTATTAACTACCAAAGAAATGTACTTGAGTCATTTTGTTTTGACGAAGATGTAAATTATAAATTCAAAAATTGTGAACTAATTTATACAAATGCAAAAAAAGATAAAGATGTTTGGTTTAAAAAACACTCTTTATTATTAAATTATTGGCTAAGTATAGGTACTAAAAAACTTTTAAACTCAGATGTTGTGTATAGCATTATAAATACTGGTGAGAATTTAGAAGCTAATGCAATTGCTTTATCAAAAGCATTTGGTATCCAAGAACAATTAGATCAGGTCTATGGGATTGTAGACTTCAGTATTAACAATCAAAAACTTGATGCGTATGAAACCATGATTACCATGACTTTATCGCAAGCCCATTATTTAAAAGATCATATTGAAAAATTTATAAGTTTTTTACCTCATTCTCAAAGTAATTTGCAAGCCTTAATGCGACTCACTATGCATGGTTTTATGATCGGTGAAAATAGAATGCCTTTCACATTTGCTAGGCAAGAAGACAAGATTAAAAGAATGTCATCTTGGATAAAAGGTAGTTCAAATTCTGTCAAAAAAAAGAAAATGGAACAAATCTTGAATTTTTGGACTTGTGACTTGTACAGTGAAGATGATTATTCCACATTTCAACAAAAACCATTTTACAAAATTGATGATTTTGTTTTTCAATTTCCATGGCTAACTGCATTTCAAAATGTAAATTCGATGATGATTAATTATGTGCGCAAGCTACATAAAAATCGTTTGGAGCTTAAAAATGAAACAGATAAGATTGAATTAAACTTAGCTGAGAAATTTAAGAATGTTGGATTTAAGGTAATTTGCCAATATCAACCTCTAGATAGAGAAGTTGGCGAAATTGATCTAATCGCAATATATGAAAATTTTGTCATTGTTGCAGAAGTAAAATCAACTTATATTAAAAGTAGTATTCAAGAAATCTATGAATATCGAAACTTCACGTTAAATAAAGCAGCTTATCAACTATCTAAAAAAGTGACCTACATTAGAAATGAATTTTTGAAGCAATATTTTGAAAATTTAGATGATGTAAAAATTCATTCTTGGATTATAGATACAACATTAGAATTTGATCACCAATATTTTGAAAATCATTTAAAAATATCTATGGATGAAATCATTATATCTTTAAATGGAAAGGCTGATTTTATGAACTCCTTCATAGATGATTCATTTGATCTAGAGAAAGAAGCGAATCCTGTTGATGTTGTACAGTTTATTGATGATATTGAGAATGATAGATTTTGGAAAAATCAACTTGGGAATTATGATAATTATATGAATAGTATGCTGAGTAAATTGAATGTTTAAACACCCCCGCTTCCTCTGTATCGGTGGCTTCCTCAACGGAACACAAATTAAAGACCAAGGCGACAGCTTTGTTTGTATGACCAACGGAAAGAATGAAACTTATACGAAGAAGGTCATTTTCCATCAAGAAGCATGGGATCATGACTACTACGTGTTTGAAAACATCACCGACCAACAAGCCAAAGAGTGGGTGTTTCAAAAATATGGAGAAACCGTCATCTACCGAAAAAGAAAGCCCATGAAAAAGCCCCGTAATTAAAAAATTAACGGGGCTAGTCGTACCACTCACGTGATACTCATATAAGGCTCATCTCATACTGCCTGCATTAAAACACATTCACATAGATTCGTCATGCTGAATCGAATATAAATTCAAATCGACTACTGCGAAAATCTTACAACCACGTAACCATAAATAAAACAGACAGCAATAATCTAGAAAGGTGAAATAAATAGAATAAGCAAAAATGAAAACACCATGAATATAATGAAAAGCATACTCACATTAAGTTTAATCAGTCTATCGCTCATTGCATGTTCAAGCGTGGAGATTAAAAATACTGATTCAGAAGAAGACGCACGTTATCAGAAATATAAAGATGAAACAGTAAACATGTCTGAATACGATAAACAGCGCTATTATAATCAGCATCACCTAGGTGTAGTCGAGCCAGATCGAGTTCGCGAATCAATTCGAGAACAAAGAAGAAAACAATCGCAATAAACCAACAGTACAGTACAAATAAATGTACTGCCTGTAAATCATTGAAAAATTACATTTCAATAGCTGAATAAAGCATAATTCTTTGTGAAAATTGATTAAAATTAAAACATTAGGGAAATACAATGAATTTTGAAGTTGATGCCTTTGGCACCATCGTGATTGCCGTATTTTTTCTATTTATTGGGCGCTATCTAGTCAACCGAGTCCAATTCTTTAAAAACTACAATTTACCTGAACCTGTGATTGGCGGTTTGGTCGCAGCAATTACAGCATTCATCTTATTTAAATTCTTTAATATCAGTGCCACATTTGATGCGCAAATTCAAAGCATTTTAATGCTGATGTTCTTTACCTCTGTGGGCTTAGGTGCAGATTTTGTTAAATTAAAAGATGGTGGTAAAGCCCTATTTATATTTTTGTTCTGTGTGATCGGATTTGTGATCGTTCAAAATATTGTTGGGGTGAGTTTAGCGACGGTATTAGGTTTAGATCCGCTCATCGGTTTAATTGTAGGTTCAATCACCTTAACGGGTGGTCATGGCACGGCAGGTGCATGGGGCCAAGTGCTTGAAACCCAGCATGGCATTCAAGGTGCTATTGTATTGGGTATGGCAAGTGCGACCTTTGGTCTGATCATTGGTGGTATCGTTGGTGGTCCAGTTGCTAAATTTTTAATTAAACGTCATCAACTGGCTAACAAAATTGACAATGATCAAAACGAATCACAATTGGATGATCAGTTAAAATCTGCACCATTTGAATATCCAAAAAAGACACGATTAATTACTGCGAGTAATGCTGTGTCGACCCTTGGTATGTTTGCACTTTGTATATTCACGGCAAACTTAATGACAGATTTTAGTCAAGGTAAATGGTTTGAGCTTCCAACCTTTGTTTGGGCGCTAGGTTCAGGTGTGATTTTGAGAAATCTGCTTGAACATGTATTCAAAGTAAATATCTTTGATCGTGCGATTGACGTGTTTGGAAATGCATCGTTATCGCTCTATTTATCTATGGCATTGTTATCACTACAACTGTGGTTATTAGCAGATTTGGCAGGTCCGTTAGTCACGATTCTGATTGTGCAAATGCTGGTATTGATTTTATACACTGCTTTTGTGACATTTAAGGTGATGGGGAGCAACTATGATGCTGCAGTTTTATCAGCAGGTCATTGTGGTTTTGGTATGGGTGCGACGCCAACGGCTATTGCCAATATTCAAGCAGTAACCAATACCTATGGTCCTTCACATAAAGCATTCTTACTCATTCCACTGACAGGTGCTTTTTTCATTGATATTGTAAATGCGATAGTGATCCAGCTTTCCATTGGTATATTGGGATAGAGCAAGTTTAAAAAACCGCCTTTAAGGCGGTTTTTTTACTTATGGAGAGTTAAATATGCAGTTGAGATTCGATCATCGGCCAAATATTTTGATGCGACTGTTTGAACATCATCATGTGTCCGATCGCTTTATGTCCAAGCTCTTTAGGTTTGAGTTCGATCGCTTCAGTAGGTGCATTAGGATACAAACGAAGTAAATCCTGAACATTTGCTTCGGTTGCAATCTCATCATCACTTGCCCAAATGGCCGTGACAGGAATTCGTATCTCTTTGTGATAATCTTGATCTAGGGTAACCGTTTTGCCAATCGCATTAATAACATAGCCTGGTTGACTGCAAAATTGAGCCCAGTCACGTGCAACATCTTTCGGTAGATTTTCCCCCATACCAATGGCTTGGGTAGGGCCGTAACCGAGCATCATACGTGCGAGAGGAAAAATACCTTTAAACATCACAGGGGCAAGTAGTTTCGTACGACCTTTGAGCCCTTTTACATGCCCAGTCGAACCTGCAATTGCAACGACTTTTGCAACTTTATTATGATTTGGGGTAATCCCAATGAGTTGTCCGCCGGCGCTGTGACCAATAAGAATAACTTGCTTGGCATGGGTAAGTTGTAAGAGTTGATCAATCGCAGCGGGAATATCTAACTGTCCCCATTGCACAATACTTGCTTTGGATTGCTTCAATGGGCCATAAAGAGAAGCACCAATACCACTAAAATCAAACACCATTACGGCATAGCCTTGTTGGTTAAGCCATTCGCAAAATCGATGATAAAACTTTTGAGTAATTCCAGTGGCAGGGCACACCAAGACGGGAAGACGCTTTGAATGCTCGGCAGGAAAAAAGGTAGCAGCGAGTTCGTATTGATCCTGACGAATAATTTTAATTTTTTGCATAATTTAAACTGTCCATGTATCCGTAATCAAAATACTTTACTGCAGTTCTAAAAGATCAAACCAACAAATAATGACTGTTGCGTTTGTGAAATGACTGTTCAGTCGTGAAAGCAACCTGTTTCAAGAAGTGCCAATAATAATGGAAAGTATTCCTGCTGCAATTAAAGGTCCAACAGGGACGCCACGTAAAATAGCCACACCTGCTACAGTACCAATCAGAAGTCCAGCGACAATATTTGGCTGATTCGCCATAAGCGTTACGCCACGACCACCTAACCATGCCACCAGTAACCCGATTCCAATAGCTAAAATTGAGTTTAAGCTCAAGAATGATTTGAGGATATCTTTACCCGGAATGGTGCCACTGGCAATTGGCGTGAGTACGCCAATGGTGAGGATAATAATGCCGATATTTAAACCATGCTGTTGAAGCAATGGAAAATACTCGTTTAAAGGGGTGATACGAAAAACAATAAGTACTGCGACTGCAATTGTGACAGCTGTATTTTGACTGAATATTCCACATGCCAATAAAATGATTAGAACGATTAAATTGAGGTCTAATTGAGACATAAAGAAGATCCAGTGCTTATCAGGACAGTACTTGAAAGTTATAATAGTTTAACTGATTTAAAGTCTGCATTCAGATGGCATCCTTTAAATTTCAACGAATATTGTAAGTAATGGAAGTGATTCATGGTTCTGGAAAAAATGTTACAGTCTCAAGGCTTTGGATCACGAAAATATTGTCAACAATTAATTAAAGCTGGTGCAGTGGTCATTGATGGTACTGTGATCACGGACCCGAAATATAAACTGAAGCTTCAAGGTCTTAGCTTCCACGTGTATAACGATGAATATACTTATCGTGAAAAAGTTTATATAGCACTCAATAAACCTGTAGGCTATGAATGCTCGCATCAAGCGACGCATCACTTCAGCGTGTTTGAATTAATCGATGACATATTGTTGCAAAGGGGAGTGCAAACAGTCGGACGTTTAGATCAAGACACGACTGGTATATTGTTACTTACAGATGATGGACAATTTCTGCAAGCGCTGACTCATCCTAAAAAACATGTTCCTAAAGTTTATCAAATGCATACAGCAGATCCAGTCACTGAGCAGCAAATCATTCAATTGGGTCAAGGTGTAGAGCTTCGCAATGAAACAGGATTGTTTCAAGCAACAGACATTCAACTCATAAGCGAACAACACCTACAATTTACAGTGCATCAAGGTGTTTATCATCAAGTTAAACGTATGGTTGCTGCTGTGGGAAATCGTGTTGAATCATTGCATCGACTGCAAATTGGACAATTAAAATTAGATCAGCTTGCTGAAGGTGAATATTGCTATCTCACTGAACAGCAAATACTCGCCGCAAAAAATCAAAGTCCAGATGCTCAACTCCTTTAGATTTAAATCATGAATGCTAAAGACTCTATTCTCAAGACGATATGTTGTGTAATGCCTTAGGATAGAAAGCAATGATAGGTTTGGAATTCATTGTCTTTGACGAAGCCCATCTTTTCGTAAAGTTGGTGAGATTGAAAGTTACTTCGTTGTGTCTCTAATGAAATTCGACTGGCTTTTTCGGATTGTGCAAACAAAATTGCAGTGTCAATGAGTTGTTTGGCTGAACCTTGTCTTCTATAAATTGGAGTGACATATACATCATCTAGAATGTAGTAGCTTGAACAAGCATGGGATGAAAAGCCTAAATAAAGAATCACGAAGCCAGTGATTACATCATTTTTGATGTGAATAAAAATAACACTTTGTTGGTTTTCGAATCGCTGTTTTAGAAAATCATAGGATTGTTGAATATTGGATGATGCACCATAAAACTGTCGGTATTCATCAAAAAGTACAGCGAGTTGATTGAGATCTTCTGTTGTGGCTTTCCGTACTATCACTGTTAAGCTCTCCTCAGATCATTATTTTTAATGTTGTTATGATTAAGAGCTAAACATATTTGCGCAGAGTGCTGTAAATTAAATTGTTTAAAAATACGACAAAGTTAACTTATGTCAAAAATTAATCTTTATCGCTTTCACCCAAAAGTGCATTCAATTCTGCAAAAAAATCGTCGTCATCTAAACTCGAAGTTGTAGTGTTGGAATCTTGATGTTCTTGCTTAAGCTTTTTAAGTTTCAACAATTGATCCATGTTGATCGTTTGATTTTCGATTGCAAAAGGAATGGACTTTGTCAGTACAACTTGTTTGAAAAATAAACGCACTGCTTGCGCTGGTGTAATCCCCAATTGCTTAAAAACTGCAAAGGCTTGTTTTTTTTCTTGTGAGTCAAGTCGGACTTGATAAACTTCTGTTTTTCTCATGAATTAAAACCAAACGACTCTAAATTTAAGTGCTTATTTTAATCTAAGTAAATGTAATTTCAATGTCTGAACGTGAAAATTATATAAATTTGTCATTACAATGAATCTACAATGTCAGTGTTTGCGTGCTTTTAAAGTGCATTTCAATATTTAATATCGGATCAATAAATTGAAGCTCATCAGCAAGTAATTGCAACGGAGCACTGAAATCATCCTCAGCTTTATGCGCGATTACCGGATAAAAAGGATCATGTTTGATTGGAATGTTGAGCGCATTGAGGTGAACGCGGAGTTGATGTTGCTTACCGGTCAGTGGTTTCAAAATATATCGTCCCCACTGTGAATTGTGTTCTATCAGGTCAATTTCAGTGACAGAATTGGTGACGCCTTCACATACTTTCATTATATAAAATGGATTTCCCTTTTCCATGCGCAATTCGACTGTTTGTGGAAAGACTAAATCTTTTGAGTAAGGTGCGATGGCTTGATATGTTTTGGATACCTTTCGATCTGCAAAAAGTTGTTGATAGACTCCGCGACTTTCGACTTTTTTTGAAAATAAAACAACACCTGCTGTTTCGCGGTCTAAACGATGAATCGGTGTGAGATGAGGATTATCAGTGAACTGCTTTAATCTCACCAATAAGGTTTCTTGAACATATTGACCTGTCGGACTCATGGTTAAAAAATGAGGTTTATCCACCACGAGCAGATCATCGTTTTCGTATAAAATTTTTTCCTTAAACGGAACATGAATTTCGTTTGCTAAAAAACGATAATAAAAAATATGAGAATTAGGTTGATACGCCGAGTTGATGGAAAGTTTGTTGCCATCTGCATTATAAATAAGACCATCTTGAAAACGTTGTTGCCACTCCAGTGCGTCTATATGAGAAAAGGCTTGAATGAGAAAATCATAAATCGTAATTGGGGAGATTTGTAGATTTGGAAGAAATACTTTGCTGGCTGTTACACCATTGATCATCGGTGGCGTAAAACTTGGGGCACTTTCTGAATTTGATTTTGGCATAACAAGACAACAGAATAAAAAAATGATCAGATGAATGAGTTTTTGAACAAGTCTAGATAGGCACTGTTCAGGAGCATGCTATTATACCTCTTCAACAGATGTCTAATGTGATCCAGATGCAATATTCTTTTCAACTCAACTTAAATGATGAAGCAGATACTCAAAAATTAGCTGCATGTTTAGGGCAGTGTATTGAAAAGGGTATCATATACCTCATTGGAGATTTGGGTGCGGGTAAAACCACCCTGACGCGTTATTGGCTACAAAATTTAGGTCATCGTGGTGCGGTTAAAAGCCCGACTTATACACTGGTTGAACCCTATAAAATCAATCAGCAGGATGTCTTTCATTTTGATTTGTACCGTTTGAATGATCCTTATGAACTTGAGTTGATGGGTATTCGTGATTATCTGGATATTGCTGATGCGCTATTCTTGTTTGAATGGCCCTCTAAAGGTGGTGACGAAATTCCAAATGCAGATGTTATCTTGAATATTGAGAAATCTGATGATGAATCAGTACGTCATGTCACGATTTCTTCAAATGATGAAGCTTTACTCGCAAAATTAAAGACACAGTTTTAAATAATTCTATGGCGCATGATCTTAGCTTGAATCGAATTCAAACCTTATCTCCTGCATTAGCAAACCAAATTGCTGCGGGAGAGGTAATTGAACGTCCTGCATCAGTGGTGAAGGAACTTCTAGAAAACTCCATTGATGCAGGTGCGACTGAATTAATCATTCGAGTCGAACAAGGCGGTAGTACGCTGATTGAGATTATCGATAATGGCAAAGGAATTCATCCTGAGGATCTTCCGCTTGCGGTCATGCGTCATGCGACCAGTAAAATTCAAACTGCTGAAGATTTACATGCAATTGTGAGCTTAGGTTTTCGCGGAGAAGCCTTGGCTTCCATTGCTGCTGTTTCGCGCTTGACCTTGACCAGTAGTCGTGATGATTCAGGAATTGGTTATCAGGTCGAAGTAAACGGCACGGCCTTTGATCAT
The DNA here is from genome assembly GCF_056779855.1 of Acinetobacter sp. ANC_7654. Taxonomy (NCBI): domain Bacteria; kingdom Pseudomonadati; phylum Pseudomonadota; class Gammaproteobacteria; order Moraxellales; family Moraxellaceae; genus Acinetobacter; species Acinetobacter sp. ANC_7654. The sequence continues at coordinate 64,410 of NZ_JBWYIR010000001.1, read as the reverse complement.
CAAGAGATTCAAGCTGTTGCTACTCAGCAAGGCACACACATACGTGTACAAGATTTATTTTTTAATGTGCCAGCAAGACGAAAGTTTTTAAAAAAGCCAAATACGGAATTTGGTCACATTGAAGAAATCGTACGGCGCTTAGCCTTAACGCATTTCGATATTCGGATTGTGCTGGAACATAATGGTGCTATTCGTTTAAATTTGCCTGTCGCAGACAGTGGTCAACTCAGATTTCAACGTGTACAGCAGCTTTTAGGTCGACAATTTACGGAAAATGCGTATTGGATCGATGCTGATAGTGTCAATATGCGCTTATCAGGATGGTTAGGTCATCCTTCTGATGCTCGAGCACAAAGTGATTTGCAGTATGTGTACGTGAATGGTCGTATCGTAAAAGATAAAACAATCTCTCATGCTTTGCGAATGGCCTATGATGGCATCTTGCATGGGCATCAACATGCAGCTTATTTGTTGTTCTTAGAAGTTGATCCTGAATTTATTGATGTGAATGTGCATCCGACTAAACATGAAATTCGATTTTTGAATCAACGTGAAGTACACGAATTTGTACGTCATTTTGCCAAAGATACTTTGTCGCAATTTCAAACTGCGACTGCGGATTTAGCCCAGGCTTTAAAGCTTGATCAAGATGTCATCGCACCATCAGTACAGTTACCACGTTATCAAGAGCAATTTAATCTGCATCAAAATGCTCCAGCATCGTCCCCTATGTCCCAGACGTTGCAGGAATCGAGTCATGCGGGGTATTTAACAGATTTTAGTGTTAAACAGCCTCAGTCAGTTCAATATAGTGCGCCGAGCCAGCCTTATTCAAATTCTAATATCAGTAATGCACTCAAGTCTTATTTGGCACCTTTGAAAGAAACGTCATCTAATTTTGAAGTTCCTCATGATGCTGAGATGGAATCAACATCGTCTAGAGTTGATGAATTCCCCTTGGGGATTGCAATTGCACAACTTCATGGAATTTATATTCTGGCGCAAAATTCTGAAGGTTTGATCATTGTGGATATGCATGCTGCGCATGAGCGAATCTTGTTGCAGCAAATGAAATCTGCTTGGAATAAACCTGAATTTTGGACATCACAGCAGTTGCTGATTCCAAAAGTGATTTCAATTACACGCATGCAAGCCACGCGTATCGAAGACCTTAAGCCTCAGTTGGCGCGGCTTGGTTTAGAAATTGATCAATATGGCGATGAGCAAGTGATAGTGCGAGGTGTGCCTGCTATTTTGCACAAAGCTGATTTTAATGCATTAATCCCAGAACTTTTGAATGATCTTGATCCCAATGATGAGGCCAGTGCTTTACAACAAAAAAGAGACCATATCTTGGCAGGGATGGCATGTCATGGCGCAGTGCGTGCGCATCGAATGTTAAGTATTTCTGAAATGAATGCACTGTTGAGGCAGATGGAACAAACTGAGTTTGCAAGTCAATGTAATCATGGACGACCGACTTGGAGAGCTTTTCCACTTAGTCAATTAGATAAATTATTTGCTCGAGGAGAGTAATTGTACATGTCAAATCAAATGCCAGTCATCAACTTAATGGGGCCGACTGCGAGTGGGAAAACTGCTTTGGCATGCGAGCTATATGAGCGCGGTAATTTTGAAATTGTTTCAGTGGATTCTGCGTTAATCTATAAGGACATGGATATCGGTTCGGCAAAGCCATCAAAAGAAGAGCAGGAACGATATCCACATCACTTGATTGATATTATTACACCGCTCGAGGTTTATTCGGCAGCTCAATTCGTTGAAGATGCATCGCTGCTGATTGATGAAATACATTCACGCGGTAAGACCCCAATTTTGGTGGGTGGGACGATGTTGTACTACAAAGCACTGTTGGAAGGCTTGGCAACGAATCTCCCTAATGCTGATGAAAAGGTACGTCAACAAATTGAAAATGAAGCCATGGCATTGGGTTGGGAGAGCGTCTACGAAGAGTTAAAACGTGTCGATCCTATGGCAGGTGAGAAGTTTAAAGTGAGTGATCGTCAGCGCATTATACGTGCGCTAGAGGTCTATCGTCTGACAGGTCGACCTATCACTGAGCTTCAAGCTGAACAGCCTAAAAAACAGCCATATCGTTACAATTTTCATAATTATGCGCTATTACCTGATCGTGTAGAATTACACAAAAGAATTGAACTGCGCCTAAAAATAATGTGGGATATCGGTTTTTTAAATGAGGTGGAGTATCTGATTGAAAAATACGATTTAAACGATAATTTGCCATCGGCGAGATCTGTTGGATATCGCCAAGCTTTAGATTTTCTTAAAAATAGTGATAGAAGTCTCAAATCTAAGCAAGATATGGAAGGCAAGTGTTTGTTTGCAACACGACAACTTGCTAAACGTCAATACACTTGGTTACGTTCTTTGCAAGAAGCGCACAGTTTTCAAACTTTTTTGACGATAAAGCAAGCTCAAGAAGACTTGCGAAACTTATATGGATAAAGCAAAATTTACTCACTATCTTTTTTATAAATTTTAATTGAAAAATAAAGATAGTTTTTTTGCGCTGATTTTATTTTTTGGAGTATAACATGTCTAAAGGTCAAACTTTACAAGATCCGTTCTTAAACTCTCTCCGTAAGGAACGTATTCCAGTTTCAATCTTTTTAGTCAACGGTATTAAATTACAAGGTCATATCGAATCATTTGACCAATACGTTGTATTATTAAAAAACACGGTAAGCCAAATGGTTTACAAACACGCTATTTCAACAGTTGTACCTGCACGTAATCCACGTCCTGCTGGTGCTCCTGCAGGCGCTCCTGCTGGTGCTCAAGGCGGCTTCGGTGGTCAACAAGGTGGCTTCGGTGGTCAAGGTGGCTTCGGTGGTCAAGGCGGCTTCGGTGGTCAAGGTGGCTTTGGCGGTCAAGGTGGCTTTGGCGGTCAAGGTGGCTTCGGTGGCGGTCAAGGTTTTGGCGGTCAAGGTGGCTTCGGTGGTCAAGGTGGCTTCGGTGGTCAAGGTGGCTTTGGTGCGACTTCTACACCAAACTTTGATGGCGAAACAAAATTTGATGATGCTCAAGAAGACGATAACAATCGTTAATTTTTGAGTAATCAAAAAGGCACCTGATGAAGGTGCCTTTTTTTATATGAACAGCCTAAAAATTAAAATTAAAGCCCCCATAGTGGAGGCTCTCAATTAAGAAAAAATTAGTTTTGGTTGGGTTGTTTAATTTCAACGTATGTACTTGCGCGAAGCTCTCTTAACCAGCCATCTAACTCTGCATCAAATTGACGGTCACCAAGAATTTGGCGCGCTATGCGTTTTTGCTGTTCCTGAGTCATGTCTTGCTGACGTGCATCAGTAACTTGCAAAATATGCCAACCAAACTGTGTTTCAAAAGGTTCACTGACTTCGCCAATTTTCGCAGTCTGCATTTTTTGATCAAACTCTGGCACCATCATACCTGGTGAAACCCAACCTAAGCTACCACCATCACGTGCAGAACCCGGATCATTTGAATAAGTTGCAGCAAGGACTGCAAAATCATCACCTGCCTTTACACGGCTATAGATACTGTCAATAGTGTGTTTGGCATTTTCAGGGCTCACCACTTCAGAAGTCTTAATCAGAATATGGCGAGTTTGGTATTGTGGCACAATTGTCTTTTTCTCATTTGACTTGCGCTCTAAGAGTTTCAACAAGTGGATGCCATCTCGAGCCTGAATTAAATCAGTAGTATTGCCTGGTGAAACTAAAGCGATACTCGATGCAAGTTCTTCTGGAATATCTGCGATTGAGCGCGAGCCCATATCTGCACCTTCAACTTTAATTGTAGATGTAGAAAATTGTTTCTGTATCACATCTACATCATTCGAAGCTTGAAGTGCATCTTGAACTTGTTGCGCGACTTGAGTGAGTTCTTGTTGAGAGGCTTCACCAGAAATTCTGAAGTGAATCACGTGAGCTTGAGTACCCACAGCAGCTTGACCTTCCGGTGATTTGAGGAAGTTTTCAACATCTTGGTCGCTGATTTTGATGCGTGACATCACTTGTTGTTGACGTAAGCGCTGAATAGCAAGATCATCAGCGACTTTAGCACGTAGGTTTTCATAAGTGCCTGGAGCCATACGGTCAAGCTTTTGCTGGAAGTCTTCTAGGCTATTGCTGTTCGACTGGCGAGCAACATTAAGTACAGCATCATTTAAAGTTTTTTCATCAACTTGAATGCCATAGCGTTTTACTTGTTCAAGTTGCGCATTTTGGATGATAAGTTTATTCAGAGCTTGATTTTCAAGTACCTGAAGTGGTGGTACATCCTGTTTTTGAGCTTTAAGCTGATGTTGTAGCTCAGCGACACCTTGTGCAATATCACTTTTTAAAATGGCACTTTTGCCAACAATAGCAACGATTTGATCTGATGGGTTTGCATAACTTGACACTGATGCAGAAATAACAAGTGCTAATGCTGAAGCTTTAAAGAGTTGTTTTAAATTTTGCATCTTCATTAATTCGTCCAATTTTGTTTAACTTTATCGAAACCCAAGATTCGATTTTCCAGTAAAGAGCTTAACTTACTGTTTAAGCCACCAAGTCCTTTAAGTGTAAACTCTGCCATTACAGCACGTTTTTGTTTGGTATCTGGTGCATTAACATCATCTAAGTCATTGTAATAAGAGCGACCATAGACCGAAACACCCCAGCAGCACGACTCATAATTAATACCTAAAAGGTACTCGCGTGCAACACTGTTGTCTAGATCATATTGCATATGACCCATCAAATTCCAATTACCTTTCACAGGTTGTATAAAGGATGCTGTAACTTGGTCATAGTGGTCTTGACGATCTTCAAGTCGCTTACGATTAAAATAACCAAAGTTGTATAGGTTACCTTGATCACCTGTGTAATACACTTGTAGATCACGTTGAGCATTATCTCCGTTAGACATCCACATTGAGTTTGCATTCACAGTAAAGTTCTGAGAAAGCTGGCTGGCAATGCTGATCACAGGACCAGTTTGACGCTCAGTATTAAATGGGTCATTTTGACTATTATTCAAAGTCACCTTACGGTCTTCAAAATAGTAACTTTGTCCGATGCTGGCACGTAAACGTTCTAATCCGATTGTATCAAAGAGGCTGTAACTTACCCCGAGTGATAAGAAGTTATTATCTTCTAGGCGGTCGTGGCCATAAAAGCGACGTGGATTAAAGAGTTGATCGTAATTCAGGGACGCTGCGGTTGAGTCAAAGTTCGGTGAACTGTTTTGATTTCTGTGTGGTGCATAAGCATAGAATGCACGTGGTGTGATGGTTTGTAAGAATTTTCCATCTTTTTCAAAGATAAGACCTGCATCCAAAGTAAACTCTGGAACTATAACTGCATTGTCTTTGGTATTTTTTCTTTGTTCTTCAGTGATACGATCAATCGTATTTTGATCAAAGAAAGTATTTATAGAGCGAACTGATGCTTGTGGTATAAAGAATGACCACTGATTGCGGAAATTATATCGAGCAGAAAACTCATTATAAAGACGTGTACCACTTGGTTGATAAATGGTGTCCATATTTGAGTTGTCTGAAGCATTTAAGTCATTAATATCTTTTTGGAAATATGCTGTATCGTTATTAAATTCGTATTCCAATCCTTGCGGGTTGCCAGTGATATAATTGACGAGCAATTGCGGTAGTCGCGCATAGGGGCGATCAACATCATCAACATCAGGGTCTAGCGTCTGGAAGTCTTCAACTTTGAGTTGCGCGCGCAACCCTGGAATTCCATTGGCGTAATTAAGATCCCAAGCGCGGCGTTGGTTTAACTCTGTTCTTGTATTCGGGTTGCTGTCTAGATCGGCAAAGAAGTCTTTATCAGAAACATAGTTGTATTCTAAATTGGTCGTCCATTGGTCATTGATTTTCCAATTGTGCAAGAGGTGTAAATCTTTACGATCTTCATCATCATATTTACGATCTTGTGCTAAATAACCACCCCAAATACGGCCACCACCATATTGTTCAGTCAGATACCTGAACTCACCTTCAGCCATGAATCCACGACCGCCAATGAAACGTGGGGTTATAGTTGCATCATAATTGGGTGCTAAATTGAGATAAATTGGCGCTTCAAGTTCTAAACCACCATCGTTTGTATAACCAAAACCTGGGTTTAATAAGCCAGTGGTACGACGATCATCAATAGGGAAATTGAAATATGGCACAGCCAGCACTGGTGTGTTTTTAATATATAGTTTAGTGCCTTTGGTCACGCCACGCCCAGTGTCTTGATTTAACTCAATCGAATTGGCTTGAATCTTCCACGTTGGGCTTTGCTCAGGTGGACACGTGCTATAAGTTGCATTCTGAAGGAGTAAAATATTGGGTGAGGTGCGCTCAATATTTTCTGCACGACCATGCCCATGTGTCGCTTCTGAAATATAAAAGCTGTTATTGAGGCGTCCCGTTTGGGTTTTTAAATTGTAGTCAATTTGATCACTTTGAGCCAATAAACCCGCTTGTGCTAACTGTACATTGCCAGAAGCTTTGGCATGGGTCTGAGTATTGTCAATTTTAATCTTATCTGCACGAACCATACGACCTTGCTGATCGATGATGACATTGCCTTCTAATTCTGAATCACCATTTGGATTGTAATATGCACGATCAGCGGTGATGATCGATGTTGCTTGCTCAGGATCAACTGCTTTAGTATCAGGGCTGATTGGTGTCAACCAAGTTTGAGCACAAAATTTCGAGCTTGGGGAGAACGTGCTACGTTGTTGCGCTTCGGCTGAATTTTTATTGACATAATATTGATCAAAGAAGCGCTGACCAGGGTAGCTTTCTTTAATTGCAGTTTGAAGTGCTTGATTGTCCACCTCAGTTGTACTGTCTTTAGAGTCGGCATAACTTGAGACTGTGCTACCACACAATAAGGTTAAAATAGCAGTCGCCAAAGGGCTGAAAGTAAACTGATGCTTCATTTATATCATTAACCAAGTATGCAAATTGCAATTAATTATTGTCGCATCATAGAGAAAAAACGGATTAGTGGCTACACTTAGCACTTTAAATATTCAGCCTGTACTAGAATTTATAGCAAATGAATACACAACGTGAACAATTGATACATACGTGGGTGCAATCTGTACTTCAATCAGAGCAGTTCGAAATAAAATATTTAGCAGGCGATGCCAGTTTCCGTCGCTATGCGCGAATCACCTTGAATAATAAATCATTTATGTTAATGGATGCACCTCCAGAAAAAGAAGATTGTGTACCTTTTGTGACGATTGATGAATTCTTCGATCGTCATGGTGTTCGTGTTCCACATATTGTTGCAAAGGATTTAGAGCAAGGGTTGTTGCTTCTTGAAGATTTTGGGGATGAGCTTTTAGCGAACCATTTAAACAATGACACGGTAGATCAGCATTATTTACAGAGTTTTAAACAACTCATTCAATTACAGTCTATTCATGGTGTGGATCAGTTTCCAGAATATAGTTACGAAAAATTAATCAGTGAAATGGAGTTATTCACAGATTGGTTGCTTCCATCACTAAATATTCGATTAAATGCTGATGAACAAGGTTTGATTAAGCGTACTTTTGCGATATTGGCAAATGCGGCTTTAGCTCAACCACAAGTGATTGTTCATCGAGACTTTCACAGTCGTAATCTCATGCTGTTAAGTGATGAGCAAGAGCAAGGTGTAATTGATTTTCAAGATGCGGTAATCGGTGCGGATACCTACGACTTGATTTCAATTACACGTGATGCATACGTGCAATGGCCTCCAGCACGTGTAAAACAATGGTTTAAAACCTTCTATGAATTATTACCAGATGATTCAAAAATTGATCGTGATTTAGAGCGCTTTATTAAAGATGCTGACTTCATGGCGATTCAACGCCATTTAAAGATTTTAGGTATTTTTGTGCGATTGTTTGAACGTGATGGAAAGTCGGGCTATTTAAAAGACTTGCCTCGTGTCATGTGGTATTTACTCGAAGAGTCGAAGCCTTACGCTGAACTCACTCCATTTATTCAATGGGTTGAAGATAAAGTGCTTCATGCATTTGAAGCCAAGTATGGTCACTATGAGGTAGTAGCTGCATGAAAGCCATGATTTTAGCAGCGGGTCTGGGTAACCGTATGCGTCCCTTGACGCTTTATAAACCAAAGCCACTGTTGGAAGTGGGTGGAAAGCCTTTAATTGTATGGCATATTGAAAAATTAAAGTCGATTGGTGTTAGTGAAATTATTATTAATTCGGCATGGCTGGCAGACAAATTGATTGGTGCTTTAGGCGATGGTTCTCAGTTTGGTGTGAACATTCGCTGGACGCGTGAAGATGAGGGTTTGGAAACAGCTGGTGGAATCATCAATGCTTTGCCGTTGTTGGGTGAAGAACCATTTATTCTCGTCAATGGGGATGTGTGGACTCAGTTTGATTTTGCTCAGTTGCTTGAGCTTGATTTACAAGAAGATCTAGCACACTTGGTACTTGTGCCAAATCCGCTACAACATCCTCAAGGTGATTTCACACTATTAGATGGTCGTGCTTATACTTTTGAGCAAGAAAAAGAGGGCGAAAATCTGACTTATAGTGGTATTGCGGTGATTCATCCTCGTTTATTTCAAGGTCTAGAATGGGGCAAGCGTCCTTTAGCACCTTTGCTTAAAGATGCTATGCACAACCACAGAATTTCTGCTGCAAAAATGGCAGAAATGTGGGTGGATGTGGGTACTCCAGAAAGGTTGATGCAGTTGGATCAGCAAATTCGAGAAGGACAATTTAACTAACTGAGTATTCACTAAGCGTTAAATAGTGTTCCACGATGCATAAAACGGTATACTTTGATTAATTTTATTGAGATGTTTACTGTTTATGCATCCTTTTTTTCATGAGTTACAACAAGGTAGTCAAAAACTAGGTTTATCACTCAGTGATGAGGCGTTGAGTTTATTATTAAAATATCAAGATGCGCTTGTATTGTGGAATAAGGCGTACAACTTGACCGCGATTCGTGATCCTAAAGAAATGTTAGTTAAGCATTTATTGGATAGCCTCAGCATCTTGAAAGACTTGCCTCAAGGGCGATTGCTTGATATCGGTACCGGTGGTGGTATGCCGGGGATGATCATCGCGCTATGTCAACCTGAGCGAAGCTGTGTGCTTCTGGATTCGAATGGAAAAAAAATTCGTTTTCTCAAACAGTTTATTGCTGATCTAAAACTAAAAAATGTTGTGGCAGTTCAAACTCGAGTAGAGAATGAAGAGAGTATTAATGAACTGGGTAAATTCGATGTAATTACCAGTCGTGCTTTCGCCTCACTGACAGATTTTATTACTGCTTCTCGTCCTTTTATGCATGAAAACAGTGTTATTGCTTCTATGAAAGGTTTAATTCCTGCTGAGGAAATTGAAAACCATAAAGATGAGTTGAGTTGCGAAATTATTGAGCTTCACGTTCCTCGTTTAGATGAACAACGTCATTTATTGCTACTTAAACAAATTTAAAAATTCTAGGGATTGGGGTTACCATGGCTCAAATTATTGCTATTGCGAACCAAAAAGGTGGCGTAGGTAAAACCACGACTGCTGTAAATTTGGCTGCATCATTAGCAGTGCTTAAAAAGCGAGTATTGTTGATTGATATGGACTCTCAAGGCAATGCCACTATGGGTTCAGGTATTCAAAAGAATGATCTCTTATACTCAGTAACTGATGTTTTACTGGGTGAAGTGCCAATTGAAACTGCCATCACTAAAGCTGAAGTTGGATATCGCGTACTTGGCTCCAATCGTGATTTAGCAGGTGTTGAATTAGCCATTGCTGAGCAAGACGGTCGTGAATTTATTCTGCGTGATGCGATCCAACAAATTGAAGATAAGTTTGATTACATCATTGTGGATTGTGCACCAAGCTTAAGTTTGATCACGGTAAATGCATTGGCTGCTGTTAAAAGCGTGATCATTCCAATGCAGTGTGAATATTATGCCTTGGAAGGCTTGGCAGATTTAACACAAACGATTGATCGTATTCAACAAGCGTTAAATCCTGATTTAGAAATCATTGGTGTATTGCGTACCATGTACGATGCTCGAAATGCACTGACACGTGATGTGTCGGATGAGTTGGAGCAGTATTTTGGTAAAAAATTATACGAAACGGTTATTCCTCGAAATGTGCGTTTAGCGGAAGCGCCAGCACATGGGTTACCGATTATTTATTTTGAAAAAAGTTCTAAGGGTGCAGTGGCTTATTTGAATCTTGCTGCTGAAATGTTAAAAAAAACCAAAGTGAAAAAAGGAAGTAAAGCATGACCGTGAAGAAAAGAGGCTTAGCAAAGGGTCGTGGCTTAGATGCGTTATTGGGCTCTATTCAAAAAGAAAAATTACAATTAGAAGCACAGTCATTAGATCATGGTCAGCTCAAACAAGTAGATGTCAAACTTCTTAAACGTGGTAATTATCAGCCGCGACGTTTTATTCATGAAGAAGACCTTCAGGAATTAGCATCTTCTATTAAAAAGCATGGCATCATGCAGCCGATTGTCATTCGTCCAATTGAGGATGATGTGCATCAATATGAAATTATTGCAGGGGAGCGCCGTTGGCGAGCAGCTCAAATCGCTGGACTAAATGAAGTTCCTGCAATTGTTCGTGATTTGTCAGATCAAGTTGCAATTGCATTGGCATTAATTGAAAACATTCAACGCCAAGATTTAAATCCAATTGATCAAGCTATGGCATTGCAGCGTTTTCATGAAGAGTTTGGATTAAGTCACCAAGAAATTGCTGAAACAGTGGGCAAGGCACGTACTACAGTAAGTAATTTATTGCGCTTATTAAGCTTAGCGGATCCGATTAAAGACCATATCCAACAAGGTCAATTAGATATGGGGCATGCGCGTGCAATATTGACTTTGCGTGCAAAAGACCAAATTGAAATTGCAAAAATTGTCATTGAAAAAAACCTTTCTGTTCGTCAAACAGAACAGTTAGTGCGTGATTTTAATGCACCAAAACAGGATAAGCCAAAACCATCAATTTCAGCTGATTTAGAGCAACTGACTCAGCGTCTTTCTGAACGTTTCAGTGCAGATGTTAAAATTGATCACAATAAGCAAGGTAAAGGTAAGCTTGTGATTCATTATCATTCACTTGATGAGTTAGATGGTATTCTAAATATCTGTTTAGATGAAAAATAATTAATTTAAAAGCAGTAAATGTGATTTATTTAGATGAGTTTGAGATTTAAGTCATTTAGGTCTCAATACTCCAATTGAGCTAAGGTTTACTTTGATCATTCCATACAATCAGGTCATTGATTTTAGAGTGGGGCAGACTTTAGCATTCGATGTTCGAATTATGTATGATTAAATTGCATACGTGCTGAATCTGTTTAGGTGTTTAAGGATACCGTACCAATTAGAGGTTGTGAGTGAAGCAAGATTTTAAAGTTTATATGCGTTTGTTGAGTTACTTAAAACAGTACTGGACGATTGCATTGATTGTTGTATTTGGTTTTGTGCTGAATGCCGCGACTGAAGTTTCTGTTGCGAAATTATTAGAGCATATTATCAATGCCATTCAAGAACAGGATCGAAGTTTCACGAACTTATTCCCATTTTTGGTTGTGGTTTTGATGTTTGTACGAGGAGTGGGGCTATTTCTAGGTGGATACTACACTTCGGTGATTTCTCGAAATCTAATTTTTAATATTCGCCAAGAAGTTTTTGCTAAATTAATGCGATTGCCGTCGCAATATTATTTAGATAACACTAGTGGTCATATTACTGCCAAAATTATGTACAACGTTGAACAGCTGACTGCTGCCTCAACGGAGTCATTAAGAACCTTATTACAACAAGGTTTGATCACCATTGCGCTGTTAGGATATTTGTTCTATTCCAACTGGCGCTTGACTTTATGTATTTTGATTTTTGCGCCATTAATCGGTTTGTTGATTAGAAAAGCTGCTAAACGTATGCGTAAGCTGTCTACTCAAGTGCAAGATACGATGGGTGATGTAAACCATGTAGTGCAAGAAACCGTGAATGGTAATCTGGTTGTTAAAGGGTTTGGTGGACAGGCATACGAGCAAACTCGTTTTAAAGAAACCTCACTCGAAAACTTGCGTCGTGGTTTAAAAATGGTTGCAGTACAACAATTAAATAGTCCTGTTGTGCAACTTATTATGGCGATCGCTTTAAGTATTGTGATTTGGATTGCTTTAAGACCTGAGATATTACAGGATACTTCAGCAGGTCAGTTTGTTGCGTATATTACTGCAGCCGGTATGTTGAGTAAGCCAATTAAAGCTTTGACCGATATCAATGAAAAATTACAGCGAGGAATGGCTGCAGCACATTCAGTATTTGAATTATTGGATATGCCTGAAGAAAAAAATGAAGGGCAGTTAAAACCACAACTCAAAGGCAATATTGAATTTAATCAGGCAAATTTAACATATAGCGATGGTTTCCATGCCATCCATGATTTCAATTTAAATGTAAAAGCTGGGCAGACTGTAGCTTTGGTGGGGCGTTCGGGGGCTGGCAAGTCTTCTTTAGTTAACTTATTGGTTCGTTTTCAAGAATTAAGTTCAGGGTCAATCAAATTTGACGGCCATGATATTCAAGATATTGAAGTTACAGCGTTACGCTCACAAGTGGCTATGGTCAATCAGCAAGTCGTGCTGTTTAACCGTACTGTTCGTGAGAATATTGCTTATGGTCAGTTACAAGATGCTTCGGAAGAGCAGGTTATTGCTGCTGCGAAAGCTGCTTATGCCCATGACTTTATTATGGCACTGCCTCAAGGCTATGACACACCATTAGGTGCTCAAGGTTTAAATTTATCTGGCGGACAAAGACAGCGTATTGCAATTGCTCGCGCAATCTTAAAAAATGCTCCGATTTTAATTCTTGATGAAGCGACAAGCGCATTAGACAATGAGTCTGAATACTTCATTCAACGTGCTTTTGATGCAGCTATGCAGGATCGGACAACGATTGTCATTGCACATCGATTATCAACGATTGAGAATGCAGATCTTATTGTGGTAATGGATAAAGGTCGAATATTAGAGCAGGGAACACATCAGGAATTACTCGATTTGCGTGGTGCATATTTCCAACTGCATCAACGTAATTTTGAGGAATAAGTTATGTCTATTGCGCAGGTCATTCAAAACGCTTGGAATAAGCAATCCAAGTGGTTGATTGTATTGCGACCTCTGTCATTGCTTTATCGATTAGGATTTTTCCTGAACAAAGCCTTGTATCAACGTGGTATAAAACCTATTTATACTGCACCAGTTCCTGTCATGGTCATTGGCAATATAACGGTAGGTGGTAGTGGTAAAACACCGTTATTAATTCAATTGGTTAAATATCTTCAACAAAAAAATATTCGAGTTGGAGTAATTAGTCGAGGCTATGGTGGCAAAGGTCCTTTTCCTGCAAGCGTGAATCTCGATTCTGAGCCAAATGAAGTGGGTGATGAGCCCTGTTTAATTGTGCAATCTACTGGCGTGCCGATGGTCGTAGGTGGGCAACGACAGAAAAGTATAGAGTTACTTCTCTCTCAGCATCAACTTGATTTGATCATTAGTGATGATGGTTTGCAACATTGGGCACTTGATCGTCAATTAGAATGGATTGTGCTGGATAACAATCGTGGTTTAGGTAATCAGAAACTGTTGCCAGAAGGCTTTTTGCGTGAGCCAGTAGCACGGTTATGCAGGGGTACAGTAATTGAGCATGCTGAACAACCAAGCTCAAATCTGTATATGCAATTACAAGTTGCAGCGCCGTACTTGTTAAATCCAGTTGAAGATCAAGTTGAATATTTTGCCACTGATTTGAATTATTATGCGGTCGTTGGTATTGGGTTCCCGCAACGGTTTTATAAAACCCTTGAAAGTATGGGCTTAAAGCATTTTCAGTGTCATGAATTTCCTGATCATTATGATTATCAGATTGATGATTTACAATTTGAAGATTCAAATCCAATCATCACCACTGAAAAAGATGCTGTGAAACTCCTCCCTTTGTTAAAACAACATCCAGAATTTAGTCGTGAAATTTGGGTGGTTCCTGTTGAAGCAGCTTTATCATCAGCTTGTTATGATTTGCTGGATCACCAGCTTGCAAAACTCGGTATCGTAAACACATAAGGAATATCCATGAAACATATTGTAATACCTGCTCGCTTTGCAAGTTCGCGTTTACCTGGAAAACCACTACTTAAAATACACGGGCGTGAAATGATTTTACGTGTGGTAGATCAGGCACGAAAAGTGACTGGGTTTGATGATTTATGTGTTGCTACTGATGATCAAAGAATTGTTGATCTTTGTAAGGCAGAACAAATTGATGTTGTGTTGACCAGTGCAGAACACCCTTCTGGAACCGACCGATTGAGTGAAGTCGCACGAATCAAAGGTTGGGCGAGTGAAGATATTATTGTAAATGTGCAAGGTGATGAACCATTATTACCTGCTTCGTTAGTCCAACAGGTTGCTTCTTTGTTAGAGCAAAAGCCTGAATGTTCAATGTCCACTTTGTGTGAAGTGATCCAAGAATTAGAAGAGTTTAAACGCGATAGTATTGTCAAAGTCGTCATGAGTAAGTTCAATGAAGCGCTTTATTTCAGTCGTGCAACCATTCCATATGATCGTGATGGATCAAAGCAACAACCTCAGATACTACATCGAAAAGCCTACCGACATCTTGGTTTATATGCCTATCGAGTGAAGTTGCTACAAGAGTACGTGACATGGGATCAGGGAGATCTCGAGGTTTTAGAAAGCCTTGAGCAACTGCGTGTTTTAGAAAATGGTCATCGAATCGCAATTGATGTGGCAGAGGTGAGCTTACCACCAGGTGTGGATAAGCAACAAGATTTAGACCGTCTTAATGCAATGCCTATTTCTCATTTCCAATAGTATAGATTAGTCAATGACTCAGACTCAGCATGTTTATCCTTGGCAACTTAATGTATGGAGCACACTGACTCAGCGGTTTCCTCAAGTAGGTCATGGATTACTTTTTTATGGCAAAAAAGGCTGTGGTAAAGAAGCTTTTACCCAGCAATTTGTTACTTGGCTGCTATGTTTAGATAAGCAGCCAAATCAACCTTGTGGTCAGTGTTCGAGTTGTTTGTGGCTAAAATCAGATACTCATCCAAATTATGTTTACGTCACGACGGATGAGGACAATAAGAAACAAAACGCTAAAATTAAAATTGAGAAAATTCGTGAATTACAGCCATTCGTGCAACAAACCGTCGATGGTTGGCGGGTTATTGTGATTGAACCGGCGGAAGCGCTCAATATCGCATCGTCAAATGCTTTATTGAAAACACTTGAAGAACCAGGTGAGCGTGTTGTGATTATTCTTTTGGCGGATCATTATTTAAAATTACCAGCCACTATACGAAGTCGCCTACAACATTACGCCTTAGATCGGCTGACTGATGATCAAGCCAATGCATATTTGAATGAACATTTGAATGCAGAGCAGCAGACTTTGAGCTCACTGTTGCTTAACCTTTCGAATGGTATGCCTTTAGCTGCTATTGAGTTGGCCTCAAGTGAATGGTTAACTCTGCGAAGTGCGTTTATAAATGATTGGTATCATTTAGTCAGTCAAAAAAATATGCCAATGCAGTACGCCTCTAAATGGAATAAGCAACTCAACTTTTCCGAGTTGATTGTTATGTTTGAGTACTTATTAGCTGATCTTGTTGCCTATAAAATGGAACAAAATGTAAAAAATAGCGATTTAGACTTTAGTTTGTTGGCTGAGCAATATCAATTAGAGCAATTATTTGATATTTATAATGATGTGCATCAAGCAAAACAAATGGTTGAGCAGAATGTTCAATCAAATTTAATTGTTGATCAGCTTTTTATAAAATTAATGAATGTTCAATAATCATGTTTGAATACAGGGGATAGAGATGCAGCCACGTCCGGGCGGTTTATTACAAGTCAATATTAATGATCGCGAAACTCTGCAATCCAGTTATATGCCTTTTGTTGAGGGTGGTGGATTATTTATTCCAACCAAACATCCAGTCAAAATGGGTGAAGAAATTTTTATCTTGGCAACACTTCCTAATCAAACCCAAAAAATACCAATTACGGGTAAGGTGATTTGGATTTCCTATAAGCAATCGGGCATTAAACCACAAGGTTTTGGAGTGCAGTTAACTGGAGATAAAGGAGCCTATTACAAAATGGAAGCAGAAAAAATACTCGCTGGAAGTATGTCAACAGCACGCGCAAGCTTTACAATGTAGGCTCTGACTTAAAAAATTAAAAGGTGTCCTTGTGTTTGTAGATACACACTGTCATTTAAACATGCTCAATCTTGAACCTTACGAGGGAAATATCGATTTAGCAATTCAGCAAGCGATTGATGCTGGTGTCACAAAAATGATGGGGATATCGGTTGATTTAGATGATCATATTATTCTGTCAGAAATTGCAGCTCGACACGAAGGAGTAGGCTACAGTGTTGGGGTGCATCCATGTGAAGATCCAGCAGTCATGCAGCGTGCTACTCTTGAAATTTTGGTTGAATTGGCGAGTAAAGATAAGGTCTGGGCAATTGGTGAAACGGGTCTAGATTATTATCACAGTACTGAATTTGTTAAAGAACAAAAAGAATGTTTTGCACGACATATTCAAGCTTCACAGATGGTGAAAAAGCCAGTGGTTGTACACACACGCTCATCTAAAAACGATACGATAGATATTATAAGAGCTGAAAAGTCGACACACGGAATTTTGCATTGTTTTACTGAGGATTGGGATACGGCAAAAGCGGTTCTAGATTGCGGTTATTACATTTCATTTTCAGGAATAGTATCGTTTAAAAATGCTCAGGATTTACGTGATGTGGCCAAGCAAGTTCCATTAGATCGACTATTAATTGAGACTGATAGCCCTTATTTAGCACCAATGCCATATAGAGGAAAGTCTAATGAACCAAAGTATGTCCCATATGTAGCCAAAGCATTAAGTGATGTATATGATAAGTCAGTCGAGGAGATTGCCTTTATTACAACGCAAAATTTCGAGAATCTTCTACGAATGCAGTAAAAATTTAATACGGAAAATAGAAAGAAGAGAGTTTATAGAGTGAAGATGGATCGTCAGGCTCAGTTTAGAGCGAGAGAAGCATTAATATTTCAGGTCGCAGAACAACTTCTTTTGGAAAACGGCGAAGCGGGCATGACATTGGATGCATTGGCCGCTGAGTTGGATTTGGCAAAAGGAACACTCTATAAGCACTTCCAAAGTAAAGATGAATTGTACATGTTGCTCATTATTCGTAATGAGCGCATGTTATTAGAAATGGTTCGAGATACTGAAAAAGGATTTCCTGAACATTTAGCTTTTTTTATGTTGCACCATTTGCATCATCCAGAACGTACTGTACTCTTTCATCAAATTGAAGAGCGATTGTCTACAACCGGTCAAGGTATTAATCATTTGTTTAATGAAATGTATCAGATTCGCAAAAGTAGACTCAGAATTATCATTCGTATGACAGAAAATCATCTAGCATCCATTCAAAGTAAGATGAGTTCTCGGGATTATTTAGCATCCATTTGGTCGATTACTCATGGTGGTGCTGCGATATTAAACTCGAGTTTCTATCAACGCTATTTAGGCTGTCGAGATACGTTAAGGGTTGCTTTAATTGATCAAGCGTTGATGATGCCTAAACAGATTAATTTGACAGAATCAGTGGCCTAATATGCAATCTCTAGATCACCGTCAAGGCGGATTTACTTTAATCGAATTGATGGTGGTCATTGTGATCATCAGCATCATGGCGGCATTGGTGGTGATGAATATTGGTGGGATTGATCAACGTAAGGCAATGCAAGCTAGAGAAGCTTTAATATTAGATTTAAAACGTATTCAACGAGAGGCTGTTGATCAATCGTTAGTGGTTGCATTGATGCCACAATGGAATGGTGATCAGTTTCGCTATACATTTCAAAAATATAATGATTTAACTCGTCCTGAGCAGACGCTTGTATCGAACAATAATCGTCAACCTTCCACTTGGGTTGAAATGCCAGAGTTTTCTGCGAGAGAGCTACCTGCTAAGGTTTCATTTCAGATCGAAAGTAGCGACTATAGTTTTGAAAATGCAACTAATGCAGACTTGATGAATAATAATGCACCGAAATTAATTTGGTTGGGCAATGGCGAGGTTAAACCTGTCACAATTCAAATGTATTATGAACAAAAAGCAATTGGTGATCTTATTCAAATAGATTACTTAGGTAAAATCGATGCGGGCGCTTAAAGGATTTACCTTGATTGAGGTTGTGGTGGCTTTGGCTATTTTCGCTGTAGCAGCAATGTCATTGACGAAGGTAGCTATGCAGTACACACAGGCGACTGCGAATGCAATTTTACGAACAAAAGCACAATTCGTCGCACAAAATGAAGTCGCTGCAATGCAAATTAGTGGTGAATGGTTAGAGGGAACTCAATCGAAGCAAATTACCTCTCAAGGGTTAAGTTGGCAAATTGATAAAAAATCAGAAGCGACTATTAGCCCAGATGTTCAGAAAATAGAAGTGCAAGTGAGTCTATATAACAATGATTTAGGTAAAGTTGAATCAGGTGTCACCACCATGGTGTTTTATAACTATCCTATCAGAGAGCAATCCAACTCATGATCAAGAGTAAACAACAAGGTTTTACCTTGGTAGAGCTTTTGGTTGCCATAGCCATCTTTGCAGTATTGTCTGCTTTAGGATGGAAAATTTTTGATTATTTAAATAAAGTCAAAGATCGCAATGCGGTGCATGAGCAGCAGCTTCTCAGTTTGCAAGATAGTTATTTACAAATGCAAAGAGATGCTTTGCAAATTGTACCGCTGACTGCAAATATCGCAGGACAAATCCAACCTGCATTTTTACTGGATGATCAGTCTTTACAATTTAGTAAGGCAGGGGTCACTGATCCGCTGAAACAGGGTTTGTCTCCATTTGAGAGAATAGAATATCGTTATAATGCACAAGATCGAAAAGTTTATCGTTTAAAGTATCCCAATCTGAATGTTCTTCAAACAACCCAACCTTTATCCAGTACGATCCTAGAGAATGTGGATGAGTTTCAAATCACGATTTTAAACCCGAATGAATTGAATTCGTGGCCGGAAGCATCAACAATAAGTTCTAATAGTAATGATGCTCAAGATGGTGTTGCTCGGCTATTGCCTAAAGGTATGCGAATTAGATTTAAACAACAAGATGTTGAATTCGAGTGGATTTTTAGTTTGCTTAATACTGACTATTTAAAACCGGCATCTAGTTAATCATTAGGAAAATGCATGAAGCAGCAAAAAGGAATCGCCCTGATTACGATTTTAATGTTAGTCGCTTTGGCAACTATCATTGCTGCGACGATTGCCCATCGTCAATACAATACCAGTGAAAATACGGCTTATGTGATTCGTCAAAACCAAGCACTGTATTATGCAAAAAGTGCTGAAGCTTTTTTCTCAGAATTATTGGTTCAAGATGCTAAGTCCAATTCAAAATCAGATAATCTTCAAGAAACTTGGGCTCAACCGATGCCACCATTTCCAATTGATGGTGGTTATGTCGCAGGGCGAATTGTTGATGAAACGGGTAAGTTTAATTTAAACAGTTTGGTCAAAGATGATGGCGTGCCGAATGATAATGCGGTGAATTACTTTAAGGGATTATTAACAAAGCTTGGTTTGCCAGAAGAATTGAATGAAGCGGTAATTGATTGGCAAGATCAAGATGATTTGACGATTGGTGCGATGGGGGCAGAGAGTAATTATTATTTAAGTTTAACGCGTCCTTATTTGCCAGCGAATGGTCCTTTTCATAGCGTTGAAGAGTTGAAGCAAGTGCGAGGATTTGAAGGTGATAAGTTTTTATTGATAAAACCTTATGTTACAGCGATTCCTTTAAAAGAAATTAAAATTAATATTAATACAGCACCAGCGATGATTATTGCTGCTATAGACCCAAGTTTGGATGTGCAAAATGTGCAGCGTGATTTGGATCAGAAAAAAGCCAATGGTGAGTTTTTTGAGTCCGTAGATCAGCTCTGGGAACTCAACACTCTAAGTCAGTTAAGTGAAGAAGCAAAAAGCACAGCAAAAAATAATTTTGATGTTAAATCTGCATTCTATCGAGCAGATATTGAAATCATGCTATCTGATCGAAAGCGATATTTTTCGAGTTATCTGATGCGTGATGAAGATAAGGTTTATGTCTTCTCAAGAAGTTTGGCACCTCTTCAAACCAATTGATTAAATTGCTAAACTATTAATTTAAACAAATTGAATGATGGCTTTTTATTTTTTTTGTTTTTAATACGTTTTGCCAATTGCTTAAAACGTTAAAATTAATGATGAGTTGTGTGAATATGCACTATAATCATTTTAACCCATGATTTTTTATTGCTCTGACATATGTTAATTCGAAAATTATTTAAGTTTGAAAACGCGCATATTGTGCGAAATTGCACATCAGACCGCTGTAAGCGTTCAATTCATGGTCATAGCTATAAAGTCGAATTATTATTGAGAGCCTCAAAGCTAGACCATGGTCAAATGGTCTATGATTTTGGTTTGCTGAAAGGTGTGATCAAAGAACTTTATGATAGTTTTGATCATGCGATTTGTTTTTGGCAAGAAGATTCAGCTGAATATATTCAAGCATGTAAAACTTTTAGTGCGCGTTGGGTTTCATTACCCGTTTCACCTTCTGCTGAACAATTTTCTCGAATTTTCTTTTATTTGGCAGAACAAGTACTGAAATCAACTGTCACGCAAAATGGTGAAGGTGATGTTGAAGTCTATTCAGTGATCGTGCATGAAACTGACACAGGCTATGCGCAAAGTTTTGCTGAAGATATCGTAAATGAACAGATGGGCTTATTGGCGCTTGATCAAATCGTATTCTCAGAACAAATTCAAAATGAATGGTCTGATCCTAAAATGTACGAACAATTGAAACAAGGCTTAACTTTTAAGAACCCAAGTGTAGATTTACAAGTAAAACTTTAAAGCTGTGATTGATTTAGGGATGAACACAATGCAACTCACCGAACAAGAATTAAGTCAACTGAATCAAGTTCGGTTAGAGGATAGTTGGAAGTATGCTTTAGCAGAGTTTTTGCTCAGCGATAAAATGGATCAGCTGAAAGCTTTTCTCAAATCTGAATTACAGGCGAATAAGGTGATATACCCACCTAATTCTCTTATTTTTAATGCCTTCAACACCACACCCTTAGATCGTGTAAAGGTCGTGATTCTCGGTCAAGATCCTTATCACGGTCCAAATCAAGCACATGGATTGAGTTTTTCAGTGCAAAAGGGTGTTGCATTACCGCCGTCTTTGCGTAATATCTATCACGAACTCAGCACTGACCTTGGAATAGCGCCTGCCAAGCATGGTGATTTAACCCAATGGGCTGAAGAGGGTGTCTTGTTGCTGAACAGTGTATTGACTGTTGAAGCGGGCCAGCCGACTTCACACCAAAAGAAAGGTTGGGAAGATTTCACTGATGCTGCGATAGATGTTCTAAATGAGCAACGTGAAAAGATCGTTTTCATTCTTTGGGGTGCGTACGCGCATAAGAAAGGTCAACGAATTGACCAAAATAAGCATTTGGTCTTAAAAGCAGCACATCCATCACCGTTGGCAGCAAACCGAAGTGGTTTTTTTGGGTGTAAAGTTTTTTCAAAAACAAATAATTATCTTAAACAAAATGGCATTGAGCCAATTAAATGGCAGCTGGAAGCATGACAATATCTCCTGAGACGAATCAATATCATCCTGACTTAATTGTTGAAGAAGCACAGAATGGATGGAGAGTGGTTCGATTAAATCGTCCAAAATCTTTACATGCACTTGATGAATCTATTGTGACGGCTTTATTGGCTGTTTTTGAAAAGTTTCATCATGATGATGCCGTTAAAGCGATCTGGTTTGATTCAACAACACCTAAAGCTTTTTGTGCCGGTGGGGATGTGCGCAAACTCCGTCAGTTGGTCATCAATAATGAAGTTGATGCGGCAAATAAATTTTTTGAACAAGAATACGCGCTAGATCTTTTGTTGCATAACTACGCTAAGCCGATAGTCGTTTGGGGTGAAGGTTATGTGATGGGTGGTGGGCTTGGCTTATTTATGGCTGCACCATTCAGACTGGTTACACCTTATTCGCGTCTTGCAATGCCAGAAGTGAATATTGGTTTATATCCAGATGTTGGTGCTAGTCGTTTCTTGGCAGATCGTGGTCCAATTGGTCTATTTACAGGTTTAACTGGATCGATCATGACTGCGGCAGGAGCTTATGGTATCGGTTGGGCGACTCATATTTGTGATGCTCAGCGTGATGTTGTTTTACAAAAGTTGATCAATATCGATTGGGATCATTATCCTGCTGGCGATTTTAGGGCATTAGATGACACTTTAAATAGTTTGCATCGACCAGTTTCTCCAGGGCCACTGCAAATCTCGTTAGATGTGATTCACAGTGTCTGTCGCGGTGCAAACTTTGAAAATGACTACGAAGCAATCATCGGGTTAAGTGATGCACGAAGTGATTGGCTAAGACAAGCCAGTGAAAATCTGGCAAAAGGCTCACCGAGTACGGCTGCGATTACTTGGTTGTTATGGCAATGGGGGCGTCAAGTTCATCCTTGGCAAGAAGTATTTGAACTTGAAACTCAAATTTCTGATTGGAAAATTAGACATCCTGATTTTGTTGAGGGCGTGCGTGCGCGTTTAGTGGATAAA
The DNA here is from genome assembly GCF_056779855.1 of Acinetobacter sp. ANC_7654. NCBI lineage: Bacteria > Pseudomonadati > Pseudomonadota > Gammaproteobacteria > Moraxellales > Moraxellaceae > Acinetobacter > Acinetobacter sp. ANC_7654. The sequence continues at coordinate 41,592 of NZ_JBWYIR010000001.1, read as the reverse complement.
GATTTATCTCCTGAATGGACACCTGCAGAGTCTATGTCCTTAAAAGGAATTTTAGGTGCGCACCCACCAGTTACAAATATCGAGAGCTGGAATAACTTGTTAAAACAGTACGGTATTATCTAATTTTGACTGAAATCCAATTTGATACTGAAGATCTAAAATGGATGCAGCGTGCCTATGAGCAGGCTGCATTCGCAGCTCAATTGGGAGAAATCCCTGTTGGAGCTGTCATTGTGAGTCAGGGAAAAGTGATTGGTGAAGGATATAATCAACCCATCCTGAGTCATGATCCAACTGCTCATGCAGAAGTGGTCGCACTTCGCCAAGCATGTAATCAAATTCAGAACTATCGTCTACCAGAAGATGCAACCCTTTATGTAACCCTTGAGCCATGCACGATGTGTGTGGGGGCTTTAATTCATGCTCGAGTTCACCGTGTTGTATTTGGTACTTTAGAGCCGAAAGCGGGTTCTCTGGTCAGTGCGCGACAGTTATTAAATAATCAAGGTTATTACAACCATATATTTGAATTTGAAGGGGGCTGCATGCAATCAGCGTGTGCTCATCAGCTTTCAGAATTTTTTAAATTCAGACGTGAACAAAAAAAACAACAGCGTGTACGACAAAAAATAGAAAATAATCAGGAATGATTGCTATTGTTGATTGTGGAAAAATTGACATAATGTATTGTCAGTATGAAGCGGAATCAATGAAAAGGAATAAAAAATGAATTCAATCCAAGTTAAACAAGAATTTAACCAGCCTATAGATCGTGTATTTGAAGTTTTGTCAAAACATGCGACTTATAATGATGTATTTGCACCGATTCAGGTTGTACGCATTAAAGATGCAGCTGATCCGAGTCGTCCTGATGGGATTGGATCAGTACGAAAAATGGGATTAGGCCCAATAAAGCCAATTCAAGAAGAAATTACTGTACTAGAGCCAAATAAGCGTATTGAATACAAACTTATCAAGAATCCATTAATCAAACATCATCTTGGAATTATTGAATTTAAAGAGCTTTCAACAGCTAAAACTTTAGTCACATACACGATCGAATTACAGGCAAGAGCACCATTTGTGAGCAAATTAATTCTTGCACAACTCAAACTTGCTATTACACTTGGTTTTAAGAAATTAGCAAAACGCCTTTAAGGCGAAGTTGGTAAAGTAATGACAATTCAAATTATCACGATCGATGGACCAAGCGGTTCAGGCAAAGGAACTTTGGCAGCAAAATTGGCACAGCATTACCAGTTTCATTTACTGGATTCTGGCGCCTTGTATCGTTTGTTGGGATTGTCATTACATCAGCTGAATTTAATTGATTCAATTCACAATCGAGATGTGTTGGTCAAATGCGTAGAAATAGCGACTCATCTCGATATTCAATTTGTTAGTGATCATTTAAAAACAAAAATTTTACTTAACGGGTATGATGTAACGGATGAAATTCGCACGGAAAAAGTTGGAGAGTTTGCATCCAAGGTTGCAGTTGTACCTGAATTAAGACAGGCATTATTCGAAAGACAACGTGCATTTGCACAAGCACCAGGTCTTGTTGCCGATGGCCGTGATATGGCGACTTCAATCTTTCCAGAAGCCCAAGCGAAAATATATTTGACGGCTTCTGCTGAGTCTCGTGCTGAGCGACGTGTAAAGCAGTTGCAGGCTATGGGGCAAAATGTTAAAATGAGCGACATTTTATCTAATATCCAAGCACGTGATAAGCGTGATATGGAAAGAACCGTTGCGCCGCTTAAGCCGGCTGAAGGTGCTTACATTATCGATAGTTCAGATCTGGACATTGACGCTGTATTTAACCTGATGACCGCATATATTGATGCGCAATAAGATAAATTAATGAATATTAGTGGAAGCATAGCTTGATCAGTTCTATATGGACTATGTCGATACTTAACTAAACCGGCCTTGTCTGATCCAAGACCGCTGACTTTTCTAGGTATATCATGACCGAATCTTTTGCAGCCCTCTTTGAAGCAAGCGAATTAAACCTCAACGTTGAAAAGGGTGCAGTCATCCAAGGTATCGTTGTTAGCATCGATTCTGACTGGGTAACTGTAGATACTGGCCTTAAATCTGAAGGCGTAGTAGCTCGCTCTGAATTCTTAAACGAACAACGTGAACTTGAAGTTAACGTTGGTGACACAGTTGACGTAGTTGTTGAAGCGCTTGACAACGGTATGGGTCAAACAGTTTTATCACGTGAAAAAGCTAAACGTGCTGAAACTTGGACTAAACTTGAAAAAATCTTTGAAGACGGCGAGATCGTTACTGGTGTTATCTCTGGTAAGGTTAAAGGCGGTTTCACTGTTGACATCGGTCCAGTACGTGCGTTCTTACCAGGTTCTTTGGTAGACACTCGTCCTATCCGTGACACGACTCACCTCGAAGGCAAAGAGTTAGAGTTCAAAGTTATCAAACTTGACGCTAAACGTAACAACGTTGTTGTATCACGTCGTGCTGTTATGGAAGCTGAATCTTCAGCTGACCGTGAAGCTCTTCTATCTCAACTTGAAGAAGGTCAAACAGTTACTGGTACAATCAAAAACCTTACTGACTACGGTGCTTTCGTTGACCTTGGCGGTATTGATGGTCTTCTTCACATCACTGACATGGCTTGGAAACGTATCAAGCATCCATCAGAAGTTGTTGAAGTTGGTCAAGAAGTTACTGTTAAAGTACTTAAATTTGACAAAGAGCGTAACCGTGTATCATTAGGTCTTAAACAACTTGGTGAAGATCCATGGTTAGCGATCATGAACCGTTACCCTAAAGGTTCTATCGTTAAAGCGCGTGTAACTAACTTAACTGATTACGGTTGCTTCGCTGAAATCGCTGAAGGCGTTGAAGGCTTAGTACACGTTTCAGAAATGGACCACACAAACAAAAACATCCACCCATCTAAAGTTGTTCAGATTGGTGATGAAGTTGATGTTATGGTTCTTGAGGTTGATGAAGAGCGTCGTCGTATTTCTCTTGGTATCAAACAAACTCGTGCTAACCCATGGGAAGAGTTTGCTAAGGCTCACGACAAAGGTGAAAAAGTTTCAGGTACAATCAAGTCTATCACTGACTTCGGTATCTTCATCGGTTTACCAGGCGGTATCGATGGTCTAGTTCACTTATCTGACATTTCTTGGAACGAACAAGGCGAAGAAGCGATTCGTCGTTACAAGAAAGGTGACACTGTTGAAGCGGTTATCCTTTCTGTAGACGCTGAAGGCAACCGTATCAGCCTTGGTATCAAGCAAATGAACAGCGATCCGTTCAACGATTTCTTAGCTGCTAACGAACGTGGTGCTCTTGTTAAAGGTACTGTAGTTGCAGTTGATGCTCGTGGCGCAACAATTAAGTTGGCTGACGAAGTTGAAGCTTCTCTTAAAGCTTCAGAAATCAACCGTGACCGCGTTGAAGATGCAACTAAATTCTTAGAAGTTGGTCAAGAAGTTGAAGCTAAGATCATCAATGTTGATCGCAAATCACGCGCAATCAACTTGTCTATCAAAGCGAAAGACGAAGCTGAAGAGAAAGAAGCTGTTGCTAACTTGAAAACTGCTTCTGCAGGTCAAGACAACGGTCCTAAGACAATTGGTGATTTGATCAAAGCTCAAATGAACCACTAAGTCTTTCGTGTTCAATGTATTGTTAATGTAATTTAACTAATACTTTTTACACAAATACTGTAAACGGTAGCGTAGTATTGACTTACTGCGCTACCGTTTTGTATTTAAACAGGTTATTATCTCGCTATGCACAGAGTAGCTTGATAATTAAAGAGGTCGCAGATGACTACTGAAGCACTTAATAAGTCTGACTTAATAGAACGTATTTCTATCAAAAATCCTCATTTGGCTGAGCCATTGGTCGAAGAAGCTGTTAAAATTATGATCGATCAAATGATTGAGTCATTATCAGCTGATAATCGTATTGAAATTCGTGGGTTTGGAAGTTTTGCTTTACATCATCGCGAACCGCGAGTTGGACGTAATCCTAAAACAGGTAAGTCAGTTGAAGTGGCTGCTAAAGCTGTACCTCATTTCAAACCAGGTAAAGCACTAAGAGATGCTGTAAATGAATCAGCAGGAAAATAATAAATTACTCAGGGGTGGTTATGCGTTACGTATTAGTTGCACTGTTAGTTGTAATCTTCGGATATGCATTGGCATTGGTTCTGCAAAATGGTACAGAACTGACTGTTGATCTTCTCTTCACTCAAGTACCGGCAATGAGATTAGGTTTATTGCTTTTGTTGACTTTGGCACTTGGGATCATCGTTGGATTATTACTCGGAGTTCAAGTTTTCCGTGTATTCCAAAATAGTTGGGAAATTAAGCGTCTTCGCAAAGATATTGAATATCTTCGTAAAGAACAAATCCAAAATGCTCAGTTAGCTGCTGCTGAAGCTGCTGCAAATGTACGTCATGAAAAGACAGTACTAGATGTGCATTCAGATCCGCGTAACTCAAATCCGCTGTAATTTATAAATATTTAAAAAACCTCTAAAATTTATTTTAGAGGTTTTTTTTTATTGAAAATAAACTGTTGAATTTTAAGCTGAGTTTTTTAAAGTTAATTTTGCAGCTTAAGTTGAACATCTTTATAATGACGCAACTTTAGATGGACGGAAGAACAACCTTGAGTATCATTGTTGCTTTAGATGCAAAAAGCCAATACGACGCATTGAAAATGGCTGAAAATTTGGATCCTAAACTTTGTCGTGTAAAAGTGGGTAAAGAACTTTTTACACATGAAGGTCCGACTGTTGTAAAAGCATTGCATGATCAGGGTTTTGAAGTATTTTTAGATTTAAAATTTCATGATATTCCAAATACTACAGCACAAGCCGTTTGCGCTGCTGCAGATCAAGGGGTATGGATGGTTAATGTTCACGCATCTGGTGGACGAAAAATGATGGAAACTTGTGTAGAAAGATTAAAATCAGGTAACTATCAAACACAGTTGATTGCAGTCACCGTATTAACTTCAATGGGGCGAGAAGATCTACGTGATCTTGGTTTGGATATTGAGCCTTTTGAACATGTAAAACGTCTAGCGACCTTGACTCAAGAAAGTGGCTTGGATGGTGTTGTATGTTCTGCGCAAGAAGCAAAAATGTTACGCGAAACTTTAGGTCAGAACTTTGCTCTCGTCACTCCGGGAATTCGTCCGGAAGGTTCAGCAGCTGATGATCAAAAACGTATTGTTACACCTAAGCAAGCAATGTTAGATGGTTCTACACACTTGGTGATTGGTCGTCCGATTACTAAATCAGAAAATCCAAATCAGACTTTAAGAGACATTTTAGCGACTTTGTAATTTTCCAATTACAGTCATTAAATATTTTAAAACGCCATGAATGTTCATGGCGTTTTTTGACTAGTTTTTAAAATGAATGATGTTTTCAAAGTTAACCTTACATTTTCTTTAGGGGAGCTATAGTCCAATATTTGGACTAGCATTTACTCATCAATAAAATAAATAAGCCCTCTAAAAAGAGGGCTTAAAGTTAAAGATTATGCACGATTAGAGAATTGCTTTTAAGCGTTTAACAACTTCTTTACATTGGTCTAAATCTGCGACCAGTGCCAAACGAACATGGCTTTCACCTGGGTTTCCTTGTTCAGTATCACGAGATAAATAACGACCCGGTAAGACTTTGATATGTGCTTTTTCCATCAGCATTTTGGCAAAAGTTTCATCATTATCGACCTTTAACCAATAATAGAAACCCGCATCAGGCTTTTTCAGTGGTAGCAAATGACCTAATTCTTGTTGGAATAAATCAAATTTAGCACGGTATTGTTTACGGTTTTCTTCAACATGTGCCTCATCATTCCATGCAGCAATCGATGCCAATTGATGTTGTACTGGCATTGCAGCACCGTGGTAAGTGCGGAATTTTAAATAAAGTTTTAATAGACTAGCATCACCTGCAACGAAGCCAGATCGCATACCTGGTAAATTAGAACGTTTAGACAGAGAGTGGAATACGATACAGTTTTTATAGTCATCACGACCTAGTTCAGCACAAACTTCGAGTAATCCTACAGGGGCTTCATGAAACCATAGTTCTGAATAGCATTCATCAGATGCGATGACAAAATTGTATTGATCAGAGAGCGCAATTAATTTTTTGAACTGTTCTTTTGAAAGAACAGCACCTGTTGGATTTCCGGGTGTGCAGACAAAAAGTAAAGCTGTCTTCTCCCATACTTCTGCAGGGACAGTATCGAAGTCACCAAGGTAACCATTTTCTTCAGTACAGTTGATGAAATAAGGTTGAGCGCCAGCGAGTAAAGCTGCACCTTCGTAAATTTGATAAAAGGGATTCGGCATAACTACATAAGGCGCTTCATCACGATTAATCAGCGCTTGTACGAATGAGAAAATTCCTTCACGTGTGCCAGTCACAGGTAAAATATGATCTTCTGCGCTAATAGCATTTAATTTGAAACGGCGTGTGAGCCATTGCGCAATACTTTCACGTAATTCTGGTAAGCCTTTACTGTTTGGGTATGTCGAAAGATGATTGAAGTTATCGACAATAGCTTGTTTTACGAATTCAGGTGCAGGATGTTTTGGCTCACCAATTGACAATGGAATTAACGGAAGATTTGCAGGTTTTACATCCTGAAAAAGTTTATTCAACTTTTCAAATGGATAAGGATGTAATAGGTTTAAACTAGAGTTCATGAAACAGTTACCGTCGGGTTAAATCTAAATTTTAATGATGATTACAGACCTGATTTGAAGCCTCATCTAATGCTGCTTTTAATTGTTCAGCAAAAGCCTGAGCTTCAGTTAAATTCATAGGTTCGCCATTCTTTTTGGTTACAAAGAAAATATCTTCTGCGCGCTCACCCAAGGTGGCGATTTTCGCGGAATGGATATCGAGACCTTGCATCATAAATAAGCCACCGATACGGGCAAGTAATCCAGGCTGATCAAGGGTAGAGATCTCGACCATATTTTGCTGTAGCGCCTCGTTCAACGTAATATCAATTGTGTTTTCGATATCAAAATGACGAAGTTGGCGTGGTATACGGCGTTGCATTAAACCTGGATAATTTTGTGAATCTGTTAATGCGTGCACCAATGATTCTTTTACCGTATTTTCACGTTCTGGATCTGTTACTAATGTGCCAAAACGATCAAGCACCACGTAGGTGTCTAAGCTAAAGGATTTAGTTGCTGTAATAATGCGTGCATCTTGTACATCTAGATTCATACGATCTAGAACTGCAACAGTGGTGGCAAAAAGATTAGGTTGATCTTGAGTGTAAATAAAAATCTGCACAGCATCTTGCGCTGATTTACGGTGCGCGCGCATCATCACCAATGGTGCTGAATTATCACCATGATCTAGGATTGCACGTGTATGCCATGCGACTTCATCTGCAGTTTCTTTGAGGAAGTATTCGTCACCAAGTTCTTGCCAAACTTTTTCAACAGCTTCTAAAGCATAATCATTGACAAGTAATTCACTTGCTGCAAATTTGGTATCTTCGATCAGCATTTGGTAATCGACAGGACGTCCCAAACCACTACGAATTACATCACGAGCATTGGTATATAACTGACGCATGAGCGATGCTCGCCATGTGTTCCAAAGCTTAGGATTGGTTGCGTTAATGTCAGCCACTGTAAGCGTATACAGATAGTCTAAGTGTTCCATATCACCGAGCTTCTCGGCAAAATCTTTTACAACATCTGGATCAGAAATATCTTTTTTCTGCGCAGTCATCGACATCAATAGATGATTTTGGATCAACCACGCAACAAGATTACACTCACGCTCAGTAAAACCGTGCTTGCTACAGAACTCAATGGCATCAACCGCGCCCAATTCACTATGGTCTCCACCACGGCCTTTGGCGATATCATGGAACAAAGCAGCGAGGAATACGATGTCTCGGCGCACCAGACGCTGGAATACCGAACTTACGACAGGAAAATCTTTAGCAAATTCTGGCGCTTTAAAACGATTTAAATTACGTAAGAGTAGGAGTGTATGTGCATCTACAGTATAGATATGGAATAAATCGTATTGCATAAGGCCCATGATTTGCCCAAATGCAGGAATATAGTTGCCGAGTACACCATAACGTTTCATCGCAAGCAATGTTTCATATAAGTTATTCGGTGATCGGATGATCGCCATAAACAAGGCTTGATTAACTGGATTGTCTCGATACGCTTGATCAATGCGTTTTGCAGCTAAAGTAAGCAATCGAAGTGTACGAGCTCGAATGCCATCAATATCAGGGCGATTTGCTAGGATATAGAAAATCTCAAGGATGGCTGTAGGCTTCTCTGCAAAAATTTTATGGTGTTGAACTGCGAGTTTACCATCCACCAATTTGAAGTTTTCATTCACTTCCTCAATTTTACGCTCATAGTTGGGTAAACGAGGCGTGATGACAGACTCATTAAAATAGGCGAGTAGCATTTCATTCAGGGTTGAAACCTGCTGAGCTGCTCGATAGTAGCGTTTCATGAACTGTTCAATTGGATAATTGATATGTTCACCTTCGACTTTGTGGTAACCAAATTTTGCTGCGATATCGCGTTGGTAATCAAACAATAGTCGGTTTTCATCACGCTTAGTTAAGCGGTGTAAATGATGACGAATTTCCCAGAGAAAATTCTCAGCATCTTCGAGCACCCCAAGTTCAAACTCAGAAATGAAACCTAAATGTACAAGATCGTATATACGATTTACTCGGAAATGCCGTTTTGCAATCCAACCAATTTGGTTAATGTCTCGAATGCCGCCCGGTGCATTTTTGATATCAGGTTCTAAATTACTTTCAGTGTTGTTGTGCTGAGCGTAGCGTTTGGCTTGTTCTTCCATCTTGGCATCAAAGAAGGTTTTATCCGTCCAAGTTTGTGAAACAACACGACGAGGCCATTTCGCTAGGTGTTCATTGCCAATAATTAAACGAGACTCAATGAGAGATGTTGCTACCGTTAAGTCATTCATGGCCTGTTCAAAGCACTGTTGAATGGTTCTTACACTTACGCCAGGTTTAAAATTTCCAACATCCCATAGAGAGGAAATAAAAATGGTAATGGCATTTTCTTGTTCTTGTGTAAGATCATCTTCTGAAAGGATCAGAATGTCGACATCAGAGTAGGGCATCATTTCACGACGACCATAACCTCCTACAGCGAACAAGCCCAGATCGGTTTGATCTAACTCAGCATGTTGCCAAAGGAATTTAAGTGCCTCATCAATCAGGTTAGATCGAGTGAGGATGATCTCACGTATCGCCTTACCATTTTCAAACTCATGTTGTAATTGATTTTCAACATCTGAGCGCCATTGATTAATTGCCTTGATGTCGTGATTACTCGAAACATAGTTTGCTAATGGAGACGTATTGATCATGAAATGATGGCCTACCTAATGAATTATTTGTTTTGATTTACAATTACTTTTGAAGCTGCTTCAGTCGCTAATTCGCGTGCAATGTCAGTTGTTTCAGCACGTGCAGTTGCGACCCCCATACGGCGACGTTTAAAACCTTCAGGTTTACCAAAAAGACGTAAATCGACATTAGGGTTTTGCATAGCAAGATTTACGCCAGAAAATGACAAATTCGTATCATCAACACCTGCATAAATCACAGCGCTTGCAGCAACACTGTGACGTTGCGTGTTCACTGGAAGACCTAAAATCGCACGGGCATGAAGTTCAAATTCACTTTGATATTGAGATGCAAGTGTGACTAATCCAGTGTCATGTGGACGAGGAGAAACTTCACTGAACCAAACTTGATCACCTTTAACGAATAATTCCACACCAAAAATACCGCAACCGCCGAGCGCTACTGTGACTTTATTGGCAATACGTTTTGCTTCATCAAGGGCAGCTGTGCTCATAGGTTGAGGTTGCCAGCTTTCTACATAGTCACCTGCATCTTGACGGTGTCCAATAGGATCGCAGAAGTGCGTTTCGATTTCTCCTGTTTCAGGATTTTTTGCCCGTACTGTGAGTAATGTAATTTCGAAATCAAAATCAATTTGCGATTCTACGATGACAGTACCTTGATTGACACGACCACCTGTTTGAGCATATTCCCAAGCAGCGTCGACTTCATCAAAAGATTTTACACGTGATTGTCCTTTACCTGATGATGACATCACAGGTTTTACAAAATTTGGATAGCCAATATCATCACATGCTGCACGGAATGATTCCAAACTATTGGCAAAACGATAAGCCGAGGTTGGTAGCCCTAGTTCCTCAGCTGCGAGGCGACGAATTCCTTCACGATTCATGGTGAGATTCACGGCTTTCGCAGAGGGAATAACTACGGCAGTTTTAGCATCTTCGATTTCCACTAAGACTTCAGTGGCAATGGCTTCAATCTCAGGAACAATTAAATGAGGTTGAACTTGTTCAATCAGTTTTTTTAATTCTTTTGGGTCCGCCATATTCAAAGTGTAGGAATGATGAGCAACTTGCATGGCAGGTGCATTGTCATAGCGATCTGCTGCATGTACTTCTACACCTAATCGTTGTAATGATATTACCACCTCTTTACCCAACTCACCTGAACCCAATAATAGAACTTTAAACGCCGAAGATTGAAGTGGAGTACCGAGTGTAATAAGCATTTGATTCATCCGTGCTTGATATTATGGACTTTTAGCATATCAGAACTAAAACCTCTTGAGCGCGATGAATACAAGAAAAAGCAAGAAATTATTTTGATATCGTTTAATTTTTTTATTGATAAAAATGCATAAGCCTTATCCAAGGATCAGGCTTATACATTTAGAATTTGAATGAACAATACGGGAGAAATGCTTTAAAGTGGGAAATAGGTATACACCAAACCATATGTGAGTGCCGCTGTGAGTGTTGCAGGTACAATCTGTTTAAATTTGAAATACAAACCCGAGAGCACAATAAAACCAATTAACATGGCAACGCTCTTATTGGGTGTTTCTAAGAGCGGCGGTAAAGTCGCGAACACGAGCATTGAACTGATTGCTGTAATACCGATAGATCCAAGGGCGATTTTAAGCCAAAGAGCACCGCGTTTCTGGCGACCTTGTTGTAGTTTCTGAATCACAAAAAAAGGACCAAAGCGTGAGGCGAAATTCGCGATGCCGACCAGAATACCGACACAAATAATTTCTAGATTCATGATTGTTCACCTGTGTGCAAAGGATCATGTTGCTTCAGTACATAATGTTTAAACAAACCAGCCAAAATACCAGAGCTTATGCCAATGAATATCGCTGCAGATAAATCGATAAAGTAACACGAAATAGCAGAAACAATAATGGTGATGGTCACGACAAAGGTATGTTTTTTCTCAAATGCAGCTAGTAAGAAGCTCAAGAAAAGTGCAGGTAATAGAAAGTCGAGCGCTGCTTGCAAAAATTGGGGGAGATGACTGACTTGATCTGCAAATAAGCCCCCGAGAAAAGATCCAAGTGCCCAAGACAACCAGCTAAACAGACTGAGACCTAACATCCAAGATTCAGACCATTCTTGACGGCGTTGCGACAGTTTAATCATGCCTGATGCAAAAACTTCGTCGGTCAAGCCCCATGACCAAATTGCAGTTTTTTTCAGATTGAGTTTATCTTGAATTAAGTTTTGTAAAGCAGGACCATATAACAAATGTCGAATATCAAGCGCTATTACAGTTAAGGCTGTCATCCAGATGGAAGTGCCACTGCCGAGTAAGGCAACCACCAAAAATTGACTGGCACCTGCATACATCGAACAGGATAAAAATAATGCTTCCCACGCCGTAAATCCAAATTGAGTTGCAGATACACCAAACGCGAATGAAACAGGCAAATAGGTGAAAATGATGGCTTGACTGTCTTTGGCACCTTGCCAAAAACCTGCCGGTGTCATGTGTGGGGAGCTTGATTGGGTCACGATAAACCTAATTGGAGATTGGAACAAAAGGTATAAAACGAGATTGAGTATTCTACCCGAATTTACTAGCATAGTGCCGAATAGTTTATTAGAGCGATGTCATGTTTGCGATTCAATCTCCCTTTAAATTAGCTGCATTGACTACATTCCTCATCTTCACTTTATCCGGTTGTGGTGGTCAGGCAGAAACTGCCGATGAAAAGGTTGAAATTAAAGAAGCACCGAAGCTGACTAATGACGCAACTGAATATGCAAATCATGCTTGGCAATTGATTAATCAGGTTGATCCTATTCTGTATCAAGCCAATAAAGCGCTTATACCATCACAAGTACGCGAGCCTGTGCGTCAATTGGTATTAGATTGGCGTATTAATGTCAAAATGACCGACTCAGTGACTGAAGGGAAATATGCGCTTTGTCGTAAAGCGCTAACAACCATAGATGCTTGGGCACGTGCAATCGTGGAAAATGAGGGCCAGCTCGCACAGCGTCAAGCCAATTATGAACGCGATAAAGCGCAGTGCAAAACTGCAATTGAGCAACCAGAATTAGGAAACACTAAGGCGTATACAAAATTATTTTAAGTGACCCTAGCGACCCCAATACAATGATTAATCCAGATTTTACTGAAGCACATCATCTTTAATCGATTAAGTTTGATCGGCTAAAGCTTTAAGTTGATTAAGATTAATCACCTCAATTTTTTTAAATGCAATTTTAATTGCGCCAATTTTTTCTAAATGTTGTAGTTCTTGATTAATGGTCTGTCTTGAGCAGACCAACATTTGTGCCAATTGTTCTTGAGATAGGTTGATGGTGTTTTTTTCAATCTCTTTGAGATTACCGTATCCATTTAAGATAAAGATTAATCTTTGAGCTAAACGTTGAATAAGGGGTTGTGTTTGAATAGACACCAACTCCATGAAAGCATAACGGAGTTTATGACTGACCAATTGGGCCAGATAAAACCAAAATTTTGGATATTGTTCTAAAATCAGATCAAGTCCTACACGACTTATTTTGAGGATTTTGGATTTTTTACTGGTAATCGCATGATGAGAGCGGGGTTGTTGATCAATCAACGAAATTTCACCAAACCACATAATGGGATCTGCGATAACTGTCACCGTCTCACGACCTTCTACGTCAATATGTGCTAAACGAACAGCACCATCAATCACGGCATAAATGCCATCAAATTGATCAGCTTTAGAAAATATCAGTTGCTCTTTGCCATATTCAATGAGCTGTGCATGTTCGAGCATCAGCTGTTGTAGTTCATGATCAAACTGGCTAAACCACCAATTATTTTTTAAAAGATAAACGTATTGATTTAAAAGCAAAATTATCCCTTTTATACTGTTTATTTGTCGTCTAGTCGACAACTTATTGGTTTACATTTATATATATTGAAGGAAATAGTCAGAAAAAGGAATGATAACATGACTCGTTTAGAGAGCTTGCTTGGACAATATGCAGCTTATCACCTAGATCGTAAAAACGTATTTTCGCATTTTATTGGAATTCCCTTGATTGTATTTTCGATCTTGTGTTTTGCAGCCAAAGCGCAATTTACGGTTGCTGGATATTCCATTGATTTTGCAATGTTATTGATCGTCGCATCAGTGATTTATTACTTGAGTTTGGATCTCATTTTTGGTGTGGTAATGGCAGTGCTATTTGCTTTAATTTATCAGCCAGCCACACAAGTAGCAGCTTTAGCGACATCCTCTTGGTTATTGGTAAGTGCTGGATTTTTTATTGTGGGATGGATTATTCAATTTATTGGTCACTATTATGAAAAGAAAAAACCAGCTTTTGTGGATGATCTTGTAGGTCTCGCGATAGGCCCTTTATTTGTCGTAGCAGAATTTATCTTTCTCATTGGTTTACGTAAAAAACTGGAGGAGAAAGTATTGGTTCGAGCTAAACAATTGCGCTATGACATGGACCATAAACACGTAAATCACTCGAGTACTTCAACTCAAAATCCATGATCTCAATCTTTTAATTAATCTTTGCAAAAAAAAAACAGCCTTTCGGCTGTTTTTTTAATGACTTAAACGTTGAAACGGAAATGTAAAACATCACCATCTTGAACGACATAAGTTTTACCTTCAAGACGCCATTTTCCAGCTTCTTTAGCGCCAGCTTCGCCGTTGTATTGAACAAAATCGTCATAGGCAATGCATTCTGCACGAATAAAGCCTTTCTCAAAATCAGTGTGAATCACACCAGCAGCTTGAGGAGCGGTCGCACCGATTTTTACAGTCCAAGCACGAACTTCTTGAACACCTGCAGTGAAATAAGTTTGTAGGCCAAGTAAGCCATAACCTGCACGAATAACCACGTTAAGACCTGGTTCTTCCATGCCCATCGCTTCTAAGAATTCAGCACGCTCATCATCTTCAAGCAAAGAAATTTCAGCTTCGATTTGGTTGCAAAGTGGGACAACAATGGCATTTTCTTCTGCCGCTAATTTTTTAACAGCATCAAGGTGTGGATTGTTTTCAAAACCGTCTTCAGCAACGTTTGCAATATACATTGTTGGTTTAAGGGTTAATAAACCAAAGCCACGAACTAATTTGCGCTCGTCGTCATCAAGATCAGCTGCGCGAGCAGGGCGACCTTCATCAAGTAATGGCTGAATTTTTTCTAGTACAGCTTTTGTTGCAACTGCTTCTTTATCACCACCTTTCGCAGACTTTGCTAAACGTGTAACCGCTTTTGATACTGTTTCTAAATCTGCTAAAGCAAGCTCAGTGTTAATAGTTGCAATGTCATCAAGTGGGTCAATTTTGCCGTTCACGTGAATAACATTTTCGTCTTCAAAACAACGTACTACGTGTGCAATTGCATCAGTTTCACGAATGTTGGCTAAGAATTGGTTCCCTAAACCTTCACCTTTAGAAGCACCAGCAACTAAACCTGCGATGTCTACAAATTCCATTGTGGTTGGAATAACACGTTGAGGTTTAACAATAGCAGTTAATTTATCTAAACGTGGATCTGGAACAGGAACGATGCCAGTGTTTGGTTCAATGGTACAGAATGGGAAGTTTTCTGCAGCAATAGCAGCTTTCGTCAATGCATTGAAAAGTGTAGATTTACCAACGTTCGGCAAGCCGACAATACCGCAATTAAAACCCATGAAAAGACTCACACAGTGTTATTTAAAAATTGTCGGTGATTTTACATCAAAGCCATGACAAAGTCAGGTCATGGCTTTGATGTTTCTCGAAAAGACAGATGAGACTCAATTGAATAGTGTGAATTAGATTTTACGTTTGTCCAAACTATGTGCCAATTGATCACCCAAAGCTTGAATCAGCATGACCAATACGACTAATACAATGATCACCGCCAACATAATTTGCATATCGAAGCGTTGGTAGCCATATCGATAGGCGATGTCACCTAAACCACCCGCACCAATAGCACCCGCAATCGCAGAGGAATTGATCATGGTTACAAGCGTGACAGTAAAACCTGCAACAATACCAGGCAGTGCTTCTGGTAAAAGTACATGCCAAATAATTTGTTTGCGATTACAGCCCATGGCTTGTGCAGCTTCTATGAGTCCATGATCAACTTCTCGTAGACTGACTTCCGCAATACGTGCGAAAAAAGGTGTAGCCGCAATAGTTAAAGGTACAACCGCAGCCCATACCCCATAACTGGTCCCCACAATCAGTCGAGTGAAGGGAATGAGCGCCACCATCAAAATTAGGAAGGGAATAGAGCGCGTAATATTCACCACCCAACCCAAGGTATGATTAATTTTTTTTGACGGATAAATCCCATTTTCTGAGGTATTGACGAGGATTACAGCCATAGGCAATCCAATGAGAAGCGCTAAAAATGCAGAAATACCGACCATTAACAAAGTATCAATGGTACCCATAATTAAAAGATCAATGAGCTGGTTGTGCATAGCCAAGCACCTCGATTTGTGATGTTTTATGGTGGAATTGCTGATGGAGCGTATGTACATCAACATCTAATTGAGGAATACCTACGATAAGTGAGCCAACCAGATGATGTTGAATAGTGTCTACATGGCTTTGATATAAATGCACAGGCAGTGTAATTTTAGAAAGTACATCATTTAAGTTGGGAGGATTTTTCAAATCAGTTGCATAGCTGATTTTCAAAATGGTATGCGTTAAATGTGTAGCTCGCTCTTGATGTAACTGGAATGGCAAATCAAGCTGTTCCAAATTGAGGAGTTCTTGCGTGATTTTCTGCTGGGGACGAGAGAAGACTGACCAAACTTGCCCTGATTCAACGATTTCACCTTGATCAATAACCACCACTTGATCGCAAATTTCACGAATTACCTGCATTTCATGTGTAATGAGAACGATGGTGAGTCCTAATTTTTGATTAATTTCCTTCAGTAAAGATAGAACAACAGATGTGCTTTCTGGATCAAGTGCCGATGTTGCTTCATCGCACAATAGTATTTCAGGTTTACTGACCAATGCGCGGGCAATCCCAACTCGTTGTTTTTGCCCACCCGATAATTGTGATGGATAGTGATGATGCTTTTCAGCCAGACCGACTAGATTTAAAACCTCATCCACACGAGTTTGAATCTCAGCAGCAGGCACTTTTGCGATTTTCAATGGAAGCGCGACATTTTCCCAAACTGTTTTGGCAGATAGTAAATTAAAATGTTGAAAAATCATGCCAATACGCTGGCGTAGGGCGATTAATTCATTGTGATTAAGCTGCCCTAGATCATGTTGATGTATATGAATACTACCATCAGAAATTGTTTCTAACCCATTTAAGGTGCGAATCAATGAAGATTTGCCCGCACCACTTTTGCCGATAATGCCGAAAATTTTTCCTTCGGGAATATCCAAATTAATATTTTTGAGTGCGTGAACTTGTTTTCCTTGTACATCGTAATACTTATTTAAATGACGAATTGTAATATGGGGTACTGCAAATTCAATGTGTGAACCAAAACTCACCATGATCATTCTCCTTATTTCCAGCCTTCAAACCACAAACCTTGTCCAAAGTCTTTGTCTAGAATCTGACGGACTTTTGCAGAGTTTTGGAAGGTTTCAACCACAGTTTTTAATTTGTCATCCTGATCTTGATAATCTCGACGCGTTACAAACAAAATCGCAAATTTTTTATTAATCGGATCTAATAACAGTGCAGACGTAGGATCAGCAACTTTTGCCATTTTCAAATAATGAGGAAAACCCATAATTAAGTCAGCTTCATTGTAAGCATGCGCGGTTTGCGGGCCTTCAACTTCAATAATCTTGAGTTTTTTAGGATTACTGATAATGTCTCGGGTGCTGGTGAGCTCATTATTAATATCTTTGACTTGAATTAAGCCTGCACGAGCCAGCAAATTTAAACCACGTGCCATGTTAACTGGATCATTCGGTACGACTACTTTCGCTTGATCAGGTATTTCCTGTAGGGATTGATATTTTTTTGAATAAAGTCCGACATGACTGCCTGAACCTTTCGCAAAAGGCACAAGGTCATAGCCTGTTTCACGCACTGCATTCGCTAGAAAAACACTTTGTTGAAAGAAATTAGCGTCAATATCACCATTTTGCACAGCAACATTGGGTGCTTGCCAGTCTGAAAACTCAATCAACTCCAGATGGATTCCTTGTGCTTTTACATCCTCAGCGACACTTTGCAGTAATTCAGCATAGGGTGGGCTAATGCCGATTTTAATCACTTTATCATTTGAGTTTTGACTGATATAACGATATCCCACTAAGGCCGCCAGTACTGCGACGATGATGACTGCAATTTTGATGAATTTAGATGATTGAGTTGAAGTAGACATGAACACTCCTTATTTCCAGCCTTTGAACCATAGTTTTTCACCAATATCCTCATTCAATGCTTGTTTAACTTTGTCTGAGCTTTGATAAATTTGGATAAATTTTTTCAGTTGAGCTGCTTTTTCAGGCTGAGTTTGTTCAAAGTCATCGCGAACAACAAATAAGATGGCATAAAGCGTGTTGTTAATTTCATCCAAAATTAAGGCATCATTTGGATCAATTGTTTGCGCTAAGCGTAGGTACATTGGATAGCTAAATACGAGGTCTGCATCATCTACGGCACGCGCAGTTTGCGGGCCTTCGACTTCAATAAAGTTCAATTTTTTTGGATTGGATTTAATATCTTTTAAGTTGGATAAGTGGTTGTTGGAATCCTTAAGTTGTATTAATCCAGCGTGTTGTAAGAGGAGTAGGGCGCGACCCTGATTCACAGGATCATTTGGCAGTACAACTCGAGCGCCATTTTCAACTTCACTAATCGCTTTATATTTTTTTGAATATAAACCGACATGTGTTCCTGAGCCGATGCCCAAGGGTTTGAGCTTAAAGTTGGTTTCTTTTAACGCATTATTCAAGAAAGGTTGATGCTGAAAATAATTTGCATCAATATCCCCATGATTTAGGGTGATGTTGGGTGTATTCCAATCTGAAAATTCTACCAAACGTACATGAATGCCTTGGGCCTTTGCTTCTTCAATTGCGGCTTGAAGTGGTTTTGCAAATGGTGGGCTAATGCCAATCACAATTTCTTGTTGATCATTTTTTTTCAAAAAGGACCATGCAAACGCTGCAATCACAATAATGGCGATTGCAACGCCGATCCATTTAAGTCGAGAAGACTGAGCTTGTGCCATAGAAAGACCCCTAAATATTAAAAACTTAAGCTGAATGTTGGTGTATAGGATTTAAATTTGATTGTTGTATATCTTGTGTTGAGCTTGGACATCGGAAATGATGTGCAGGATGTGAAAGTGGTAAATGATCTCCCGCATTGAATAGCTTGTGCCTTAAGCTACCCTCAGCATAGGCGGTCTTATAGCGACCACGTTGTTGGAGTTCAGCAATGACATAACGAATAAAATCTTGATGTGACTCTGGAGCGACTGTACGGGCAAGGTTAAAACCATCTAATCCAGAAATATCAATGAATTCGATTAGCTGTTGAGCAACTGTTGCTCCACTGCCAACAAATAAGGGATAACGTCCACCGAGTACATGCTGAGCTTTTAAATCTGCCAAAGTGACTTTGTTTTCCTTAAAGCGTTCATTTACAGAAACGATGCTGTTGGTTTTTTTATATGGAATAGCATCCTCATCTTTTAGATGACCTAAGTCTGTTCCGATTGAGCTTGAAAAATGCGCAATCCCTGCTTCAGGACTTGCATATTGAATATAGTCCTGCAGTTTTTCTTGCGCTTGTTGATCTGTTTCAGCAGTAACGACAGTGATACCCGCAAATAATTTAATTGCTGTACCATCACGACCGTGTGAATGGGCTAATTGGCGAATCTTTTGTGTTTGCGACGCAATTTTTTCAGCAGTATCTCCACCAATAAACATGGCTTCTGCATGCCGAGTGGCAAACTGTAGTCCTTTAGGTGATGCTCCTGCTTGATATAGCACAGGTGTACGTTGCACTGAAGGCGAGACTTGGAAGACGCCGTGACTGTTATAGAACTGTCCTTGATGGTGGATCGTATGTACTTTGGTCGGATCGGTAAAAATGCGATTGAGCTTATCTTGGATGACAGCATCATTTTCCCAAGAGCCTTCCCAAAATTTGTAGCAGAGTTCTAAAAATTCTTCAGCTTGTTCATAACGTAAATCATGATCTTTCAGTCCTTGCTGACCGACCAATCGCGCTGCGCTATCCAAATAGCCAGTGACGATATTCCATCCCAAACGTCCTTGGGTCAGATGATCCAGACTCGCGAAGCGACGAGCAAATTGATAAGGAGATTCATAACTTAAGTTCACTGTAATACCGAAACCCAAATGCTGTGTGACGGCTGCCATTGCAGACACCAGCGTGCTTGGATCATGGCTCGGCAGTTGAATCGATTCTTTCAAGGTTAGATCAATGCCATTTTGATAGACATCGTAAACGCCAGTAATATCGGCAATGAATAATCCATCGAAAAGACCTTTCTCTAAAGTTTGAGAGAGTTCTGTCCAATAACTTAATTCATTAAATCTGTTTGATTGATCACGTGGATGTGTCCAAAGTCCATGATTGATATGACCCACACAATTCATATCAAATGCATTGAACAGGATCTGTTTTTGAGGATTCGATTGAATTTTTGTCATTACAGCGTACCTCGTCTTGGAGGGAATACGCCGTTTAAAACATAATTGGCTATGAAGAAATATTTCCAACGCGCTGGATCATGCAAGGTATGAACACGTGCGTTTCTCCAGTATCGGTCAAGATTATCTTGTCGTTGACTTCCACGACTACCAGCCAGTTCAATTAGTTTTGACGAGACTTTTAGTGCAGTTTCGGTACTGTGTGCACGTGCTTTAGCCACTTGAATAGAAGCATTTGCAACTGAATGTTCTGAAGGGGCGATTTTGGCGTCTTGAACCGCTTGCGCTGCTTGTTTAAGTAGTAACTCAGTGGCCTTGACGTCTGTTGCAATTCGACCAATTTCGTACAGTGTCAAAGGGTCTTGAGTGGCATGTTCAACTTTTGCATCTATCCAAGGGCGTGCTTGACGAACGCGTATTAATGTTTCTTCAAAAGCAGCTCGAGCAATGCCTGTTTCAATTGAGGCATGAATAATTTGTGCAAATGGACCTGAAATTGTGACAGTTGAATAAGCCAAATCAAAAGGGACTACATCCTCAGGGTCAATCTGTACATTTTCAAATTTAACCGTCCCACTGCCTGTGGTTCGTTGTCCAAATCCACTCCAATCATCTATTAGGCTTAAGCCCTTGCTATGACGTGGAACAAAGACCAGAAACTGGCGCTCTTGTTCATCACTAGCAAGAGTTGGAATACGGTGAGCGAATAGACTGCCAGTGCAATAAAATTTTTCACCATTGAGGACATATCCATTTTCAACTTGTCTTAAAGAGGTATAGCGTTGTGCTGCATTCTTAGTTTTAAACTCAGCCAAGGCATTTCCAAAGCGAGCACCTTGTAAAACTTCAGTAAATAAACGTCTTTTTTGAGCATCAGACCCAGTATTTCTCAAAATTTCAAGTGCATAGAAATGATTTTGTGGAATTTGTCCGATAGAGCCATCTACACCACTCATTAATGCGATGATTTTTGTCAGTGTATGAATAGAAACATCGGCACCGCCATATTGTTGAGGTACTGTAATGGCCCATAAGCCAGATTGACTGTACGCTTCGATTTCTTCATGAGGAAGTTCACGATTTAAATCTCGTTCAGATGCACGGTACTTAAACTTTTCTGCAAGTTCGTGTGTGACTTTTAATGCTTCTTCATCAGAGCGAATAATATGCGCTGGTCTATAGCTGCCTGATTCTTGGATCTCTAAAGCTTGTAAAGATGACATGATGACTCCTTAAATCCAGGCATGACGTGCAGGAAAAGTATGGTTTAAGTAATACGAACCCAGCGCGTGAAGTTTCCAGCGAATAGGATCATGAAGGGTATGTACACGTGCATTTCGCCAGTGTTGATCAAAATTATGAACATTGAGGCTGGCGCGACTTCCTCCGAGCTCAATCAACTTTTCTGAGATATGCAGTGCAGCATCATTGGCATAGACTTTAGCTTCAGCAACTTTGATCGAAGCTTCAGCAATCTGTTCATCGGAGATTTGTTCAACTACACTGAGTGAATCTAAATAATCAGCTGCTTCATCAAGCAAAAGAATGGCGGCATCTAACAAAACATTAGCTTTGCCAGCTTCTTGTAAGGTGAAATGCTCATCACTGGCACGTTCAACTTGTGCATCCACAATTGGGCGTGCTTTACGGATCGCAAACAACATGTCCTCAAACGCTGCTTCAGCAATACCAACATCGATAGCCACTTGCATCAGCTGTGAAAACGCGCCTCTAAAATTAGGGACGTCCAATAATTTTCTTTCATCAAAAATCAGTAATGGATCAACTTCAACATGGTCTAAAATCACTGTGCCACTTGAAGTGGTACGTTGACCAAATCCATCCCAGTCATTGATGACTTTGATACCAGTGGATTCACGGTTCACTAAAATTAAAACCACGTGACCTTCAGGGTGTATGGCTTTGATGGCTAACCAATGTGCAAATGAACTGCCTGTAGAATAGAATTTTTTTCCTGAAACTCGATATTTCCCATCCTCCAAAACAAGGTGTGTGTCTAAAGTCTTGGTATCTTTGGTATGTCGTTCTGGGCCCCCATTGGCAAGACGCTTACCTTTTAAAATTTCGTTGAAAATAAATTGCTTTTGTTCATCGCTTCCCATGATGTTGATCATATTGAGCAATGCAATTTGATTTTGTGGAATTTGCCCTAAACTTGAGTCCGCTTTATTTAGAATACGAAATACTTGGGCAAGGGTACGATGAGATACTTCAGCACCGCCATATACGTGGGGGATGCGTAAGCCTCCTAAACCTTTTTGGCTGAATAATTCAATTTCTGCAAATGGTAAAGCTCGTTGTTGGTCACGCTGATTGCGACCTTCGAGCGCATAATCAGCAACATGATAGGCTGCATGAATGGCATCTTGATCATTTTCAATAACATGAACATTTTCAGTAATTAAACGAGACATAGATCAATTCCTCTTTGAGGAGATATACGCTACGCCCATAGAATATTTTTTTTAAATGCTGGTTTTCGTTGAACTATTCAAAAAAAATGCTTAAGACAAATATAGATATCGATTGAAAAATATTAGAAAACTTAAAATTTTGATTAATAATGAATTTTAATAAATTTCAGTGCTCTAAACACGTTGAATTCATTTAGACTTTGCAATAAAAAAGATAAAGATTTGCTAAACATTTATAATTTAACGGATTCATATTTCCAAAAATAACAATTTAAGTTGCAATTGATGCATTATCACATTGTGTTTTGGCATAGGGTTGCATAAAGTAAGCAAAACAATAAATCCTATGATTGATCAAGACTTCGGAGATTTTATGCGCATCCTTTACCAGTTTCCTTTATCTCACTTTTGTGAAAAAGCTCGCTGGTTACTTGATCATAAGGAATTGGATTATGTTGCTCAAAATATGATTCCGGGCGTACATCGTGCATTCGCAAAATTAAAAACAGGTCAAAACTCTCTGCCGATATTACGTGATAAAGAAAAGTGGATTGCAGATTCAACCCAAATTGCCCTGTATTTGGATGATGTTTATCCAGAGCATTCATTGCTCAGATCAGATTTAAAGTTAAGAAAAAAAGCACTTGAAATTAATGACCTGAGTAATCAATTGGGTGTATCAGTGAGGCGGTGGGGGCTTGCTCAAGCTTTATCTGAAAGCGATGAGCCGCTAGAAATCATGATTGGTGAAAAAGGATATCTGAGAAAATTTCAAAAGATCAGTAAGCCACTTATTAAAACTTTAGTTTCAACTAGCTACCAACTTGATGATGAACAAGTTGCGCTTGCTAAAGAAAATATGCATGAAATTATTTTGCAGTTAAACGACCAATTGATTCAGAATCAAGCTCGATATTTGGTAGGAGATCGTTTAGGTTTGGCAGATATCGCTGTTTGTTCAATGCTTGCTCCACTACTCGAGATTTCTGGTACACCATGGGAAAGAGAATATCATCAGCCAGTTTCATCTGAATTTGAGGACTATCAAAATCAATTGCTTGATTTGCCGATAGGGCAATATGTCAAACGTATTTATGCCAACGAACGAAATGCGCGGGTAGATTGGCGCGGGATATAACAGAGCATATTTTCTGTTATGTTGTCTGATTGGTTAATTTATTTTCATTTTAATCGATATTTTTGAAAAAATAACGCATAATCATTTTGTGCCATGAAAATATTGAGAAGAAGATGGAATTAGATCGATACGATAAACAAATTTTAGAAATCCTTACGCATGAAGATTTGAATCTGAACGAGCTTTCGGAGCGTATTAACCTGTCTGTAAGTTCAGTGCACCGTCGTATTAAACACCTCATTGAAACCAATATCATGACAAATTTAAAGCGTGATATTAATTATCAAAAATTGGGGTTTAATTTACATGTGTTGTTACAAGTATCATTGAGTAAGCATGACTCAGATACTTTTGCAAAATTTTTAGATGAACTTAAAAGTATTCCTGAAGTGATCAATGCTTTTTTAGTCACAGGGCAATCTGCTGATTTTATTATAGAAGTTGTTGCTCGTGATATGGAAAATTATAGCCAGATTTTGTTACAGCGCATTGGTAAAATTGATCATGTTGTGGCATTGCATTCAAGCTTTGTCATTAAAGAATATGATGTATTTAACTGTCATGGTTTATTGAGTAAAGCATAATTCAAGCAATTACAAAATAAAGACGACCATCAGTTATAAAAAAACGCACCTGAAGGTGCGTTTTTCTAATTCTGAATATAGATTAAGCATCCAATTGTGCTAAAACTTCTTCAGAGAATTCAACGTTGGTATATACGTTTTGAACATCATCTAAATCTTCAAGCATATCAATCATTTTCATGATTTTTTTCGCTTGATCGATATCTGTGATTTCTGCTTTAGTTGAAGGGTTCATCACCACTTCTGCATTGTCAGATTTTAAACCTGCAGCCGCTAAAGCATCTTGCACTGTACCAAAAGACTCTGGTGTAGTGATCACAAGAATTTCATCTTCTGTCACTTCAATGTCTTCTGCACCAGCTTCCAACGCAACGTCCATAATTTGGTCTTCTAAAGAAACATCTTCAAAAGTAATTTCGCCACGTTTTGTGAAAAGGAAAGCAACTGAGCCGTTAGTACCTAAGTTACCATCTGTTTTAGAGAAGCAGTGACGAACATCTGGTACGGTACGGTTTAAGTTATCAGTCATTGTCTCAACAATAACAGCTACACCACCAACACCATAACCTTCGTATGTGACTTCCTTTAAATCATCATTGTCTTCACCACCAGCACCACGCTGAATGGCACGGTTGATGACATCACGAGTCATGTTAACGGACAATGCTTTTTCAACAACTGCACGAAGACGTGGGTTGCTTGCTGCATCTGGACCACCGAGTTTTGCAGCTGTAACAATTTCACGAATATATTTTGTGAAAACTTTACCACGACTAGCATCTTGTTTAGCTTTACGATGCTTAATATTGGCCCACTTGGAATGACCCGCCATGCGAAATATGCTCCTTGTAGATTGGCCTTATGCCTAATCAAATCTGCGAAATTCTACCATAAGGGCTTTTTTTTAATAAAGACCCTTATTTTAGCAATTGATCAAGATCAGGCTTTATTCTTCGGTTCAGGAATAATAATGTCTAAACCTGTATGTTCCTTATAAAGTTCCTGAATCAATTTCAAATCATGATCCAACTCTGATGGCATGATTTTGCCAAAAATTCCGCCTTGTTTGGTTTTTTGGTTCACAAACAAGAAAACGATAGGGACGTTTGCCGCTTTTGCGATATGCCAAAAACCAGTGCGGATCGGTTTACGTTGTTCACCATTTTTCGCACGAGTCGCTTCAGGAGCAATCACGAGATTAAATTTGTCATTAGAGTTGAAGAGTTCAACCATTTGCGCCACGATATCTTTATTTGAGTGACGGTCAACTGGAATACCGCCAACCCCTTCTAGAATTGGCTTAAAAGGTCCTTTGAATAGTTCTTTTTTAATTAGTGTGTGAATCGGGATATCATGGATTTGGAACAGTGCGATTGAGAGTACAGCATCCATCATCGTGGTATGTTCAAAACCGATAATGACTTGTTTATCACCAAGAACATTCGGTTCAACATGATATTTGACACCAGCAAGTTTAAATGCCATTTCGGCAATGTGTTTTTTCATGATTCACAGAGATATTTGAATTTTATATGGCAGAGTTTCTTACTTCATTTTAAAAAATTCAATCCCTTTAGTAATAAATTATAGAAAAATTGACTACTAAATTTAGATTTTATCTGCAAACTTTACATCCTCGACGCTTACCGAAAATTCATAATTTTTCACATATTTGTGACTGAAATTCTATAGGTGATCAAGATCGTACGTGATTTGCAAACTATGATGAATAAATTTTGGTCAAGCTGAAGATAAAAAAATGAAAAACCTTGTTTTTGAATTTGATATTGGCTAGTATTCTGATTCGAAAATACTTGAGAAATCAGTATTTATAGGGCCTATAGCTCAGTTGGTTAGAGCAGCGGACTCATAATCCGTTGGTCGACAGTTCAAGTCTGTCTGGGCCCACCAAATTTTATAATCATATGCATTCATATGAGATCCAAACCCTTAATTCTAAAAGAGTTAAGGGTTTTTTATTGCTTTGTTTAACGTCATATAACTTCATATGGGAACACGCTCTGTGTATCCTTGTTTGTATCCTAAATTTAAAATATAACTCAGGGATACAAGATATAAATAATATAAGGATAATCCTGCGTTATGAATACACATTCAGGAAAGGCTGATGTTATAAACCGTTCAACAAATATTGTTCAGAATGGAACAGTAAGACGTAAAAAAAATGTAGAAGATAGATATAAATCTTTAAAGCCTAAAGTTAAAGAATATCGTGAGCCAACTGATATAGCGGGTTTATATTGCAGAGTTCAGTCTAATGGCAAAAAATCGTGGCAATATCGTTATAAAAATTCCAAAGGCAAATGGTCCTGGATTGGATTAGGAGCTTACCCTTCGGTCAGCTACTTACAAGCAAGAGAAAAAGCTGAAGATATGCTCAATGGTAAAGTTGAAATAAAGACACAGGCTGAGGTTAAGCAACTCAAGCTGCAAGAGCAAAGTGAATTATTTTCAAATTTAATATATGAGTGGTTAGACCGAAAAAAATTAGTGTGGGCTGCTGATACTTATCGAAAAGAAAAGCAATCAATTGAACGGCATTTAATACCAGTCTTTGGACATCGTGCATATAAGTCAATTACGCCGACAGAATGGTTGGAGTTTTTTACTGAAAAGCAAATAAATGAAAGAATTTTTAACAGAATTGAAAAGCTGATTTCATGTTGTTCAGGTGCCTATAGTTTAGCGAAGTTTAAAAAGGGAATTTTATATAATCCGCTCGAAGGTATTGGAAACCATTTAGCAAAAGGTGAGTCCGAAAGCATGAAGCACGTAAAGATTCATCAGTTACCAAAAATGATTTCGTTGATTCGAAATTCTTCATCTCGACCGATTGCTATAGGTTTAGAGCTTTTAATTCATATGTTTCCGCGTCCAGGAGAGCTGCAAAATGCACGATGGGAGCAATTTGATTTTCAAGAGGCTGTATGGGTAAGACCATCGTATATGATGAAAAATAGAATTGAACATGGAATTCCTTTATCAAGGCATGTAATTCAGCTTTTACAAGAACTTAAGCAATATTCTGGAGAAAGTGAATATCTATTTCCAGGTAGAAATGATCTAGGCAGACCTATTTCAAATTTAACATTCAATGCTGCACTAAATAGATTGGGTTATAAAGGGAAGCAAAATCCCCACGGTTTTAGACATATTGCCTCGACCAACTTAAATAAACATTTTAGTAATAAATCTCAGGTGATCGAAGCAGCATTATCTCACGTGAAAGGCGGTGTTAAAGGAGCATATGATCAAGGAGCCCACTTAGAAGAGCGTTATGAGATTATGGAGTGGTGGAGTGCCCATATCGAATCACTCTTAACTTAATACTCAACAACTAATTTTAAATATCACTCGTGAGAGTGATTTTTTTTTGAGTTTTACATGGATTTAATTTCCTAAAAAAAAAATTTGTTAGGCTTGGTGTAAGTTTTTTAGAAAGAGGATCCAAAGTTGGATCATTCGAGAATTTATAATTCAAATGGAAGACGTAGCGTTATCCGTAATCAAGCTTCTGAAGCTATAGAAATACCTTCAGTTTGTAAAAATCTCAAGCCACTTCGGTTGAAGTATAATCAGGTTTGTGAGTTGCTTAATGTCACCAGAGATTGCTTACGCAAAATTATAGAAAATGATGTTACTTTTCCAAGATTTATGAAAGATGGCACATCTCGTCAATCGGCGGTCTATTTTGATACAGAAGAAATAGAAGAGTGGTATAGAAATTACAAAGCAAAATGTAGAAGTGAACGATAATCCGATTTTTATGACCATCTAATTGACAATAGATGATGAATTGATCCATAGCGTACACACAATGTGTCGATAACCAATTAGGCGCTATGTAAAAAAACCACTTAAATGTGGTTTTTTAATATTTAGGGTCTTTACAAATTGCTGAGAAAGTTTTTTTCGAATACATTATTCGCATTCAAGACTATCTTTTTGATAGGCTGATTTGATAACAGAGCTATAGCGATCAGACTGTTAGCCATTCTGCTAGCGACTTTTGTATGTTTAGTATACTCAGGAATCTATTGTGGGCTTATACACTTTTTAGGCTTAATCATAATATTTTCGGATAAATTTTTTATAACCTTAGATTTATGAAAGAGATTTATTTAAGAGTTATTTTCCAAGATCAAAAAATATATTTAGATAAAAATTGTATCATTCATATCGATGTATTTATCCATATCATTTAATAGCCCTTATTTTGAAATTATTTTTAACCCTTCAATCTCATTCTTTTTGAAGTGAGATAATGAATTTTTCAATCATTTTGCGTTCTAACTCTGGTAAGTCCTGTAAAGCATTTGTAATAGGATCAATCCCTGTGGTACTCATTTTTTCACAGCGTCCCAAAATGTAATCTGCCGATATATTAAGTATGACAATAAGCTTATAAAAATTTTCCAGCGATGGCTTTCGTGAGCCTGCTTCGAAATGTGCGATTGATGTCACAGGTATTCCCGTTTTTTCAGCTAACTCTTGCTGAGTTAACTTACGTATCTTTCGGGCTTCTTTCAATCGAATTTTAAAATTATTCGAGTTTAATTCAAATGTCATTACTACCGCCATATAGACAATAAAAATATGGCGATATAGCCATATTTTTATATAAATGTAGAAACAGTTTAGAGATTAACTAAAGAAACGTGAAGCCTCTAAATCATCACATGATAAAAAAAATAGCAAAAGGTAAAACGACCATCATGGATTATTCCGCGAGTCGTATTGTTACATTGATGCCTCCGAGTATCAGGTACTAGTATTCGGCAACTTAATAATCGTAATGTATCTAAAATAGGGGCTACAAAAATCACCCTGAATCCGGCGTTACAGCTACAATATAACCCTGATTTTTGTCCTCAACTGGGTGTAAATAATTATTAGAATACACATTTTGTATTACCTTATTTAAATGATAAATACCACATGGTACATGATGGATTACAGATGGGAAAAACAAATAATTTCTCTTTTGTTTGCAATAAATTGGTTTAAGCTTTTGATGAGATATCGTGTTTTCAACCATATCACTTATAATTTATATTGGAACGCATCTCATAAAATTATTAAAACCAACTTTTAGTCGATGTTGTTCATCCACAGTTTATGCTTGAACGTATGAAGTTCTTCAGTTTAAAAATCAGTATGATATAGATTGTTTTTTGAGAAGGATTTTCTATCTATGACAAATTGTTGTTAATTGTTGGCAAATATCTTGAATTCTATATTTGCAATTTTCGATGATCTCATAATCAATTCCTATGGATTCCATTTTAGTTAATAAGCCTTTGTATAAGTCAAGCTGTTCAGTAAACGTGTATTTTATTTGATCCTCGGTTATAGAAGTATTTTGTAAAATATAGTTTGTAATTTCTCTCCAATTAGTATCGTCATTTTCCCATCTAGTACATCTAGAGATTCCATCTGGATGCATCCATGTAGGAGTGAAATCGTAGAGAGGAGTTAATTGAATACAACCATTATTGAGTCGTTGAAATGCAGTATTTCGTGTATGGTTATCTTTGTTTCCTAAAGCAATATTTGCTAAATCTCTTTTAATGTATTCGATGATATCAAGTTCAGGATGACTGCAATATTTCATAATTAATTGGCAAACTTCATTATGGGTCATTGCCACTCCAAAGCCAGCTTTTCCACCAAATGAGGCTAAACTTTCTTGAGCAATTCTTTCAACACAATTATTTTCTACCTTTCTATCAAAACGTGGAATGAACAATGTTTTTCCATATAGCTCTAACTTTTTAAATACATTCAGACCAAGATATTCAGCTAATTGCATATACAGTGGTTCATGCATTAAAATTTTATTGAGACGTTCATCTCTACCACGGCTGAACTTAACCAACCAGTGTTGTTTTGCCTTGTTATCTGGTAGTGTGTGATCTAGATAAAATAGGTCATCATAACTCTGTGTCAATAACAGTTTTGGCCATTCACCTTGGACACCAGTAGATCCATTAATAAATAAGCCTAAAGAAGTTAAATATTCTAGAAATTGTTCACCACGTTGGATGATTTCTTCTAGTGAAAATCCTATTATTGGTTGAGGTGAGTACTGAGATAGAAGCCATTCGTGTGCCTCTTTAACCCTTAAATTTCCAATGCAGTTACTAGCTCCTGCCCTAAGTAAAGACCAATCTGCTAGCTCTTGTGCATATTCAGAGTGACCAAGCTTTTTTAATAACTCTCTTCGACCGTACCCTTGTGGTAATAAATCCATAAGAAAAGCTGGCCATGTGGTTTCAAGATTACTATTTATAGTTACAGGATAATAATTTGAAAGAGCATGATTATCTTTCAAATTAATGTAATCAATTGCATAATCAAATAAGTAGCATGTTGCAGTTTTAGCCAACCAACCTTTAGTTTCTAGATCTCTAAGTTCAACAGTTGCACAGTCGATCCACTCATTATTTAAAAATACTTGAATGGTACAAAAATTATCCATATATATGATTAAATAAAAAAATTAGGGATGTAATTAAGTAGTTTATTATTTTTTTAATAAAAAACTAGTCTCTGAAATTAAAAGGTTCTAATCCAAAAAATCTTGTAAATTTGCAATTTTATTTTACCAAAATATGTATATAGAATTTATGGCTATTCAGTATTATTAGACTGTGCTGTGTTATTAAGAAAAACCGCATTAAGTGGTTTTTTTAATTATTACTAGTAGCATACAGTATATAAAACATATAAAAAGCCTCCAGAAAAGGGGGGCTTTCATTAATTAAATTCATAAATAATTATACATAATACTAGTGAAATTCATATAAAATATAAAATCTTAAGTCAACATAATTTGATGTTTAGGATAGAAATCTGTTTTATTAGTAAATAATAATTAAGGAAATAAGACATGTGCTCAAATTATGAGTTTCCTTCAAAAAATAAATTACATTTATTAGATCTTTATGAATCACAACTAGAATTGGATTTTAGACAACATGTCTTCCCTTTATACGATGCCCCTATCATTATGAATGGTGCTGAACAATTTGATTTAGACGTGGCTAAATTTGGTTTAGTACCTCATTGGTCCAAAGACCTTAAATTTGGTCGGCATACATACAATGCACGCACAGAAACAATTGCTGAAAAACCTTCATTCCGAAGCGCTTGGAAAAATGACAAGTTTTGCTTGATACCTGTACAAGAGTTTTATGAGCCCAAGTATATCGATGGAAAGCCTCATTGGTGTGGTATATCGAGAGAAGATAAAGCTCCTTTTACGGTCGCAGGTATTTATGAGGACGCAATCATCGATGGTCGAAAGATACGCTCATTCTCAATGTTGACGATCAATGCTGAACATCATCCCTTTATGAAACAGTTTCATGGTCCAGACGATGAAAAGCGATCTATCATTGTTATTCCAGAGAAGTATAGAAAAGACTGGTTAACAGTCTCCCATTTAGATGCTCATGAACTTTTTTTTGAAATGGATGATGAATATATAACCAAACCTTTCGACCGTTCATCTGAAAATAAACAGCAAGACTCTCTATTTTAAAGCCTTTTTAGCATTAGCTAATTTTTATATGTTGAAATAATTTAAAGCATGAATACAATCTTGATTACGTAACGCAATCAAGGGGAAATTAATCATGTCAGAAATTATATCAGGTCATGGTGGAAAGCGCGAAGGTGCTGGTCGAAAATCTCGGTTTGATGAACCAACAAAAGTTATTCGTGTACCAGAGTCTCGAGTTGTAGAAATTAAAAATTATTTAAAAAAATCACCTAATCATGAAATTTCTGATATTCGATTATTAGATCCATTAAGCCGTGTAGAAATTCCTGTAGCTACAGAGCGCGTCCAAGCTGGCTTTCCGTCACCAGCCCAAGATTACATCGATAAGAAACTAGATTTAAATGAATATTTGATTAGTAATGATCACGCAACTTTCATTGTAAAGGTTAACTCTTTATCTATGCTCAATGCTGGTTTAGATATCAATGACTCTTTGATTGTTGATCGTAGTATTGAGCCTCAACATCGAGATATTGTTATCGCATTGATTGATAATGAGTTCACTGTAAAGCGCCTCATTAAAGATGCATTAGGTTGTTGGCTCAAAGCCGAAAACGAAGGTTATAAAGATATCCATCCAATGGAAGGTCAAACTTTTGAAATTTGGGGTGTAGTTACTAGCGTTATTAAGAAGTTCAAATGAAGTCAAAACAAGAAATTTACGCGCTCATAGATGTAAATAATTGCTATGTCTCATGTGAGCGTCTGTTCAATCCTTCTCTTATAAATAAACCAGTCATTGTGTTATCAAATAATGATGGCTGTGCAGTTGCTCGATCTCAGGAAGCCAAAGATCTAGGCATTAAGATGGGTGTACCTCTATTTAAAATTAGAGATATTGTAGAGCAACATAATGTTCAGGTCTTATCAAGCAATTACGCTTTGTATGCCGAGATGTCACATCGCTTTCATTCAATCCTTGGACAGTATGTTGCACCAGATGAGCAAGAAATATATTCAATTGATGAATGTTTTCTAAAATTGACGGCGTATGCAGAACATTATGATCTTGATGATCTTGCCAGAGAAATGAAAGAACGAATCCTTAAATGGATTGGATTGCCTGTGTGCGTAGGAATTGGTCGTACTAAAACAGAAGCTAAAATTGCTAATCACATGGCAAAAAAAGCTAAAAGGTTTAATGGTGTGTGTAATTTGGTAGACATGGATTCACGTCATCGGGAACATTTTTGGGGGATTATTGAGGTATCTGAGGTTTGGGGAGTTGGTAGAAAACATTCGAAACGCTTAAATGATATGGGGGTAAATACTGTATTAGATTTATCTAAATGTAGCCCACACCAAATTGGAAAATTATTTTCATCTGTTATGCAGCGAACAGTAATGGAGTTACAAGGGATTTCATGCATCGAACTTGAAGATACACCACCACCTAAAAAACAGATTGTGGCAAGTCGTTCGTTTGGTGAGAAGATTACTGACATCGGGGATATGAGAGAGGCGATTTGCAAATACATTCAGGATGCAGTCAAGCGATTACGAGAGGATGGTTCGCTTTGTGGAACATTAATTGTATTTGTACAATCAAATCCATTTGATAAGAATGTTCCATACTATGGAAAGTCAACTTCTATAGACCTTCCCGAGCCATCGGATAGTGTTACTGTTCTAGCAAGATACTCCTTAAAGCTTTTAGATCAAGTCTATAAGCCGGGCATTCAATTTAAAAAATGTGGCGTGATGCTTTCTGATTTAATAGATAAAGATAAATATATACCCGAACTATTTGCAGATCATGATGCTATCGAAATAAATGAAAGATTAATGCAGGCTTACGAACATATTCACAAAAAATTTGGAAAGACTAAAATTTCAATTGGTACTTGTTATTTACCAAATAGAAAATGGATTGGAAAGAGAGCGAATGCAAGTAGAAATTATTTTAGTATCGAAGGTATGCTTACTATAGATATGTGATGTAAATCGGTGGCTATTCAAAAAGCTCATTGAATTTACTGCAATCAGCTTTTTAGGTTATTTTATATATGTATAAAATATCTATAACACTTAAGTTGATGAAAATTAAAATGAAAACACATAAAATCTAAGTTTTTAGATGTTTTAACTAGTAATAATGATAATTATTGGATTCAATGATTTCAGTTAGTTTGATCACTCGATATTGGAATAATAAATTTATCGACTATTTTGCTTTAAGCATCAGATAGGTTTTGTAGTGTATTGGTTTCTTGGTGGACCCCTGAATTAATCAGATCGTTATTTCTCAATAAAATTTAATGACCATATAAGTTCAATATGAAAAGTAGCTTATAGAAGTTTTCAAGCGAAGGTCTCATCAGCATGTTTCAAAATGACCAATAGAGGTTACAGATATCCTCGTTTATTCAACTAACTTTTGCAGAGTTAGTTTTTTGACTTCTAACTTATTTTTTAATCGAACTTTGAAGAATGTTTGAGTCTAATGTAATTTACAATAATTGTTAAGTAGACAATAAAAACTTGACGATATAGACATATTTTTATATAAATATAAGTACAGTTTAGGGATTAACGAAACGACGTTAAGCCTCTAAATCATCACCTGATAAAAAATTAAATTAACAAAAGGCCAAACGATCATGATGGATTATTCTGCGAATCGTATCTTGACATCGATGCATCCAAGCATTCGGCAATTGAATATTCGTAATGTGTCCAAAATTGTAGCGTCTAAAATTATTATGGATACAGCATTACAGCTACAATATAACCCATATTTTTGTCGACTGCTTGGCGTATCCACTTCTCTCAATACACATATTGGTTTAGCTTACTTTATTGATGATCGTTATTTTGACCACTACGGCTTACAGCGAGAAAATTTAATTAACTTTTCTGAAGTGTATGAAAAATTAGTACAAGATTTTTATGAATATTCAGGTTATCAGCTGGATCAGTTGTGAATTGGCTATAACGGCATACATAAAATAAGCAAAATCAAATTGCAATAGCGAAGTACTGCTAAAGCTTTAGCATTGTTTTGAGATACTAGCTCGATTTTAAAAGAGTTACTCAAACTGCTGTTTGTATTGCTAGATTGAAATTTAAATTCTAATCGCTCCATGAGTTTTCCTTGAGTGATTTCAGGCGATATAGCTACATTCCAATATTTATTTGGAAACAGTGAATAAATCCCCCTCAAAAATATATTCGCTTGTCTTATATCAGACATATTAAAAATTAGTCCTGCATGTGAAACACTTGCTTTTTTTTCAAATATATCTATAGCAGCCAATAGATTAGCATCATCATAATGATACAGATTGAGCTGTTTAAAGAAATACTCTAATAGTCGTTTTTCCTCTTGCGTTTCAATATGTGGAAGTATGCGTTGTGATTTATCCGCATCAATAATAAAACGTGCACGGTTTTTACGATTTTTGAGTTGTTTGAGCCTGAATAAATTTTGCTGCCATCGTATCAGTGGCTTGATCGGAAAATCATACTTTTGAGAAAGAAGCTCAGGTGTATATGACTGATCTAATGCTTTGAGTATTTTTATGATCAGTGCAGATGGGTATTCTGATTGAGTAGTACCA
This sequence comes from Acinetobacter sp. ANC_7654, assembly GCF_056779855.1. Classification (NCBI taxonomy): domain Bacteria; kingdom Pseudomonadati; phylum Pseudomonadota; class Gammaproteobacteria; order Moraxellales; family Moraxellaceae; genus Acinetobacter; species Acinetobacter sp. ANC_7654. Next base: position 6,214 of record NZ_JBWYIR010000001.1, on the reverse strand, counting down.
TAGATGCAATCATCAGTAGGTTTTTGCTGAATTTCTTTTTTATTGATTGGCATACTTGATTGTTTATCTATGTCTAATAGTATTAGATGAGTCGCTTGAAGCATTTGAGTGTCAAAACGACTGAGATGAATCTCTTCTGTGTGTTTCAACGGCGTTATTAAAGTTGGGCAGATTTTTTGAATAATTTGGGTAGAAAGCATTGGGTCAAATTGACGTAATTGTAAACCTGCCATCACATAGCTGATATGGATATAGCTTCGGAAGGTCTCGGTTGGTTCAATATGACCGAGCAGGTGAGCAATTAAATACCAGCTGTCTTGTGGTGCTTTAGAGCGCAATAGATGACTCCTAATGCGATTGTAATGATCGTATGAATAATCTGTGAAAGTAGAAACAAATTCGTAGTTTAAGTTTAATATCAAAGCGAGATTATTCGCTGCGGTATGTCTGAGACTATGAAAAGAATAACGATGTTCTGGCAATAATGTATCTAGTATTCGTTGAAAAGGGAGTGTCACCAAATGTGGTTTTAGACGATCTGTTCCATTCCATGTCGTAAACAAATATTGATTTGGCATATAAGCACGTCGCCGTGCTTGACAGTAATACTGAAATTTAAGATGCTCTTCTTGAGTGAGTAGAATTTGAATGTTGAGATTGCGTTCAGCACTATCCGTTTTAAGTAAGTGTTGTTGATGCTTGGCACGATATGGGCGAATCCAAATCGAACTGGCATGAACGCCTTCCACGTCTTTTATTCGAAGTCCAAGAATTTCATTAATCCGCGTTCCCGTACGATATGCTAACGTATATACGATACTGAGCATTTCTAGGTCATGTACTGTATAACTTGGGCTTTTGTAGTATTCAAGTCGCGCAAGCATCTGTTGGAATATTTTTGCAGAGATGATTTCAGCTTTCGGGGAGCTTAAGTGTTTACCTTCATGGGCGAGTGGGAACGGTTCAGCATCAAATAAGACATGTTGGAATTGATGAAATCGTTTTATGAGATCAAATTTTTGAGATTTAGATTTACCTACGTTGCTTAACATACGGATATAGATCGCTTCCAAATGATCGTTAAGGTTAGGTTCTTCTATAAAGTCATTGCTGTGGAGTAACCAAGTCTCTGCGAGTTTTGTGTAATAGCTATAAATTGAAGAATATCTAATTTTTTGTTGTTGCGAGATATGGAGCAAATATTTCGCTGAATCCAACTGATAGAGTTGAGCGATAGAGTGAATATCTTTTACAGCAGGATGAAACAAGCTATACAGCCAAAGAGCTAACCGTTTGCTATTTTCAGGCAGGCTGTTATGTTGGGTGTGTAGAAAGTTATATATGTCTGTAGAGGTCTTATAGCTGTTTTTGAAGAATCTCAAAATCTGTTTATGCAAAGCAGTAAGTGTCTCAAGAGTATTTTCAGTGTGTAATCGTTCCTCTTTTGCCGTGGAATTAATATTTTTGAGCAGTGGCTCTTTAGTTTGTTCAGAATGGCAGGGTATTAGCTGGGGTGAAAGATAGCGTTTAAATGCACTAGGGCTTAAGCCACAAGTTTCTATTTCTTCAGTCAAACACAGGGCAAGCGCAGGGCTTAAATTGACATTGTCTAATTGCATTAATGAATGACTGGAAGCCTCTAAGAGTTGATTAAATTGCTTTAGATTGTAAGGTATTTCTAATGCATTAAAAATGAAACGGATATAAGCGTAGCAATCAAATTGAATATCGATAGTCTTTGCTTTAAATCTAAGGATCCACAGTTGAGTCAATCGATCAGGTACAAAATTTCGTGATTTCTTGAGGGGATGCTTAGGATCATACAAGTCACCATAGTGTGACGATTGAGGTTCAAGGAAAATGATTGGTAGTTGTAGAGCCTGAATATGATAGATCGGGTTATCTAACTTAAGGTGTTCAAGTAAATTATTTAAGCTCGCTTGATGTGAAAGCCCGCCGTACAGGATTGCACTGATAAGAAGATTGCCAATAATTTCATCATCTGAAAAATGTTCTGTAGTATGCCAATAATGCCAAATCCGCTCTTTCATATACGTAATGTATTTTGAATTATCTAACCAAGATTCATTAAAAAGCAAAGGATTACGTTGAATAGAAACGAGATGCTGTGTAGGGAGTGGTAAGTCTGTATTATTGGCAAGGTTGTATTGAATAACATGTTTGCGAAAGTGCTGATAAAATGCCTTTCTTAAAGAAAAGCTGAATTTATGATGATCCAAATGTTGAGTCACTTGGTGATAAAGATCGGGAATGCTTTGAGATTGTTGTGCCAGCTGTAATTTTTCAGGTGATATAAACTCATCAATGATCAATTGAACCTGTAAGCGCTCTTTGCGGATTTTTTTGTCTCTATTTTTTGAACGCCGTTCATGTGCATAGTTTTTTTCTTTAAGCATCTTCATACATCCCATCAATTTGGTAAGCGTGTTGCATATCGTTGAGGTCGTTGGCGAGTTCTTTATATTGTTGAAGTGAAAAACTTGAGAATTTTTGCCCCATTTCTTGCTGATTTTGCTCATGCCCAAATAAAGCAAGAATTAAATTTTCATCTGCTTTTTCTGTGAGATACGCTCGTACAGTATGACGTAACCAATTGGGTTGCTTGAGCTGCATGATATTGGTGAATTGATCGATAATATGAGGACTAAGTGCTTGCCATTGTCCTTGTTGGTAAACGCTAAGCAGTGGTTTTTTACTGTTTAAAATTTCTTGAAGATGAGACTTATGCTCTGGATATAGTTGTTGAAACTGCTTTAAGTAGGCTATGAATTTGCGGATTTCCTTCACTACAAAATCGCACAGTGGAATTAAACGGCCATCATCCGTTCTTGAATGAATTTCTTTATCTGAAACCCAAAGCCATTGTAGATTTAGATCAAAATTTTTTAAGAAGCCAGGAAACTCGCTAACAGGTCGAGCAGCACTGAACAATAATAAAATGTGCCACAACCAAATGTTGTAGTGATTGAACATCTCCAACATTTTTCCTTGATGTTGAGCTTGAATGATTTGGTAGTGTAGATATGCAAATATTGCGGTCACTATTTGTGGCTTGGGTGCTTTGCAACTCCCAAACCGTAGTTGCTCATCATGAGTAAAATGAACTTGTTGTGCTAAATCATGAGAAAGCTGTTTTACAGTTGTTTGATAACATTTCTGTAAGCGGTATATAGGGTATGAACAATAAGAAATAGAAACAGATCGATTAGCATCAATGCCTGTCAGGATGTCGGCAAGTTGTTGGTTTTTAGTATGCTGGTAAATCCAGTGATGTAATAAAACACTTATTTTTTTAGTTGATAGTGAAGGAATAAACAGTTCTTCACGGCATCTTTTTAAAGCATGTGCGACCTGTTCTTGTTTTATTATGGGAGGCTTTCTTAGACCTTCTACTAGCTCTTTGACTAACGGTAAGTCGAAGTAGGTCACTTGATTGAGTAACTGATCTTTATAGCCAAAATTAGTATCTTCAAATAACGTAAATTTGGAGCGTAAAAAATATTGTTCGTTTTCTAAAATCAGTTTTTGTCGTTTATTGAGCGCATAGCGTTGTTTGATCTGCAGATTAAGCCATTGTTCAATCGGAGCCCCGCTGAGAAAACTCAGGAGGATAAACAGATAGGCTTTATTTTTATTTGGGTTGTTTAAATAATGTTGGTGGCAATGTTGTACCAGTAGGCTCAAACTGTTGAAATCTGGGTAATGTTTGCTACACGTAAAATCATGCTGTTGCCGAATGATGTGTTGTTGAGTGAGTTGCCTGATTTTATGTTGTAAGAAACTTGATTGAGTTGCTAGAGGGAATATTTGAGCAGTATCTACAGCATATTGAGGATCAGGTTGCTCATCTTGGGATTTTTCGTAGAAGAGGGCAGGATCTTCCTTTTGTGGCATGTCTTGTGGATGACATAAAATTGCGCCGTGTTCATCGAGATAATGGGGTTCATTAACATGTTTGATTGAGGGTGAATTATTCTTTTTGGGCTTGAGTGCTAATACATAATCATAAAAACGCCGTAGATCTAGCAGTAATAAATATTGAAAACGAGTGAGTTGGGGATTCGTTTCTAAGCGACGTAAATATTGTACAAATTCATATAGTCCTATTTCATCTTCAGGCAGCTGTTGCCATAGCCATAGGTACTGACGCTGAGATTTACTGAGCGGTTTTTCCTGTTGTGATGCGTCATAAGCTTCATTTGCTAACCTAAATCGATCAAGAACTTTAATAATTGTTGTTTGATGGTCTTTGTTACCTTTATTCTGGATAGATTTAAGAATACATGCAGCATGTAAATTGTGGATCGCCCATTGCTGTATTACAGAATGCTGTAAGTGCTGTTTTACTGAATAAAGATAAGCGCAAATTGGATGTTGAGAAACGCTAGGCGGTGAGAGTAAGCACAGTTGAATGTGATCATATTCTGTGGTGATCTCTGGATTTAATAATTGTTTTAGCTCATGAATATAGACTTTGCCTTTTAAATGTTGGCTTAGTATCTCAGCATAATGTTCATGGATAAATTCTTGCTGTAATAATTGATGAATGATGCTTTTAGTTTGCATGTTAAGCGCTCCAAAACAGTTCTGTACTTGGCTGAGGGTGTTGGAGTGCTACACACTTTTGCTTGAGTTGTTGGACTTTAATTGAATATGCATCGTTGATTTGTTTTTGTTGATATAAGAGTTGATTACGGCTACAGCCGATTAGTTTTGAGAGTAAATCGAGTGAAAATTCAGAGCGCGGTTTATCGGTGTGAGTGGAATTCAAGTCATAAATGGCATGCTTGGAAAGTGATGTGTTAAATGCATTTAGCACGTTATTTGGATTGATCTGCTTAATATCAAATTTAAGTTCAGTAATTAGTGTGAATAAGCGTGTACTCAGTTGATATTCAAGCCTAGGTAAATCGATGTCGGTCTGCAAAATATAGCATCCGCTAATAGGTAAATTTTGTATTTGGATCGAATATAGAAGCAGAAAATTGTCTAGAAAAAAGATCTGATTATTTGTAGCTGTGGTCGGATAAGCGAGGTTGGTTTTTGTATCAAAGAATGAAGGTAATCTTGCTGCCTTTAATATATGAACATAGCAAAGATAAATTCTACTTAAAGGCGGATAAGGGACGGGAATAGTTTGATATGAGTCAAACTTTACTTTGGTGTATTTCTTAAAATTTAAAACTCTAGATTTCATAATCATGCTCCTTGTTACTATTATTTAAGGAAAGGCATGTGAAAAAAATATTTTTAAACAGAAGGTCAATAAAATGGTTATAAATGTGGTTGGTTTTTATTGAATTTGAGATTTAAACAATTAGCATATAGAGTGTTAAGAGAGCTAAACCTAAATATAAGCTATTGATTTTACGTTTTTGAATGTGGATGGTTTTATTCTATTTTGTATTTTCTTCAATGCTTTGAGGTGACCATTGAATTTCAATTATAATTTTGGCGTTATTCTTCTGGGCATAAATATCAGCAATCCAAACTTCACCAGAAGGTGTTTGACCACGAAACGCAGGCGTTACTGTCCATCCATTTTCATGTAAATATTTTAAGATGAGATATTTGCAAAACTGGTGTTCACGGCTCTCGCCGGATTGGGCATTACAATTACTAGTAGGGTGATGTGCAAAATATTGTGTCCCTAATTTGCTCTTTTTAGGAATGGCGCGAGTCTGACAGCAAGGCATATTAATGCTGAGATTTTTATATTTATTTTTAAGTCTATCCCATTGTTCATCATTGAGCATAAAACTATAAATTTCTTTATTTTCTATAATGCTTAAAAAACCCATAGGTACGAAATTATATTAATCTTTTGTACAGTCTATCTCTAGCAAATTACGTTGTAAATCTGTCAAACAACATCATATATTTTAAGCATTTGCCCATCCACTTGTTCATATAAAATGAAAAAAGAAGTGCTAAAAAAATTAATTTCAAAAAAAAGATCAAGAAAGTGACTATTAATGCAAGTGGTTTTTGATGAATTTAAAATTTTGCTTTATATAAGGTTTGGCGAAAAGTGAGATGATTTGCATGTAACTTATTGATATCTAATTGTTGAATGTGGCTGGTTTGAACCTACTATGTATTTTTTCTATAATGCTTAAAAAACCCATAGGTACGAAATTATATTAATCTTTTGTACAGTCTATCTCTAGCAAATTACGTTGTAAATCTGTCA